>DATBGM010000168.1:0-42767 GCA_036557945.1 Bryobacteraceae bacterium | reverse complement strand
CTTGAAAACCTGGAGCACCATCATTTCAAATATGCGGAACACCGCCAGCCCGGAGATATGCACGTTCATTTCTTCGGCGCGAGTGCGTTCAGCTTTGGCGACGGTCTAATGCTCGAGCAAGGCGACGTGATGGAAGTCGCATTCCCGCTGCTTGGGCGGCCCTTGCGGAATGTCTTGAACGTGTGCAAGCGGCCCGAGCGCCTCATCGAAGTGCGAACGCTCTGAGTAGATGAAGGAAGTATTGCAGTGGGTGGCCGCAAACGAAATGCGTGTCCGCTTATACTGACAAGCTATACATGGTTGCGCAACTCAGTTTGTTTCTGTTGGCGGCAGGTGTCACTTTGGCGCAGACGGATTGGCCCGTCGACATTGGTAACGTTCTGTATTTTTCAACGCCCGCCAGGGACCTCTTCGCCGGTAAACCGGGCGATTCGCTGATTGCGTTTCGCCTGCCCAAGGAGAAATGATGCGCATGCGGCTTTTGTGTCTTTTGCTATTAGCTGGGCAGTTGTTTGCGCGAAATCCGGTATACGTCGTCCTGTGGTTTGATACAGAAGACTACATCGATCCGAAGGCCGACGACGCAGCATTGCGCATTGCGAATGATCTGACTGCCCTCGGAGTGCGAGCGACGTTCAAGATCGTTGGAGAAAAGGCGCGTGTGCTCGAATCAAGGCATCGGACCGACGTGATTCGAGCGCTTTCGAAACATACCATCGGATACCACTCGAACTGGCACAGCTTGCATCCGGCTCCGGCCGAATATCTGCGGCTGTTCGGATTCGTGGAGGGCGCAGCCGAGTTTGAGCGGCGCGAGCAGGCAGGCATCACGGATATCCGCCGCATCTTCGGGGTGACTCCCGCTTGCTACGGACAGCCCGGTTCGTCGTGGGGGCCGCAGACAGAGCTCGCGTTGCGGCGCATGGGCATTCCGATGTATCTCGATGAAGGCGAGCAGGTGGGATTGAACGAGCAGCCGTTCTGGTATGGCGGCCTGCTGCACGTCTTTCATATGGGCAAGAACCAGTTCCGTGCGGAGTTGAATGTGGGTGCGGAAGATAAGGCCGCCTATGCGCGCTTTGACGAAACCGTCGCTCGCCTGAGCGCCGCCGGCGGCGGCGTGATCAGCATTTACTATCACCCGACTGAGTTCGTCACGACGGAATTTTGGGATGCGGTGAACTTTAATAGGGGAGCTATGCCGGCGCGTGCCGATTGGAAGCAGGCCAAAGGACGTACGCCGGAGGAATCGGAGCGCTGCTATCACGTGCTCCACGAATTCGTGAGTTACATGAAGCAAAATCCGGGTGTGCAGTTCGTGACGGCGCGCGAACTGCCGCGAATCTATGCCGGACCCCTTCCGCCGGCCGTGGACGCGCGCAAGGTTGCGGAACACTTGCTGCAGAATATTACGTTCCTGGATACCGGCAATGCAGTCTTGTCGCCGGCAGACATGCTTGTTCAAATGCTCGGCCTCGAGCCGCAGATCGTGGACGGTCCGACGGCGGCATCCGCCACAACCTGGAAAAGCGACACTATTCCGCACTACCTATTTGAGCGCGCGAAGCAAGATGCGGCTGAGTTCGTTCGGCAAAATCACCGTCTGCCGAACCAGGTTTTCATAGGAGCAGACACTTTGTCGTTGTCCGATTTCACCGCAACGCTTGCAGCGACGATTTTGAAGCCGGGCTCAACCGTACAAGTGCTAAAGGGGCGTATTGCGTTCGAGCAATATTTTTCCAACGACCCGGCCGGCTCATTCCACTGGCCAATTCATCCGGAAGGATTCTCCGCGCCGGAACTGCTTGCACTCGGGCGGTTGCAGGGATGGACGCTGAAGCCAGCCAAATTTAGAGTTCAGGAGCGCGCGTCGGTTCGCGACAATTCAACCGCGCGCCGCAATCCGATTAGCGGAAGCTCGGGCACAAATTCTTCGAAAAGCGATTCGCGCTCGAAGAGCCTGCCAAATCCGCCCGTTGCGACGACAATCGGTGGCTCGCCGGCAAAGTGCTGCCTGGCAACTGCCGCGCTGAGCGCTTTGACGGTTTCCAAAGTGCCGTAATAGAGACCCGATTGAATACTTTCGATGATGGAGCGCCCGAGAATTTCAGCAGGACGCACGATCTCTACCGTGGGCAGGCGCGCCGTATTCGATTCGAGCGCGGTCATCGAAATGTTAATGCCGGGGGTGATGATCCCGCCCAGATATTCTTTGTCTTTCGATACCGCGCAGAGTGTCGTGGCCGTTCCAAAGTCGATGATGATCAAATTGCGGCCCGGAAATCTCATCAGCGCGCCGATGGCGTTTGCAATTTTGTCCGCACCTACTTCGAGCGGATTGCGATAGCGAATCTTGAGTCCGGTCTTTGCGCCCGCCTGCAGCAAAAAAGGGTCAAACCCGAAGTATTTGCGAAAGGAGTTGCGCAGCGAGTGCACCACGTCAGGCACAACCGAGCAGATACCCGCTTCTCGAATCTTTGCGGGATCGATTCCGTTCTCGCGCAGCACAGCGCGAAAAAACGTTCCGAACTCGTCGGAAGACGAGCGGATGCCGGACGTGCGCCGGAAGGTTAGTTTCAGATCGGGCCCTTCGAAAACTCCGCCGAAGATTTGGCTATTGCCGACGTCCAGTGTCAGGAGCATAGCGGGACGTTATCGATCAGGCGAACCCCATCCAGAAACGCGGCGGCAAAACGACGGTGCCAGTGCTCTTCAACGTAATCGACTTTGAAGCCAAGCGACTCGAGTATCGCATGAGCTTCGCGGGCGCTGGCGGCGCTTTTTAGGGTGCGGAACAGCGAAGCGGCTTTGCGGCGGCCATCGCTTGAAAGCAGCGCATTTCTCGAACTCTCGGCAAGTCCGGAATCGGCTCGCACGGTGGGGCAGGGAACGACGTCGCAGGGTATGAAAAATTCCTCGACCAGATCTTTTATGAGCATCAATTGCTGAAAATCCTTCTCGCCGAAATAGGCGCGTTGCGGCCGGACGAGGTTCAGGAGCTTCAAAACCACGGTCGCTACACCTTCCAGAAAGCCGGGCCGGTATAAGCCTTCCATCATTCGGAATCGCTCATCGGGCTGCACACGGAACCGGTAGCCATGAGGATACATTTCGCTTGCTGACGGCACGATGACGTCATCGACATTCAGCTCTCTAAGCAGACCCAGATCGCTTTCCAGGGTTTGTGGATAGCGCTCCAGGTCCTTCGGATCGTTGAATTGCGATGGATTGACGAAGATACTGACCACCGCAATTTCGCTTTCCCCGCGGCAGCGTTCGACAAGCGATGCATGACCGCGATGGAGCGCGCCCATCGTTGGAACAAATCCGATGCTGCGGCTCATGATATGTTCACGCCGGGATTGCCAGGCGGCAATTGTGTTCCAGACCTGCACTACAAGTAGGTTTCGTCGCGGGTGGGAAACGCGCCGCTCTTGACAGCCTCATCGAAATGCGCGAGGGCATCGGCCACATTATGCGCGCCGCATAGAAACCGCCGCGCAAATTTCGGCTGAAAATCGACGTTTAATCCGAGCAGATCCTGAAGAACAAGAATTTGCCCGTCACAGCCCGCGCCCGCACCGATACCGATCGTCGGAATGCGCAGAGTTGTCGTAATTTCAGCGGCAAGAGCTGCCGGGATACACTCGAGCACCACCGCAAAAGCGCCGAGAGCTTCGAGTGCTTTTGCCTGGCGAAGAATTTCCTGGGCGGAGCTTTCGCTACGGCCCTGAACCCGATAGCCGCCATAAAAATGGATGGATTGCGGCTGCAGCCCGAGATGCCCCATGACAGGGACGCCGCTTTGCGCCAGCCGTTCAATCACGTTCTCGTGCCCATCAACGCCTTCGAGTTTCACGGCTTGAGCCCCGGCCGTCATCATGAGCTGTGCTGTATCCATTGCAGCCGCCACGCCTTTGCGAAACGAGAGAAAGGGCATGTCCGCTATGACAAGTTTTGCGGGTGCGCCGCGCGTGACCGCCTCGGTATGCGCGCGCATCATGTCAGGTGTTGCAAACAGAGTTGACGGGTGGCCGTGCATCACCATCGCAGCGCTGTCTCCGACCAGGATCGCGTCAACCGGACTTTGGGAAAGCAGACGGGCGAAGGTGTAGTCGTAACACGTTACCAGCGACAGCTTGCGGCCATCGCGTTTAGCATCGAGGAAATCGAGAGTTGTTTTCAGCATCGCCTTGGTACCTGTCAGTAACTGATCAAGTCCCGGACTTACATGCTGCCCGGCAGGGCGGCAGGTGTTGTTCGGTGGTCGCCGCAAAAAATGTCGGCGCCACCGAAAGAATAGCAGAAGTGGGCCTGTGGTTACTCGGCTGCGAGCGACGCCGGAGGGACGATGCCGTTCAGCCTGCAATAGACGACGAGTTGCCCGTAGTGTTCTGCTGAATGCTGGAGAAAATCGAGACAAAGCTCTTCTTTACCGGCAGACACGCCTTGCTCCAGAGCCGCCGCGGATTCGACGGCTGTCGTTTCAAAAATCCCCAGCACCTGCTTTTTTCCTGGATATTCCTTTGCTGACAGTTCGTTAGGCCCGCCAGCCGGATTGCTGCCGCGAGCGCTGCCGGCGACATACTGATTCCAGAACGCAAGATGCCGGAAGACGTCCGCAAACGAGCGTACTCTTTCAGCGGGTCGGCAATCGTAGTTTGCCTCGGGAAAGGCATTACCGATTGCGAGCAGTTTTTCGTTCAATTGTTTCCAGCGGCTCAGCAATGCTGGGGAAAACGTTTCTTGAGTCATCGCTCTAGAGGCCATTTCTTGATCTCCTTGTGGGCTAAAATTGTTGTTGGTTTTCGCCCTACCTAACTTTTTGTAACTTCAGGAGCCGCCGCATTCTTGGCAAAAATTGCGCTCGATTGTAATAAGGAGACGCGAAGCCGTACGGAAGCAGGATCGCTCGCGGCGCGCTGCATCGCACAAGGCGACGGCTGGTGCGTTTCGGACATCGTTTGCACATCGGGACCGCGCGACCTACCATTTGAAGAGCGCCACACGAACACATCGATTGCGATCGTAGCTGCGGGAACGTTTCAATACCGTTCCGATGCGGGCCGCGAGCTCATGACGCCCGGTTCGCTGTTGCTCGGCAATGCCGGCCAGTGTTTTGAATGCAGCCACGAACATGCGACAGGCGACCGCTGTTTTTCCTTCTGGTATGCGCCCGAATTTTTCGAGCGTCTGGCTGTTGAGGCAGGAGGGCGAGTTCGCGGCCCGGTATTCCGCGCGCTGCGCCTGCCTCCCCTGCGCGCCTTATCAGCAGTAATCGCGCGTAGTTGTGCGGCAGTCTTCGCGAAAGAGGATGTCTCCTGGGAGGAATTGAGCATCGAGCTGGCCGCGCGCTCCATCCAGCTTGCCCAGGGCGTTTCCCCGGGTTCGGGCGCGGAACCAAGCTCGATTGCACGCGTCACCCGGAGTATCCGAATGATCGAGCACCGGATCGGGAAAATTCATTCACTGGCAGATCTTGCTCAGGAGGCGCGCTTGAGTCCGTTTCATTTCCTGCGCACATTTCGAGTGATTACTGGTGTGACGCCGCACCAATATCTTCGACGCCTGCGCCTGCGTGAATCCGCGATACAGATGAATACAGAAAAGAAGAAGAAAATTATCGATGTCGCGATCGATTGCGGCTTCGAAGATATCTCCACGTTTAACCGCGCTTTCCGCGCGGAATTCGGCGCGACTCCGCGCGCGTTCCGGAACGCCGCATGAAATCGATTCTTGCACTTGCGACACTTGCGGTTGTGCTGGCTGCAAATCAAGCGCCGCACGGTCCCGCGGTAACGGTCATACGCGTGCCGAACGGTGGAGTTCAACCGCAGGTGGCGCTGGATGCGAGCGGCACTCTTCACCTGCTTTATTATTCAGGCGAAGCGGCGGGCGGCGATCTGTATTACGTGAGGTCGCGCGATGAGGGACGAAGTTGGTCTGCTCCCCTGCGCGTCAACAGCGTGCCGGGAAGCGCGATAGCCGCCGGCACGATCCGCGGCGGCGAAATGGCGATTGCAAAAGACGGTCAAGTTTACGTGGCGTGGAACGGTTCCTCCAAAGCTTTGCCGAAAGGGCCGCTCAATCCGGAATCCGGCAACGCCGGCGAGCCGATGCTTTTCACTCGGTTGAACCCGACGCGCAGTTCCTTCGAGCCCCAGCGGAACCTGATGACTCACACGTTCGGTCTGGATGGCGGCGGAACAGTTGCGGCAGATCGCACCGGGCATGTCTATGTCGCCTGGCACGGAAAATCGGTGGGAGCCGCGCAGGGAGAAGCCGGCCGGCAGGTTTGGATTACAAAATCCGATGATGATGGGAAGACCTTTGCGCCAGAGCATACGGCCTGGAGCGAGTCTACGGGAGCATGCGCCTGCTGCGGCATGGCAATTTTCGCCGATCAGCAAGGGCGCGTGCGCGTGTTGTATCGCTCTGCAACCGACAGTGTGCACCGCGACATATACCTCCTCACTTCTTCCAACAGCGCCCGCAACTTCGATGGACGTAAGTTAGCGGAATGGAACCTCAGCGCCTGTCCGATGACCAGCATGAGCTTCGCCGAAGGCGCAGGCAAAGAGGAGGCCGCTTGGGAGACGCGCGGGCAGGTGTTTTTCGAGAATATTTCACAGACGACTGCCGCCCCGGTTAGCGCGCCGGCGGAAGGAAAGAACCGCAAGCATCCGCGCCTTGCAATCTCCGCCCGCGGCGAAACATTGATGGCATGGACCGAAGGCACCGCATGGGGCCGCGGCGGTTCACTGGTCTGGCAGATTTACGACGGGCAGGGAAAACCTGCCGGCGGCATGTGCCGGCGCGACGATTTGCCTGCCTGGAGCTTCGGCGCAGTGGTGGCTGCGCCGCGTGGATTTCTGCTGATTTATTGACTACCGGTTGGCTCCTGTTCCGATGCGGAAAACAGCGGCTGCATCGATTTCCAACGCCGTCGTTCTCTTTCCGGGGCTAAGCGGCCGCGCCACGTCAAGTCTTCAGGCGCCGAGGGACGGTCTTCATCGCTCGCACCAGGAAGCCGCCAATTGCCAGGAGCAGCCCAGATGCATAAAGGATCAGTTTCGTGACGGTGAAGAGAGAAGCGAGCCGTGCGAAAGCTGGTCCATGCATCGGGTATCGAAGCAGAAGGATGGTAATCGTGATGTTCTCGGCGTAATCGCATCCTGCCGCCACTAGGGGGATCGATTGCCAGGCACGAAACGCACCGCGAAGGATGGCAAAGTAGAGAAAGAGGCCGAAGAGCGCCGGCAGCAAGAGATCTATTGTCCAAAGCAGTTTCAGGTATTCGCCTCGGCCTGTGCGGCCTAATACGTCAAGCATCCGGTAAGCCGCGTCCGGCGTGTAGCCGGGCCGCATATCGAGGAGGGGTGCTCCTGCCGACAAGCCCTTCATGTAGGGAACGCTCAGCCGAAAATAGAGCAGGTTTTCCGCGAGCAATACGCCGATCGTCACCGCAAACAGAAGCACGAAAACTGTGCGCGTCACGGTGATACTCCCGCAGGAAATTCTGACAATTCCGTTGAGTGAACATCAAGAGCGAATTCCTTGCCGAAGTACTGGCCAGGCGTCCAAAATCCAGAACGTCGATGGACGGCCACATGCTCGGCAGCCCGAACCGCGGCTTCCGCTGACCATCTATAACCCTCTCCCATCTTCAGGACAGCCTCCGCCGTTTGCCCGCTGCGATCTTCTGCCCGAGCCCATACTCTCGATTCGAAGGCGCGCCCGTCTTGCGCCTCACCGCGAGCAAGGCGTGCTGCCAGCCACCGCCGCACCTTCTCGGATCGCGCCAAAATTCCGAGAACACCTGACTGCAAAAAGATCCGCTCTGGCGTGGGCAGCGTCACTCCTGCGATTACGTCCGAAACTCCCGTGCTTCGCCGCACAGCCCACAGTTCTCCAAGCGGCATGCTGATGAAGCTGTCCGTTCCCCCGGTCAGCGTCGCTTTGAATGACCGGCGTCCCACCCGTTCCGGGACGAAGCGTCCATTCTCCACTACCGCACCGCCCTGTGCCACCGTTCGCAGCGTCGAGGCGGCCGCTCCCGGCGAACGCAGACCCAGATCCGGCGCCAGGCCCAGCCAAACGTGCTGAGGTTGCGTGAGCATGCTGATGGCATGCATCGCCGCGCTCTCTCCAGCCGTCACTCCGAAGCCGGCGCCCGTGAGGACCGGAATCGTTGGTTGTTGGTGGACAGCAAAATCTTCCATTGCGCGGAAGACATCCAACTCGCCGTTCAAGTCTACGTACGGCACGGATTCCGCGTAACACGCTTGCAACATGGGCCGGAACGTACTCGCAAACGGACCCGCCACGTTGATCACGCAAGCTGCGGCCCGGATGAGTTTGCGAACGGCGGCCTGGTCATTGAGGCGCACCGCGACACCCGGCACACCCATGTCCGCGGAGAGGCGGTTGAGGCGATCGCGGTCGCTGCCGGAAAGCACGACCTGATGACCACGTTTCACTGCGATTTCCGCGATTATCGCGCCTGTTTTTCCGTACGCACCATAGACGACCAATGGCCCCGGCAGAGATATGCTGCCATCGCGACTCATGACCCAACTGTACTTTGGCAGAGACCGGATGTCAGGAACTTATGTTCCATACCCCGGCCTGAAGGCTTCCGCTGCTATGTTCTGCAGACCGTCCGGGTCCAGAATCGCGATACCTTCACGGCCGGGCCGGATTAAGCCTTCCGCCCGCAAAGCCCGCAGTTCGCGGACTGAGACCTCCCGCACCGTGCCGGCAGCATTGGCCAAGTCCGTTTGCGTGATCCGCGCGACCAGGTACGGCGCCGACGTTCGCCCTTGAGCCATGTGGAGGAGATGATGCGCGATCCGCTGCCGCACCGTTGCGAAGACGCTCCCGGCGATCTCGTTCACAAGGGCGGCTACACGTTGCGCGCACTCTTCCGCAATAAACCAGGCGATCTGGATATCGGTTTGCGCCTGGCGTCGCAGAGCGGCGCTGTCGACCATCCAAATGCGAGAATCTCGCAGCGTCTGGACGGACGTAGCAGAAGGCCCGGAGAGCGCCGCGACCACCCCAAGGAGATCGCCCCGGCGGAGATAGCGGATCGTGCTCTCGCGTCCGGAACTACCGCCGATAAAAACGCGTAGAAAGCCTTCGACGATGAGTGCAACAAACCGTGGCCGATCCTCGGCCAGGTAGAGAATCTGGCCCGCCGCCACCTCGCTGAGATGACCGGATGATAATAGAACGGATCTCTGCTCGGCGCTCAGCTTTGCCAGTATTCCCGTCGACGCGGCTTGATCCACGCATTCCGGCAGCGCAGTCATGCGACCATAATCACCCATAATCTTCTTCCTGGCCAGAACCCATCATCGGGAGGAACCGAGGTGATCCGTGTTGCGCTGGATTGTTTGACCTGAACGTCGCGTCCCTTCTGCTGCGAATAGACACCGGAGCGCAACGTCAGCAAGTGAGTCGTTTGCCGGGTGCTGCTTCAGTGTTCCTGTTTCTTAAGCGAAACCGTCACCGTCCCGATGGGAAATCCGAACATCATGCGCAATTGCACCGGCACATGATCCGCGTCGTTGCTGACCCAGATCTGCAGCCGCCCATGACGCCGGTAGAGCACATTGTCAAAGAGAAACGCCTCATAGCGAGTCGTATCGTAGCTTTGTCCCGAGACCGTTATCTTTTCTTTGGACAGCGCGGTTACCTTCGCATGTACGAATTTCTTTCCGTCTGTAATCGGTAATGCGACAGAGCGCCCGGGTTCAAGATTCAACATGCGAATGGAAGCAAGAGCTCCCACAATGTCATAAGTGCAGGGCGCCACGTCAAGAATTTTTTGCTCCACACCATTCTTAATAAGATCGTGCTGCTCAAACGCAAGTTTGTTCCGAGCCTGGTCAACCGTAAGTTTCGAGAGCAGATGTTTTTTACCTTCTTGCGCGTCGAGCGTTGCATGATCGAGACAGAAGCGGTCGGAAGTATTGATGGTATAGGAGTCGGCAACGCGATAGAGACGCGAAACCAGGCCCGCGCTCACGATATTCAGATTGAAATTCCAACCGTTCCGTGGTGCGTCGCGAGCAAGTAAAACGGTTGCCGTTCCGGCGCTGATGAGACGCCATTCAACGTCGTAGGTGAGTTTTTCCGGGCATGGAAAGTGGAGGCTTTGGCCGAGCGCCGCAGCCATATACCCAAACAGTATTAGGACAACTCTCATGTATAAATTTGCGAGCGGTCTCTCTAAAAGTAACCGATCAAAAATCGATGGAAGAGAGAAGCTCCGAAGGTCGTATGCCGAAGGCGTGCGAAATGGCGAGTAGACTCTCGATGCTGGGCAGGTTGGCGCCTCGTTCGATGGAGCTGATCTGCGACACGCTGAGACGTGCCGTGGCCGCCAGATCCTTTAACGACCAGTCGCGCCCTGCGCGCAAAAGCTTGATACGATGTCCGAGCCGCTCGCGCAGACGATCCTGGGCCGTGCGGCCGAACCCGAACTTCTCGATCGCGTTGGTCAGAGTCTGCCGGAGCTGGGCGATAGAAAACGGTTTCGCGAGATAGTCGAAAACGCGCAGCTTGAAAGTGGCCCGCATGCTTTCAAGCGAGGGGTATCCGGTAATGATAATGATGCACAGCTCCGGCCAGCGTGCGAGCAACTGCTCCAGCACCTGCTCGCCGCTCGCCGGACCCATTTTCATGTCGAGCAGGACGATGTCCGGAACGCGGCTCTCGACAGAAGCGAATAGCTCGGCGGCTTCCTTAAACGTACGCACGCTATAGCTGCCCTCGTCGCGCAATAGGTCTTCAATGTAGTTCAGGAAATCCGGATCGTCGTCGAGCACGGCGATATCGACCAGACCGGCGGGTGAGATCGCGGCTTCGCTCATACGCGGCTCGCCGGTAACAGCACTTCCAGGCACGCCCCCCCTTCGCTGCGGTTCGAGGCTGCGATCGTTCCCCCGTGCTGCGAAATGATGCCTTCGGCGACAGTCAGGCCCAGCCCCGTGCCGCGCGCGTCGAGCCGCGTTGTCACAAACGCTTCGAATAGATTCGGAAGCAAATCGGCCGCAATGCCCGGACCGTTGTCGAGCACCGTGCAACTGATCCAGTTCTGACCTCCGCGCTGCATCGCCTTTGATTCCACCCGGATGGTGCCGCCCGAACCGACCGCGAGCAGCGCGTTGCGCAGCAGGTTCACGAAAACCTGCACCAGCCGGTCTGCATTCCCCAAAACCGTGTCGGCTGCCCGCACATTATTGATGAATTGAATGGCAGATGCCTTCTCGTCAATTGCAACCAGGTTCCAGCTCTCTTCGATAAGCGCGCGTAGCGGAACCATTTCCGTCTCTTCCTTGCGCACGCGTGCGAAATCGACCAGCCCCTCGCTAATCTTGCGCAGCCGTTGTGTAACGCGGAGCATGCGATTCAGGCGCTCGAGCGTATGTGCGTCTCCGCTGCTTTCAAGCAGCTTCTCGAGAGAGCCCTGCAGAACCGCTAGCGGCGTATTCAGCTCGTGCGCCACGCTGGTGCTCAACAGGCCGAGACTCACCAGTCGATCCTGTTCCTCGAGCTTCCGTAAGGCATTGGCCAGGTTGTCTTCCTGCTCGCGTAACTGAGCTACTGTAGCGTTGCGCGAGCGCATAATCTGGCCGATTTCGTCGCTTGAAATGAAGCCCGCGTCGATCAGCTCATGCTCGCGGTCGCCCTGCTGGGTGGCGGCGTCGGCATCCAGCATGAGCCGCAGCGGATGATAGACATACTGCGGCATGATGATGAATTCCATCACAACGATCGTCAATAAATAAAGCGTGCCGAGCACGATAAACAGGCTGATGCGCGCGTGCCGCAGCCCAGCCTGGTAAAAAGCCGGTGAAAGAGCGGCGCGCCGGTAGGTTCCAGGTGCGTGGCCGGCCCGGAACAATCCATTCGGCCCGTCCTGCCACGTGCCCGACGGATGCTCGGCCAGGAATTGCTGGCCTTCCTGCGAAAGATTTAGCGTGCTGGCGGTGCCTTCCTGAAAATCGTAAAGCGCCAGCTCCTGATGCTGCGAAAAGAGCGGAATAACGGAAAGATAAACGGCGATCGAAAGGACGATAAAAAACAGGTTGTGTAACAGCGCCAGCTTTTTGCGCACTTTCCAGCCGCTGAACGCGCGAAAGACCGGACTCGGCGGTTTAGCGGCCCTGTAGCTCTTCAGGCGCGAGTTGTTCGCGATATCCAATCTCCTGCTCCTTGTACTGCAATTCGTACAGTTTCCAATAGATGCCGCGGCGCGCCAGCAGCTCCTGATGCGTACCCGTTTCGCGAAGCTGCGCTTTGTGCATGACCAGAATACGATCGGCGCGCTGAATCGTCGAAAGCCGGTGTGCGATCACGAGGGACGTGCGGTTCAATACCAGCCGGTTCAGCGCATCCCGTATACGTAGCTCCGTATCGGTATCGACGCTCGATGTAGCTTCATCGAGGATGAGAATGCGCGGGTTATGCGCCAGCGCGCGCGCAAAGCTGATGAGCTGCTTCTGACCGGTCGAAAAGCCCGTGCCGCGCTCCCGAACCGGCGTGGCAAACGCTTCGGGCAGCTCGTCGATGAACTCGAGCAGGTTGACCTGCCGCGCCGCTTCACGTATCTCGGCGTCGCTGATGTCCGGAGTGCCCAGCCGGATGTTGCTTTCGACCGTACCCGTGAAGAGATACGGATCCTGCAACACAACCCCAAAATGGCGCCGCAGGTCCGTCAAATCCATAGAGCGGATGTCTACGCCACCGATCCGAATCGCCCCCCGCTGTACATCGTAAAAGCGTTGTAACAGGCTGGTGAGCGTCGTTTTTCCTGCGCCGGTATGGCCCACAATGGCAATCGTTTCGCCTTCACGGATACGAAAACTGACATCGCGCAACACCCAGTCCTCGCCATGATAGGCAAACCACACGCGATCGAACTCAATGTCGGTTGAATTCTCAGTGCGGGCGACCGGCACCTCGGGTGAAACAATCTCCGGTTGCGTATCGAGCAGCTTAAACACCCGTTCCGAAGCCGCCATCGCGCCTTGCAGGATATTGTATTTTTCGCTCAGGTCCTGGATCGGTCGGAAAAAACGCAAACCGTATTGAAAAAACGCGACCAGAACGCCCAATGTCAACGCTCCCTGCCGGATGCGAAATCCGCCGTAAGCAAGCAGCAGCGCGAGAGCGAGCATTCCGAGAAACTCGACCACCGGATAAAACCAGCCGTAAGCCGTAATCGAGTCCTTAAACGCCAGCATGTGGTCGCGGTTGATCTTTTCAAACTCCTGTTTGCTGCGTTCTTCCCGGTTGAAAAGTTGCAGCACGGCAATACCCGCCACGTGTTCCTGCAGATACGCGTTTATCTTTGCAATCGCGATGCGTATTCGCCGGTAGCTTTGCGAAGCCGTGCGGCGGAACTGCATCGTGACCAGCACCACCAGAGGCATAACAGCCAGCATGAGTAGCGTCATACCGGGGCTGAGCCGGAACATGGCAATCACCACAAACGACAGCATCAAAATATCGCCGATAATTGTGACCAGGCCGGAAGCGAAAAGATCGTTCAATACGTCTACGTCAGTTGTGACGCGCGTAACCAGGCGGCCTACCGGGTTGCGGTCGAAAAAGGCAATATCGAGGCGCTGCAGGTGCGCCATCAGTTCGCGCCGCAGATCGAACATAGCTCTCTGCCCGGTCCACTGCATCAGGTACGTCTGCCCGAAGTCAAAGACAAGTGCCAGGACGATGACAACCAGGTATAACAGCGAAATTTGCGTCAGGCCCGTCCAGCGATCGGCGGAGAGCCAGCGGTCGAGCCACGGGATGCTATGAAGATGGCCCGCCGGAACGAGATAGCGGTCAACCGCCAGTTTCGTCAGCAGCGGTCCGATAATCTGAAGGAGAGAATCGACGAGCAGCAGGATAAGCGAGGCGGCCACCACCAGGCGGTAGGGTTTCATGTAGCGGAGGAGCCTCCGCATCAACCGTGAATCGTAGGCTTTGCCTAGCGCTTCTTCTTCCAAGTAGTTTGCCGTGCCCCCGCGCGTCCTTTCACCAGACTAGCGTGCTTTCAAAATGAACGGACTTGTATTGATCGACAAGCCGGCGGGTATGACGAGTCATGACGTCGTCAACCGCTGGCGCAAAATTGCAGGAACAAAGCGAACCGGCCACCTGGGAACCCTCGATCCCATGGCCACCGGGTTGCTCGCGTTGTTGACTGGTCCCGCAACCCGTCTGGCTTCGTTCTTTCAAACCGGTGAAAAAACGTATCAGGCCGAGATCCGCTTTTGTTTTCAATCGGATACATATGACGCCGAAGGTGAAGTAAAAGCGACGGGGGCGGCCCCGCCGGTCGAAGACGAAGTTCGTTCGGCAATAAATGCCTTTCGCGGACGATTTCTGCAAACCCCACCGCCCGTCTCAGCCAAGAAAATTTCGGGCGTACCGGCCTACAAACTGGCGCGCCGGAAAATCGCGGTGGAATTGAAACCGGTGGAAGTCGAAGTGAAAAGTCTGGAAGTGGTGTCTGTTTCGCGCGAGTCTGCGGAACTGGAGATTACCTGCTCGGCGGGCACTTACATCCGCAGTATCGCCCACGACCTCGGCAATCGCCTCGGATGCGGAGCGCTGCTCTCCCGGCTCAGGCGGACACGTATCGGAACTTTTGGCATCGCCCAGGCGCGCACGCTCGAAGAATTGACGAAACTAGCCGCAACGGGCGAACTGGAGCAGGCAGTCATTCCTGCAGCTGGCCTGCTCGATGACATGCCAGGCGAGCGCGTTACCGAAATCGTGGAAGCGCAGATCCGTCAGGGGCGCCAGTTCCGTACTTCGCCTTTCGTGGTCCCGCCGGGTGCGCCGCTTGTCCGCGCGTTATCTCGTTCGGGCGAACTCGTTGCCATCGGCAAACTCGTCATCCCGAACCTGTATCACCCGAGCACCGTTTTCGGCAGTGAATAACGCTCGCTTGTATTTATCTGACTTCCAGGGTTTTTAAACCAGGCGTTTTCGCGTCGCTCGTCACATAACCGATCGCGCCCTTCGTCTTTGCCACATACAACGCTACGTCGGAATCGGACGCGAAGCTTTTCGGAATCGACGCTTTCCCGGTGAATACCAGGCTCCGGTAATACGTCATGAGAGCCGAATCGGTACGGCCGATATAGCTCTTGAGAAACATCTCGTAGGCTGCGCCGCCCTTTTCGAGAACGGGTTCTACGTGCTCGGTAGCTCCGAGCGAGCTCTTGGTCATCAGAAAAATTCGGTTGAGGTCGTCCCGTGAAATCTCTGAAGCCCGCACACTGGGATTCGCAATGATCTTGATATCGATCCGCCCAGCGTCAGCTGCAACGCAGACCGATGCCGTGACTGCGAGGAAAAGGAACTGAAGCGATCGCATCAACCTGTCCTCTGGCCCTAAAAATTAAACCCGGTGCGGATTACAAACAGGTTGGTATGCGGTTTGAGGCCCTGTGGATTGTCTTGCGGATAGAAGCCGCGGAACGAGTAAAACTCGCCGTAACCATCCATGAAATGACCTTCGAGCTTCACGCCCCAGAAGCTGTTCAGCGTAATATTGGCGGTGATGGCCTGATCGAAAATGTGATTCGTCGGCAGCGACAAATCCGCCTGCTTCCAATCGGGATAGTAGCGGGAATGATAGGTGCCGAATTCGAGCCGTTTCGCCACACGATAAGCGGCGGCGGCGTACCAGCCGCGCGAATCGGCGCCTAATTTCTCGTAATTCTTCACGTCGATTCCCCAGGTTTCGCGGTAATACTCGCCCTGTAACGTGAGCCGCCATCTTCGATATTCCGTATAAAACTGCGTGCGATGATCCGCCATGGAATCGCCCTCATAAGGAGCAATACCGGTCAGGCCGAGTATTCGCAGGTCCACCGTGCCGGCCGATTCGTACGGTTGCGTGATGAACGAGAGACCGAAGGTCAAGCCGTCGGTAAGGTTGTTCCAGCGCAGATCTCCGCCGGTCTGGCGCGTGCTGAGATGATCGAGCGTCACTCCCAGAGCCTGTGTTCCATGCGGATAGCCGCCATAACGGTCGAAAGGAAGTGCGCCCGTGTAAGCCGTATAGGCAATCTCGCCGCGGCTTTCGATACCGATTGCGCCGTACAGATCCACGCCCGTATGAGCGATCGTCGACCCGCGCAAATCCGTTGGATAGACGGACTGCGGTAAGAGGGCAAATGTGTGGAGCGAGTCGACATCCTGCGTATCGTTGTACAGCCCGAGAACGGTCTTCACTTTACCAGCGCGGATGCCAAGCCAGTCTTTGAGTTTGTAATCGCCGTATGCCCAATCGAGTTGCGGGTGCCATTTGCCGAGAACGCCGATATTGCGGTCGTAGATCTGCGCCCCGACGCGAAAATTGTCCGTCAACTGCGAGGAAGCGTTAAACCCGAAGTCGGTGAACGCAAAGCTGCCGTTGCTGGTTTTCATCGTCAGAAAATTATTCTGATCGGAAACCGCAAAACCCTGTGAAAGAAAACCATGAACCTGGACGGTTTTCGCGCCAACGGAAAACTCGTTCCATTGCGCGGACGCCAGCCCGCAGCACGCGGCCACAAAACTGAGCACACAAAGTGCCCGCACCGTAAATCTCAAAGTTTGACCCCTACAATTGCAAAGCGGTTGCTGCCGCTCGTAAGGGTAGTTTTCGGATTTGCCTAAAATCTCACCGGGGCTGTGAAAGCCCGGAATTTCCTGGGGCTTGCGCGGGTTATTTATCCGCCTTGATGGATTTTTCCCGGCGCCGCCGCGCCCAGCCTTCTTTGGCAACCTGATACGCCCGGCCGATTGCGAGCGAATCTGCTTCCACCGGATTCGTAATAACCGATCCCGCCGCAATGTAGGCGCCGCCCTCTATGCGCATGGGCGCAACCAGCGTCGAATTGCTGCCTACGAAGACGCCGTCGGCGATCTCTGTCCGATGTTTCCGTTCGCCGTCGTAGTTGCAGGTAATTGTGCCGGCGCCGATGTTGCTATCCGCGCCGATACTCGCGTCGCCCAGGTAAGCCAGATGCTGTGCTTTCGAGCGCGCGCCAAGATTCGTTTTCTTCAGCTCGACAAAATTGCCGATCCGCGCATCCTCTCCTGCTTCCGCCTGCATACGAAGACGAGCAAACGGGCCGACCGTCGCCTGATTCCGGACGACGGAATCTTCGGCCACGACATACGGGTAAATGGTCACATCGTCCGCGATCTCGCAATTGCGCAAAATCGATCCGGCCTGGATCCGGCAGCGTTCGCCGATCCTGGTCCGGCCGCGCAGTTGCACGTTCGCCTCAATGATCGTGTCGCGTCCGGCTTCGACTTCGACGTCGATGCTCACCGACCCCGGCTGCTCAATCGTGACTCCCGCCAGCATCAGTTCTTCCGCCTTGCGCGCCCGCAGAATTCGGTCGGCGACGGCGAGTTCTACACGCGTGTTGATACCGAGCAGTTCCGTCTCGTCTTCCACCAGAAATGGCGCCACGGCCCGCCCGTGCCGCCGCAGAATTTCGACCATGTCTGTCAGATAGTATTCGCGCGCCGGATTGTCCGGCCGCACTTCTGAAAGGTACTGCCAGAACGGCTGTGCGGCAAAGCAATACACGCCCGGATTAATCTCGCGGATCTCCAGTTCGGACGCAGATGCGGCTTTCTGCTCGCGAATGGCGGCGATCAGGCCGCGATCGTCGCGGATGATCCGGCCATATCCGGTCGGATCGCCGGTAATGGTTGTAACGAGCGTTCCGCCCGGATGCGTTTCGCCCGCTGCAGCCAGAAGTTTTTCTAACGTGTGCGGCTTGAGCAGCGGCCCGTCACCGTTGAGAATTAGCAGCTGGCCCTTCCGCGAGGCAACCTCTTCGCGCGCACACAGCACAGCATGCGCGGTGCCTTTCTGCTCCGTTTGTTCGGCGAAACGGATTCCCGGACAGGTGACACTCTGCCGCACTTCGGTGGCCTGATGCCCGACTACTACCGTGATCTTTTCCGCGAGTGCGACATGCAGCGCGGCCCGAATCACGTGATTCAGTATCGTGTCGCCGCCGGCCTCGTGCAGGACCTTGGCTTTGGCGGATTTCATCCGGGTGCCCTGGCCCGCGGCCAGGATGATCACCGTTACGTTTTCTTTCATTGAACTGGTCTGCGCTGAACTTGCTTTTGATGCTCGACGAGTAACCGTTTCTTGTTTTGAAGGGCGCGCGAGCGGCTGGCGAGATCGATGACCACTTCGGCCAGCGCGTCCGGATCGTGCCGGATTTTGGTCTGTTCCGCGCCCGGCTCGCCCAGCAGATCGGCTGTAACAACCTTAACACCCATCTTTGTCAGTTGGGTGAAATCGTTTGCGACCGGCTGCACGTGTGCGCGCGCGTACTTCTTCTGCAGCTTGGCCGAAATGGGCGCGGTGTTGAGTACGACGCAATCGACGAGCTTGCATTTCGCATGCGCATGGATTGCTGCCACGTGTTGTGACGCGGAGAAGTGAATGGTTTCGCCGGGCTGCCACATCAGATTACCGAAATAGACCTTCATGGCGGGCGAGCGGTTTATCGCATCGGCCAGACCCTTCACCAGCAGGTTCGGGATCACGCTCGTATAGAGCGAGCCTGGCCCGAGCGTAATGAGATCCGCTTTGGCGATCGCTTCGAGCGTTTCGGGCAAAGGTTCGGAGGCGGGTAACAGCCGCACCTTCTCAATCGGACAGCGGCTCTTGCTGATCTTGCTTTCGCCGCGCACGACCGTTCCATCCGTGAGTGCCGCCTCTAGCACGACATTGGCCGAGGTTGCCGGAAAAATGCGCCCGCGGATAGCCAGAATTTCAGATGAAAGCTTAACCGCCTGCGCGAAATCGCCGGTGATCTGATGTAAAGCCGTGAGAAACAGATTGCCGAAGCTGTGGCCCTTCAGTCCGCGGCCGCTCGCGAACCGGTAGCGAAACAGATGATTCAGAAGATCCTCATCTTCCGAGAGCGCAGTCATGCAGTTGCGGATATCGCCCGGCGGGAGAATGTCGAAGTCGCGCCGCAGGCGCCCCGAACTGCCGCCGTCGTCGCTTACGGTCACGACGGCTGTAATCTCCACTTCCGGTTCTTTATACGCATCGCCGTGGCCGCCGCGTGAATACTCCTTGAGTCCGGTAAGCAGAGTAGATAGCCCGGTACCGCCACCGATTGATACAACTTGCAAAGCCGCACGTGGCCGGGTCAGGCGTTTGTTCTTCTTGGAAAGAGAGCGGGTCAGGCGAGACATGCTAGCTGACGAACGGCGCGACGATTCGGCCGAACAGCAGGCGCTTTCCGCAGAACACTCAAGGTTACGCCTGTCGGTAGACCCATTTCAGCGGCGCTTTTTGGGTTTTTCTTCTTCGTCCTCGTAAACCGGAACCGAATCCAAATCTTCGGCCTCAAAAACCTGGCCGCAATCGAGGCATCGGACATAATCGACGCCATCGCGACGGTAAAGAAATTCGGTTCGCTCGTGCTGACATCCCTGCATAGCGAAATAAAACCTATTCTAGACTGACGGACCTTTCTGTCAAGTGGCGGGCGGGTTTTGTTGCACTGTATTTTCCGCTTCGAACGCGCCGCGGCGAAGTATACAGAAAGACTTGTAGAATTCGAGAGTAGCGGCTCGGATGGGCGTGTATATCTCGGAACCAATTCGTTTGCGGCGCTTGTCGGAAGATTTCGAGTGCCAGTTGTCGCGGTTCGGACATGTAGCGGGAGTTTATGTTCTCCGCTCTCGCGGCACACCTTTGCATCTTAGCTGGTCCACCAACCTGGAACGACGTTTGCGCCGCCTGCTTCTCTCATCCTACCGGGGATCGATCTCGCTTGGCGAAAAACTGGATGAAGTGGAGTGCTGGCCGTGCGGATCAAAACTGGAACTTCAGCTATCTCTCTATACCCTGGCGCGCCGGATCTACCCGGAAAAATACCTGAAATTTTTAAAGTTGCGCCTGCCCTGGTGTATCGGATTAACTTCCGATCCTTTCCCCAGATTGGAAACGACGAACCGTTTACATAATAAATTTCGCCGGATTTGGGGACCATTTCCCTCGCGGGCCGCGGCACAACAATATCAGGACGAGGTCCTTGGCCTGTTTCAGATTCGCCGCTGCACCGAGATGCTCGCTCCTCGCCGTGATCATCCTGGCTGCATCTACGGGGAAATGAGCCAGTGCCTGCGCCCATGCCAGGAAGCGGTGAGCCGGGAGGAGTACAGCGCAGAAGTGAGCCGCGTGCACGACTTCCTTCACAGCAATGGCCGCACGGCTCTGGCTTTACTCACTTCTGCGCGCGATCGGGCCTGCGATGAAGCCGAATTCGAACAGGCTGCCCAAATGCATAAAAGAATCGAACGGCTGAAGGCCGCCGCAGGCGAACGCGATCCGGTTGTGGACGATTTGGATCAATTTCACGGACTCGCTTTAACACGATCTTTAAACGAAAACAGCCTGTTCCTCTGGCCAATGTTCGGCGGATTCTGGCAGGAGCCTGTTTCACTCGCACTGTCCGGGAACCAGTCAGAGCCGAAATCGCTGGATACGCAGCTTCGGGAACTCGTTTCCGAACGCCTGAGGACTCCCCGGCAAGAAGGAAACAGGGCAGAAGAGCTGGCCGTGTTTGCGCGCTGGTTCTTTTCTTCCTGGCGCGATGGCGAGTGGTTTCCATTTACTACCCTGGCCAATCTCAGCTATCGTAGACTGATCCGAGAAGTTTCGAAGCTGGCGCATCACTCATGTCCGTCCACGAGGAACTAGAAGAACACGCCCATCACGCGCACGAACCGTTCGATAAAATCGTGGCGGCCTCGATGGCAATTATTGCGGCCGCCTTGGCTGTTGTGTCGATGTTTGCGCAGCATTACAACACCGAAACGGTCCTGAACCAGCAGCTCGCTGCCGATCAGTGGGCTTATTACCAGGCGAAGGACATCCGGCGATATGTCGCGCAATCCACTCGCGATACTCTGCTCGCGCTCAAAGGCGACCCGGCACAGGCTGCGAATTACCTGGACGAATCGGTCAAATATCGCAAACAAGCCGACGAGATCCAGGAAAAGGCGCGCAAGTATGAAGAAGAGCGCGTCGTGAACGGCCGGCTCGCGCTTCGCTTCGATTTCGGTGAGGTCTTTCTCGAGATCGGGATCGTGTTCGCTTCGCTGGCGATTCTCACGAAGCGGCGGGCGTTCTTCGCGTTGGGCATTCTCTCGGCTATTGCCGGCGCGCTGTTCGCGGTTACGGCACATTGGCTGTAACCTGCACGCATCGTAAAGCTATACGCACCGCACTTACTTGTAAGTAGTACAGTTGCACTGCCGCGGAGACCAGTTACTCCGCATCTATAACACACCGGAATCCCAGTGTGCCGGCGCGATCATAAGCAGGGGCCATTAGTAATAATTTGCCGTGCTGATCGTTGCGGTAAGCCTGCGGGAAATACCAGATCGAGCCTTGCGGCCGGTAGTAACTTCCGCCGCGAAGAATACCGGCCCGCGTATGCTCGTCCAGATACTCGTCAGTCCACTGCCAGACGTTGCCGACTAAGTCCATAACTCCGAACGGACTTGCCCCGGCCGGATGGGCATCCACGTCGTCAGGAGCCCGCAGTGTTCGTTCTTCATCGGAAACCGGTACGGCTTCCGCCTGCCATTCGTTGCCCCACGGATACCGGCGCCCGTCGTTTCCCTGCGCAGCGATCTGCCACTCCCATTCATGCGGCAGGCGTTTGCCGGCCCATTTCGCATAGGCCCGCGCATCTTCGAGCGACACCCATGTAACTGGTTTTTTCGCCCAGCCCTCAGGATACGTGCCGTTCTTCCAGTCGCGAAGAAAGTTCAGCTGGTCCTTCGGACGATATTGGGTGCTGTCGAGAAACTTCTTGAATTCTTCATTTGTTACCGGATACTTATCGAGATAAAAGGGCTTGATTGTCAGGCGATGTTCATGAAAACGGCGCGGTGTATCTTCCCAAGGATATTGAACATCCACGCCTATATCATTAAAGCCTTCGATTTCGATACCTTCTACTTTGAATAAGTAATCGCCGCCGGGAATCTTTACCATGCCCGCCGGAAGAGCGCCGGCCGGCCCTGCCGCCTGAATTTCCACAAGCTGCTGCGGAACCGTCTTCCACTGATTCGAGTAACTGGCCAGAGGAGCAGCCGTCATGGTTTTCATGCGCCTCATGAGATCCGCAATTTTCTGGTCCGGCTCGCCCTGCGTGGCGAGAAGTGCGCCGAAACCGTGCGCTTCTATCGAAAACGACAGGATGTCGTTGCCGCCATCGCGCTCCGGCGTAAGCTCGACTCCGTGATAAAGGTCAAAATAGCGAACACCATTCTGAGACGATACCGATATTTGCCTGCCGGTGATGTCATATTCATTCCGGTTGACGATGGTCCAGGCCGTGCCGTCGCCCAGCGGCCAGCGGCTGGCGTAGACGCCGTAGCGATGCATCGGAAAGAGCGGCTCCCAAGCATCACTTGTCAGAAAGGGAGCAATCGCGCGCTCGATCGTTGCTATGCGCCGGGTCGCTTCGCCGTCGCGCGGCGTAATGCCGTTCCAGATGCCCCAGATATTTTCCCAACTCTCCCAACCTTCGCCATTGAAGAACGCGTATTGCAGATCGTCAGTTTTCGAACGATTCCAGCGATCGGAGATATTGACCATATGGCGTGTCTCGAGCCAGCGAAAACGGTCCACACCCGGCACGAAGCCGAATTGGCCGCCGTATTGACCCCAGGTGAGAACATTCCAGGCAAGCGCTTCATCCGATGGGCTGCCTTCCGGCTCAAAGGCCAACTGGTGCCCTGTCTTGTCGGCGGATTGTGAAAAGGCGAGCGGCACGCCGTCCTGCGTGTCCCCGTTGACCCCATCGGCTCCGATCTCTTTCATCAGCTCCGCGATGGCTTGCGGCCATGGCTTGGCGGGAT
This sequence comes from Bryobacteraceae bacterium, assembly GCA_036557945.1. Lineage (GTDB taxonomy): Bacteria > Acidobacteriota > Terriglobia > Bryobacterales > Bryobacteraceae > Bog-105. The sequence goes on along the minus strand of DATBGM010000168.1, from coordinate 19,826 downwards.
CGCGCGTCCCCTGATCCCACATCATCATCGGGAAAAGCACGCGTACGCCGCGGCGGTGAAAATCTCCGATCATCTGCCGCACGCCGTCCAGGCCGCCTGGCATGGAGCGAATCATGTCGTGCTGATTGCGATTATCAATGCCCATGTTTGGATAGGTTGGCCAGATCAGCACGGAATCGATACCGCCATAGCGCTTTTCCAAATCGTTCAGGTAGCGGTCGACTGTGTACCTGCCGGCAACCGGGTCGTAAAAATAGCGATCCTGCACCATCATCTGCGGTTGAATGAAGCTGGATTGAGCCCACTTGAGCGCCGGTTCGTTATAGCGCGACCCGTCGTAGCCAATACGGATGCGCCGTTCACGCCGCCAGTGTGTAATATCCTTCAGCCACTGCTCGTGTTCTGCCGCAGAGCAGCCGGCATTCGACGCGCCTGTCCACGCGGCTTTCAGCGTGAGACAATCCGGCGCGGGAATCAACTGGTTTTTGGGCGGATAGTGCGTATCTTGCGCGTACGCGAGAGCGCAACAGGCGAGCGCGACCGCGAAAAAAAGAGAACGGTACTGCTGAGATGCATTCCGGTTGAGACTCATCCGATCGGAACAAGTCTACATTGCCTTATTCAGGCGAGCCCGGCGGCCTTGCTGGAGCAGGAGGGTGAAAATCCATCCAACAGCGAGACAGACAGGAATAGCAACCGTAAGGCGAACGCCGCCTGCGCGCACAACAGCGGACGTCAAGGCGAGAGTTGCCAGCACGCCGCTGACATATGGCCTCGGAGACAAGCTCTCCATCAGAAAGAGAAAAGCCGCCGCCACGATGCCTGCCAGTAGAAAATGCGGCCGCGGTGAACCGGTAAGCAGGTGGAAGCAGCCGGCAAGCAGGCCGCCTGCTCCTGCTACGCCCGGCAGAATCAGCCCGGGCCGGAGAAGTTCGTAAATGACGCCTGTAATACCGGCCACAACGATCAGGAATGCCATGTCGGAATTGATCATCGAACGGCCGGGCCTGTAATCTCCGACCAGACATCGCCGCCAATTGCGCTCGTATCGGCCGTTCGCAGGGGCAGATCGAACCAGAATGTCGCGCCGGGAGCCGGCTCGTTGTTGTAGGTGCCGATCTTTCCGCCCATCGTCTCCACAAGCTGCTTGCAGATCGTAAGACCGAGCCCGGTGCCGCCGAAACGACGCCGGTTCGTCCCATCAGCTTGAAAAAAAGCCTCGAAAATGCGATCTCGAACCGAGTCTTCCACGCCGATTCCGGAGTCCATCACCCTGCAATGCAGCCGTGTGCCGCTCTCGTCCGGTCCCATCCGGATGTGAACGCCGCCAGCCGGCGTGAACTTAACGGCGTTCGCGATAAGGTTTGTCAGAATCTGGCGAAAGCGAACGCAATCGCCATAAATGTTCTGCGGCAGGCGCGGATCGATTTCATAGGTGAGCGCAAGATCCTTCGCAATCGCGCGCGTGCGCAGCAGCTTGACGACGCTCTTCAGGCTTTCATGGACGTCAAATGGCTCGTCGGTCAGCGAGAGGCGACGCGCCTCAATTTGCGACAGGTCCAGCAGGTCATTGATAATAGTCAGCAGATCGTTGGCGCACTGGCTCACCACAGCGGCATAATCGCGCTGGTCAGCCGTCAAATCGGTGGCCTTCAGAAGGTTGATCATTCCCATGATGCCGTTTAGGGGTGTCCGAAGCTCGTGCGACGTGTTGGCCAGGAACTGTTCTTTTAGCCGCGTCGCCTCGCGCGCCAGGTGCAGGGCCGTACTCAGTTCTTCGTTCTTCAACTGCAACTCGCGCGAAGATTCGAGCAGCTTCTGTTGCGCCTGTTTGCGCTCGGTGATATCGCGGCCGATCCCTTGTACAGCAACCGGGTGTCCGCGGCGGTACATAAGGCGCGTGCTCACTTCGAGAAAGCGCAGCTTGCCGCTTTTTGAAACGACCGGCAGCTCGTAATGCTGCGGGGCGCTGCCGCCGAGATGGGTGCGAACGATATCGAGAACCAGGTAACGGGCTTCGGGTGCGATCAGCTCATCGAAATTCTTGCCGAGCACTTCGGTCCGGGAATAGCCGGTCAAATGTTCGGCCGCGCGGTTGATTTCAAGAATTTTCCCATTCAGATCGTATAGGAAAATGACGTCATTCGCGTTTTCGAACAGCTCGCGAAAGCGTTCTTCGCTCGAGCGCAGTGCCTCTTCGGTATAGTGGCGCGCAGTCTTGTCCTCGATCATCACGATGCGCGCGTTTACTCCCTTGGTCTCGGCAGCAAACCAGACCAGGGTCACTACCAGTTCCGCCCCGCTCGCCGCGCGCTGCAGTACGTTCGCAAGCGAGTTGAGCGGCTTCCGGAGCTCCGCCTCGAGAGAAGGATGTTCGATGAGCGCAGAGGCTGTAAACAGGTCCTTCAGCGTCAGTCTGCGCATTTCATCGATTGAGTAGCCGTACAGTTCAAGAGCACTGCGATTGGCATTGAGAATCGAAAGGTCTTCGACCGAATAAATCAGCGCCGGAATCGGGTTGTAGAAAAAGACGCTCTCGTGAACTGCCACGCGGTCTTCGGCGGTCTGCAGCGACTTCTCGAGCTCGGCCACGCGGGCCCGCAACTGATCGGCCGTCATTGACTGCAGGCGCGAATCCGTAGGACCTTCCGTACCTTCCACGACACTTTACTTTAGCAATCGTTTCGGGTTCGCTTAAAGCCGAAATGGGATCAAAATTCTCTGCTAAACCGCCTGAAATCGGTGGGGGATACGAAACGTTTTCAAACCTGAATGTTTTAACGATCATTTAACCCGCTGCAAATTGTCCCGCAACATCGAAGACCGACTGTGATGTCAGGGAGATACCGAATGCCGGTTACCAGCCTGAGCAGTATTCGATTCCTGAAAAAGGACCAGACCCGGGAGGGCTTTATCACCCGTTCCTTTCGTTCCGGAGTGTCGCTGCATAGTCACACCATGTTCTCGGAAGAAAGTCTCGAGACCGTTTCGCGCTACCTGCGCAGAATACCCGCTCTGAGCGCGGCAATCCGTTGTCACGCTTCGTCGAAACAGCGGGATTTGTTCGATTTCAGCCGGGCATTCTGGACTCCGCCGCTCTCGCCGCCCATGGCCTGCCATGTGGAAGAAGAGCAGATTGCGCGCCGCTTAGGCCTGCCGGCGCTGGTCTCGCTTACCGATCACGACGATATCCGGGCGGCATCGTCGCTGCGGCTCCGGGAGCAGTCTGCCCGCGTACCCGTCTCGACAGAATGGACCATTCCGTTTGGGCCGACGTTCTTCCATCTCGGCGTGCATAACATCCCGCCGGATCGCGCGCCCGAAGTGCAAAACGAGCTGGCTACGTATACGCGCAGCAGCCCGTCGCCCGATGGGCTTCATTCGCGTTTGGATTGGTTGAATTCCTTTCCACAAACGCTTGTGGTTCTCAATCATCCGCTCTGGGATGAGAAAGGGGTGGGCGATGTCTTGCACCTCAAAACGCTCGAGCAACTGGTTACAAAATGCGGCAGGTTCATCCATGCGCTCGAACTGAATGGCCTGCGGTGCTGGAAAGAGAATCTGGAAGTAGTTCGTTTGGCAAAACAGGCCGATTTGCCCATAATTTCAGGCGGCGACCGCCATGGCTGTGAGCCAAACGCCATTCTGAACCTTAGTCGCGCCGAAGTATTTGCGGACTTTGTCGAAGAGATTCGCTATGCGCGGCTCAGTCATGTCGTCGTTATGCCGCAATATCGTGAGCCGTTGAAATTGCGCATACCGGAAACGATCGCGGACGTCCTGCGTCACTATCCCGAGAATCCACCGGGCCGCCGGCTCTGGACCGAGCGCGTTTTCTACCGCAAGCCGGAAGACGAAACCGTCGTACCCCTGTCGGCACTTTGGCCGGATGGAGGTCCGCGCATTCTGCCATATGTCGTCGGCGCCATGCGATTAGCGGGCTGGCGCGCGATGCGGCCGGCTCTACGGTTCGCGCTAGAGTGATGGAATGCGTGGACGGCCGGAGGAGAACGAGGCAGCACCGTATTACTTCACCTATATCGACCAGGTCAAAGAAGATGACCCTTTACGCGTGATCGAAAATCAATTGGACGAGGCGCGGGTATTTTTCGCCGCGATAACGGAAGAAAAGTCTCTGTACCGCTATGAGCCGGAGAAGTGGAGTATCCGGCAGGTGCTGAATCATGTCAGCGACACCGAACGTTCCTTCGCCTTTCGAGCGCTCTGGTTCGCGCGCGGGTTTGCGGATCCCTTACCCAGCTATGACCAGGACATCGCCGCCCGTGGCGCAACAGCCGACCGGATTTCGTGGGCTAAACATCGCGAAGAATTTGAACGCATACGGCTGGCGACGATTTCACTGTTTGAAAATTTGCCGCAGGACGCCTGGTTGCGAACCGGCATTGCCAGCGGCAAATCATTTACCGTACGCGCGCTCGCATTTATAACCGCGGGGCATTTTGCCCACCACCTGAGAATCCTGCGCGAACGCTACTTGTAAATGAAGCGCGGCACGCCGGTAAAATTCTAAAAGCTCCAGAGCAGGCTGGTGTAGCCGGTATTGGCGATGTAGTTTTCTCCGCTGAAGAAATCTTCGTGATAGCCGTAATACTGGTAGCCCACATTCCAGCGCAGGCGCTCGTTAATGCGAATTGAGAGGCGTCCTGTCGGCGATTGAAAGCGCAACGGAAATGTCTGCGCAGTTTGGAAGGCGGGGATCGCCGGCCCGATAGACGTGTTGGCCGGCGCGCTGCGGCCGTCGCCCGTGTCCTGGACGCGGCTGAAGCCTGCGAACAAGTCGGCTCGCTTGTAGCTGAAGCGCGCCGAGAACGTCGCAGTATGCAGATTGCTTACGTAATAGGAAAGCTGGTCCGGCAGGAATTGCGCATTTGCGAAAAAAGCGATACCGCCGAGCGTGTCGAGGTGCAGCTTCGAGTAACTGGCGTCTAGGCCGAACCAGCTTCGCGGATTCCAGGAGGCGGACCCGGAATACGTACGCGCATGCGAGCTGAAGGACGACAGCGTCACCGAGTTGGCGTTATAGGCCGTATTCGTCCATGCGAGAAGCCGCAGCGTCTTCAGCTTGTATTCGATGCGGCCGGCAAAGGCGGTGTAATTGCGATCGCTTTTGGGCGTGAAGGGATGGTCGGCGCGGCCCACCTCGGCGTCCACAGAAATCGTGAGCGGTTGCAGCGGCCGCCAGCGAAATCCGAAGCTGCCCGTGTGCAGTTGGTTCGTCTGTTCGAACGGTGTCGGACTTGTTGATCCGCTGAAGGCGAACTGCGGGCTCGAGCTGATGCGGCGGTCGGAAAAGGCGTATCCGCCATGCAGATCAAAGCGCGGCGAAAGCTGGTATAGCACGTCCAGATCGGTCTCGACCGTCCGAATTCCGAGGAACTGGAAATACAGGAAATCCGCCGATTGCGTGCTGTTGTTGAATTGCAGGTAAGTACTGTTGCCTTCGGTCCGGACATTGTAGAACGAAGTTCTGCTCGCGATCGTCAACTTGGGCAATGGCCGGAGTGTAAGGTTTGCATTACCGGTGGCGACAGGGCGGCGCGCATCGCCGAACGAGAGGATCTGCTGGTTGGCCAGCGCGCCGAAACGATCTTGCCCGATCGCCAGTTCGTTTGTTAAAAATCGGCGTGTGCCGCCGGTGTAGGTGAAACGCGCATTCACATCCCACCAGCGATCGTTACGAAAAAGGCCGGCGCGCCAGTACGGGCTCGTGCCGTGGTTGGGGGCGGTCCGGTTGAAGAGGTTCAGGCCGCTGAAGGTGCTGTACGGCGTGTCGTCCTTGTAGTCTTCCCAGCCATGCATCGCGGTAAACAGGAACCCGAATATATGCAGTTCGCCGCCCAGGCGGTAATCGTTCTGAACGCGCTTGATGTTGGAGAAGATCGGAAAGATATCGCCGGTCGAATCGAACGGACTCGAGAGCTGAAACAGTTGAACCGTGGAAATGCCGGCGCCCGACTGCGCATCGCGGCTGTAGCCGAGCGTGAAGCGAAGCCGCGACTGCGGGAAGAGCGTCAGCTCGTGATCCTGCATTTTGTGCGAAGTATCGAGCAGGTGCTGGCCCGTCTGGCCGGCCGTCGTAAGTCCCGGATTCACGTACTCGTTTTTGCGCCAGAAGAAGTTGTACTCGTATAGCCGGTTTCGTTCCACCCGGAGATTGGCTGACGTGTACGGATCGCCGACGCCGCTCGTTGTAAACACCAGCTTGTCGAACAAAAAGCCGTGCCCGTCCTTGGAATCCATGCTGAACAGCGCGTTGAAGAGGCGGATGCCGTTGCCGTAGTTTTCATCGCTACGATACTTGGCGGCATTGCCGCTGATCGAAACGACGCGATCACCGGCTTCGATGGAATTAACGATGTTGTAGTCATGCCAGAAGTCGCCGCGTACGGGCCCGACGGTTTCCGGTGTGGGCGCGACCGGCGTCTGCCCGAAGCAACAGGCTGCGAAAAGGTAAATGGTAAATCGTCTCATCGCAGAAAGAGTGGATCGGTATTCGAACCGTGAATGCGCACGTGGCAATTTGTGCAGTTCTGATAGCGGGGATCTGCCATGTTGTGCGCGGGTGAGAGACTCGGGACGCCCGACCCGGTGCGGCCGAAGGTGCCCGCGCCGTTGTGACATTCCAGGCACATGGTGAAAACAACAGGTCGTGTGAGCAGGCGTGAGTTGGTCGATCCGTGCGGATTGTGGCAAGCTTCGCAGCCCTCAACCCGTACCGGCGGATGTTCGAACGCGAACGGGCCGCGTTTATCGACATGGCATTTCAGACAGGCCTCTTCGTTGGCGAGCGATTGTCTGACGAGCGGCGGTCGCTGCGCCATGCGCCAGGTGGGCGCGAATGTGCCGTGCGGATTATGGCAATCGCTGCACGCCATGACGCCTTCGTTGACGCGATGTTTAAAAGGCATCGAAAACTGGCCGCGAACATCGGTATGGCAGCCGTAACAGAGTTCGGGCTGCGCTTTCGCCAGCAGCCTCGTCGGAGTTTCCGGCTTATGAATCGAATGGCATCCGGTACAGGCAATGCCATTCCGCGTGTGCGCGGAAGAATGAATGTTGGCGCGCTCGAAACTCTTCGCGTGGCAGCGCAAACAGGCGTCGAGCGTTTGCTTCGGGGTCAGTGTGGAAAAGGCGACGATCGTCGCCTTGCCGCCATGCGCCGCAATGTGCTTGGCGCCGGGCCCGTGGCAACCTTCGCAGCCGGTGTTCTCCGGCTTTTCCTTTTCACTCGCCACGCTCTTGAAATGAGGGTTTTTATAGAACTTGAACCAGACATCGGGATGGCATGTTTTGCAGGCCAGGCTGCCTGCATAACCGGGCGCAGTATCGGCGGCGCCGGCGGTTGCTGAGCAAACAAGAATGAAAAACAGAACCGCACTGAATCGTTTTACCGGCACTAGAAGCGTTCCGACCCCAAGATACGGTTTCAACGCGCAATAGTCGTTGGGCTCTTGTGAACCTTTTGTAAAACGAACGCCGCATGCGAAGGAGGCGTTGAATCTCCAAACAGAATCTGCTCCATCTCGTTGCGAAAGCGCGTTTCAGAGAATCTTACGGCGGCGGCCTGCAGCGGGCCCGGCGAGATCAGCGGCTCCTGGCGCTCGAAGCGTTCAACAGCCGTCTGCAAGTATGAAGCGCCGGGCTCGCGATATAAGAACGCGCCGGGACACGGCGGAGCGATTTCGACAAGACCGCCGCGCCCAAGCCCGATCAGTGGCTTGCCGCTCGCGAGCGCTTCCACGGCGACGATGCCGAAGTCTTCTTCGCCAGGCATGAGCACCGCGCGCGCCCGTGCATAAAGGCTGCGCAGCTCCGAATCGCTCACGCGTCCGCAAAACTCGATCGTGCGGCCGGCCCTTCGTTTCAAAGCCGCGTATTCGGGACCGGAGCCGGCGATCTTGAGCCGGCGGCCGCTGCGCGTGAAGCACTCGATTGCATCGGCAACGCGCTTGTACGCGACCAGTTCGGAGACGATCAGGTAATAGTCTTCCGGGGCAGAACAGAAAAATGTTTCTACCTCCACCGGCGGATAAACAACGCGCGAGCTCCGGCGATAAGCCTTTACGATCCGGTCTTGCACATTGTGGCTGTTAGCGACAAAATCGTCGACGCGCGCTGCCGACGCATAATCCCAGAGCCGCAAATAGTTCGCGAGTGGAGCCATAAACAGGCGCTTCAGCGACGACCTGGACCATTCGTGCAGATAGGCGGGATAAAGATCCCACAAATAGCGCATCGGGGAATGGCAGTAGCACACGTGGCGCGTGCCCGCTGCGGTCAGAACGCCTTTGGCCGGCCCCGACTCGCTGCTGACGACCAGATCGTAGCCGCGCAGGTCGAAACTCTCGAGCGCCAGCGGCATGAGCGGCAGAAGCGAGCGATAGTGCCGCCGGTAGCGATCTAACGACGAAACGAAGATGCGATGCGAGCGTATGCCCGGCGCGATGCGCTCGGGATCGTAAAACAACGTGAATACATCGGCATCCGGTAAGATGCGGCAGAGCGACTCGACGACTTTTTCGCCGCCGCGCATCCCAAGCAGCCAGTAATGGACAATGGCCGAACGCATCACATCAAAACCTGCTTACCAGGCATTCCTGCCCGAAAACACGGCTGGAATTGTGGCGGCGGCAATATGGAGGTAGAGCCGCAGAGACCAGTGCCGGTGAAGGAAGAGATCGAAACGGCGGCGCTGCCGGTAATTGAGCGCGCTTCTGCCGCGAATTTGCCAAAGTCCGGTGATTCCCGGCTTGCGATAAAGCAGTTCGTTTGCCTCGCTGCCGTAGTGAGCCTGAATTTCTCCTTCGGTAAGCGGGCGCGGGCCGATCAGCGCCATCTCGCCTCGTACGACTTGCCATAATTGCGGCAGTTCGTCGATCGAGTAACGCCGGCAAAATGCCGCAAACCGGTTTCCGATTCGTGGATCTTGCAGCGATTTCGTTTTCTGAAGCGGCGGATCCTGCACGATGCGTTCGATGAGGTGCAGCGGGCGCTGCACCTCTCTGTTCCACATCGTGCGCAGCTTGAAAATCCAAAATGGCCGGCCCGATTTGCCGATCCGGCGGTGTGCGATCAGCGGAGAGCGGCGCGAGGCCAGCACCAGGATTACCGCCGCGACTGCTAATACGGGCGCTGTGAAGGCGAGCACAATGCCGGCAACGATTCGCTCGCCTGTCTGAATGACCGTCCAGGTGAGCGCGTGAGCCGCGCGCGATTCTTCAAAGCAGAGCTCGAGAGGTAGGTACTCGCTCGCCACGTTCACTCCCGGAAAAATAGCTGCGCCCATTTGCAGGCGTCACACTCAAAATAGGAGATCCGAAGAGTGAAGGTGTGTCTATCTTGTAAACGTGTTGCAAATCCGGAGCGGCCGCCTAGCCGGCGCTGCGCAGCGTGATTGCCGGGTCAAAACGTGCTGCGCGCCGGGCCGGCAAAAATCCTGCCAAGAAACCCACTGCAATCATGAAAAGGCACGCAGCGGCAATGGAGACAGGGTCGAGCGGCGATACTTCGAACAAGGAACTGGCAAGCACTCTGGTCACCGCATAAACGCCAAGGAGGCCAAACGCGAGGCCGGCAGCGATCATCGACAGAGCGTTGCGTAAAACATGCGCAACGACATTTTTTGAGCGCGCCCCTAATGCGATGCGAATGCCCAATTCGCCGCGCTGCTGTGCGACCGAATACGATACAACGCCGTACAGACCGACCGCGCACAGGAAAACTGCGATCGCGGCGAAGGCGCCGATCAACCATGCAGGACGGCTGGCGCCGGACAATGTCTCGTCGCGCACCTGTTGCATCGTGGCGATGTCGCCCAGCGGCAGCTTGGGATCGATTTCGCTCAAAGTTTTCCGAATACCGGGTAGCACCGACGAAACATCTCTCCTGGTAGCGACCAGCAGCTTAATGTTCGGATGGGGTGCCTGCGCCAGCGGAACATAGACGACGGGCGGGTCGGGATATCCGGGCGATGCCGTGCGCTCGCTACGAATAATGCCTGTGATCTGAACATCCGATTGCAGTGGCTGCTGCCCGAGATAATCGCTCGACGTCAGGCGGACGACTTTCCCAACCGGGTCCTTCATGCCGGCGGTTTCCTTCAAGCGCGCAGCCAACGCCTGATTGATGACGACCGCGCGCGGCGAGCCTTCGTTGTCTTTATCGCTGATGCCGCGTCCGCTCAGCACCGGAATCTCGAGTGTTTTGAAATATCCCGAGTCGACGCGCTTAAAACGCACCCGGACCGGCTTCTCGGCACCTGGAAGTAGTATGGCTTCGCCATTACTGATCCACGCGAGAGGCAAGAACGTCGAAAGTCCAACCTGTGCAATACCGGGCACGGAACGAAGTCGTTCGGAGAGCGCCTGGTAAAAGAGAGCGGCTTTCCGCGGCGTCGGATACGCCTGCGTCGGAAGATCAATGGAAGCCGTGACTACGTTCTCGATGCGGACACCGGTATCGAGTTGTTGCAGCTTCAGAAGACTCCGGGTCAGAAGCAGAGCGCCGCATGCCAGCACGAGTGAGAGGGCCACTTCGCCGGCGATGATGGCGCGGCGTACGCGTATATGAATAGCGGAGGATCCGCGAGCCGCCTGTTTTAACGAATCCGCGAGATCGCCGAAGGTGGTTTCGAACGCCGGAAACACCGCAGTCAGGAAAGCAACGCTCATCACGACGCCGGCAGCGAACACAAGCACGCGTGCACTCAGCGTCACCTCGGCGGTGAAGGGAAGGGACTCACTGAGCCAGGGATCGGCCAGCCGGATTAAAAGCCAGGCAAAAGCGACGCCGGCCAGCCCTCCCAACAGGCAGAGTGCCAGGCACTCGGTGAATAGCTGGCCGGCGAGGCGTCCGCGTCCTGCTCCGAGCGCCGCGCGGACCGCCAATTCCGTTTTGCGCGCAGCGCCTCGGGCGAACAGGAGATTGGCAACATTGGCGCACGCGATCAACAGGACGAAAAGAACGGCGCCAAAGGCGATCGTGATCGAGCGCTCGAGTCGATTGCCAACCAGCAGGTGCGCAAGCGGCTCAACCACGATGCTCCCGGCACGCTCTTCGTCCATCACATTGTTGCTGAGAAGCGCGCTATACACCGCATTCATTTGCTGCCGGGCCTGATGCAGGCTGACGCCCGAGCGCAGACGGCCGTAAAGCGTGAGCCAGTGTACCGCACTCGAGAGCTGATCCGGAGTGAAGATAAGCGGCGTCCAGAATTTTGTCTGGTCGCGATCGAAGGCTCCGCGTTCAAGCACGCCGATCACCTGGTAACTGCGGCCGTCGAGGAGAACGTGGCGCTGTAGAATACCGGCATCTCCACCGAAGTAAGTCTCCCAGGCGGAATGGCTCAGGACCAGCACAGGCGCGGCGCCGGGCTGATCTTCGTCGGGCCGGAAGATGCGGCCGAGCGCAGCCTTCGCACCGAAAACTTTGAAGTATTCGGATGTGACCAGCTTTCCCGCTACACGTGCCGGTCCACTCGGATCGTTCAGGGCGCCCGAAATCGGCTGTTCTGCCGCGAAAGCGTCGAACGTAGTGGCCAGGCGTTTCCATGCGACAAACTGAGGCGCAGTCGTGCTGTTGACAACTCCCGGGCGTGGAGCTTCCCAGAGCTGCACGATATGGTCCGGCTCGGGGAAGGGAAGCGGCTTCACCAGCACGGCATCCACAATGCTGAACATTGCGACGGTTCCGCCGATGCCGAGCGCCAGGACGGCAATAACGACCGCCGTAAAACCCGGCGCGCGGCGAATGGAACGGAGAGCGTAGCGAAAGTCCCGAAGCAGTGTTTCGAGCCACGCGATACCGCGGCCGTCGCGGTGTTCTTCTTTTATCTGTTCGATGGCTCCAAAGCGCCGGCGTGCGTCGTCGCGAGCTTCATCCGGCGATAAGCCACGCCGGGCGGCATCTTCCGCGGCAGCTTCGAGATGCGCATGGATTTCTTCTTCGAGTTCACGCTCGAAACGCGGTTTCCGAAAAAGCGCAAGCAGCCCCGTGAACAGCCGGTGGGTACTCATGTTGAAACCTTCAAAAAACGCGCGACTAGCGCCGTTGCTTTTCCCCAATTGGCCGTTTCGATGGTGACCTGTTTGCGTCCGGCCTTCGTCAGCGAATAAAATTTGACCTTGCGATTTGTCTCCGAGATACCCCACTCGGCGCTGATCCAGCCTTCCTGCTGCAAACGGACCAGGGCAGGGTAGATGGAACCCTGGCTCAATTGCAAAGACTCGCCGGAGACTTGCTCGATGCGCCGCGCCAGCGCATAGCCATGCATCGCACCCATGCTTTCAAGGCTTTTCAGGATGAGGAGATCCAGCGTGCCGTAGGGAATTTCGGATTGACGATTCGACATGTCTACTTTCGACATGTATAGAATGCACCGATCCTGCGGCTTGTGTCAAGACTGGCGTGAAAGGGGCAGGGATGGGTCCTGCCCGGAGGTTTACTCGATCTCCCGCACCCAGATGTTGCGGAAACTGATTGGCTTGCTCTTATCCCCATGGGCCTGCAGCTTGATGGGAGCGGAAGTGTAGGCCTTGTAGAACGGCTTGCCGATGTAGAGCGTCTGGCCTTTCAACTGAAAGTGGTTCTCCACCAGCACGCCGTTGAAGAAGACGGTCGCATACGCCGGAGTCTTCAGCGAGCCGTCGCTCTCGAAGGTGGGCGCTGTCCAGACGACATCGTAGGTCTGCCACTGGCCGGGTTTGCGGCCGGGGTTCGCCAGCGGAATCGCCTGTTTATAGAGGCTGCCCGCCATCCCGTTAACGTAGGTCTTGTTGTTATACGAATCGAGAACCTGCAGTTCGTAGCCGTCATCGCCGGGGCCGGGCGACGCCAGAAAGACGCCGCTGTTGCCGCGTCCTTGCCCGCTGCCCTCGATATCGGCGGGAACCTTCCATTCCAGATGCAGCTGGTAATTCTTGAAACTGCGTTTAGTCTCGATGTTCCCACCCGCCTTGTTGACGGTCATCACGCCGTCTGAAACCGTCCAGGCAGCAGGCGACTTGTCTTTTACCGTCACCCATTCGTCGAGGTTCTTGCCGTCGAAAAGAATGATGGCGTCCGACGGCGCTGCGCCGCAAGTGTCACCGGGCGCGACCACTTTCGGGACGGGTTCCCATACTTCGGTTTCTTCGGGCTTTGCCTTCGACGTTTGCTGAGCGTAGAGCACGCCTGCCGTGGCAAAGAGTGCGGCAAGCGCCAGGGATCTCGAATATTGTTTGGACATTACTAGTTGAGAATATACCTCCGGCAGCACAGCGCGGCTTGCCATGAGGCTCAGCACCGCACCCCAAATTGACACGTTACTCTCGCATTCGCTAGACTAAAGTGTTCGAGTTTTTGAGCGGAGAGTATAAGTCTGTCCATGCGTACCGAATTTCCGTCCAAGCCCGGAATCGTCCGTGCCTGGCACGTGATTGACGCGAATGAGGCCGTTTTAGGCCGGGTGGCGAGCCGTGCGGCCAAACTTTTGATGGGAAAGCACAAAACCACCTGGGTTCCTTCGCTTGATACGGGCGATCATGTCATTATCGTGAATGCTGCCAAAGTCAAGCTGACAGGCGGCAAGGAAAACCAGAAGGTCTACCGGCGCCACACCGGGTATCCGGGCGGCTTGATTGAGACCGGCGCGCGCAAAATGCGCGAGACACGTCCGGAGCGAATGATCGAGCTGGCGGTGGCCGGTATGCTGCCGAAGACGAAGCTCGGCAAACAGATGTACCGCAAACTGAAGGTTTACGCAGGCGACCAGCACCCGCATCAGGCTCAGAAGCCAGTGGCACTGGCTGTTTAAATTTAGCCGCCAGTGGCACTGGCTGTTTGAATATAAGGAAAAGGATGGCAGCGAAGTTAGTACAGCAGTTAGGAACCGGGCGGCGCAAAACCGCGACCGCGCGCGTGTTCCTGCGGCCGGGCAAGGGCCAGATTACGGTCAACCACCGGCCTTTTGAAAATTATTTTGTTAACGAATCAGCTCGCGCCTATGTGCGGCAGCCGCTGCTTGCCGCCGAGCTCGCGGATCGCTTCGATATTTTAATTCTGGCCGATGGCGGCGGCGTTACGGGACAGGCCGGAGCGGCCCGGCTCGGAATCGCCCGCGCGCTGATCGAATTCAACTCTGAACTGCGCGGGAAACTCAAGCAGCTCGGATTTTTAACGCGCGACGCTCGCGCTCATGAGCGGAAGAAGTACGGTCAAAAAGGCGCTCGCAAACGCTTCCAGTTCTCCAAACGCTAGTACCTCTTCTCGTTTCCATCCATGAACCGCGATGGATCGTCCTCGAACCCATCGCCCAACCGCATCCGGCTCCGAAACGCGCAAATTCCGCTTTGGGCCGTGACGTTTTTCGCTCGGATGCGCAAGAGGATGAGCCCGCGTTTTTCAGCGCAGGCGAAGACTCAAAAATTCGACAGGAGGCATATTGCCGTCAATTTCAATGAAGGAATTGCTCGAAGCCGGCGTTCACTTCGGGCACCAGACCAAGCGCTGGAATCCAAAGATGAAGGAATACATCTTTGGCGAACGAAACGGAATTTACATCGTCGATCTGCAGAAGACGCTGAAGCTCTTCAAAGACGCCATGCGCTATGTCGGCGAAATGGCCGCACAGGGCAAAACGGTGCTGTTTGTCGGCACCAAGCGCCAGGCGCAGGAGGCCATCGCCGAAGAGGCCACGCGCGCCGGACAATTTTACGTCAACCAGCGCTGGCTGGGCGGATTGCTCACCAACATTGCCACTGTGCAGCGCTCGATTAAGCGTCTGAAAGAGCTCGACGCTATGGCGACCGAGACCGCCTACGAAGGCCGCGCCAAAAAAGAAGTCGGGCGTCTCGAGCGCGAGCGCAAGCATCTGCAGCAGAATTTGGCCGGTATCAAGGACATGAACGGTTTGCCGGATCTGCTCTTTGTTATCGATTCGAATAAGGAAGCCATCGCGGTGAAAGAAGCCCGCCGGCTCGGGATTCCGGTGGTGGCAGTGGTAGACACCAACTGCGATCCCGACGAGGTCGACTACGTGATTCCCGGTAACGACGACGCGCTGCGCGCGATCCGCCTGTTCACTACCAAGATCTCCGACGCCGTCATCGAAGGCCGCTCGCTTGCGACCGAGCACGATTTTGCGGCTGAAGGGATCGTCAGCGAAGAGGAAGCCGCCGAACACACCGCGGAAGAATACACGCAGTATCTCGATCCGAAATACGCCGAGCAACTCATGTCGGAAAGCCTGGCGACCAGCACCGAACAGGAAGCGCCGCCGCGTAAAGGTCCGGCGAGCGAGGCTTCCGAGGAAGTGGTCAGCACGACCGTTAGCGAACACTAAGTCGAAACCACTTCGTAGTATGGGGCGACCGGCTGTCATGAGTCAGGTCGCTCTACTTTTGTACAAAGAGAGTTTTAAGGAATAGCTATGGCAGAGATTAGTGCACAGTTAGTGAAGCAGCTTCGCGAGCGCACAGGCGCCGGCATGATGGAATGCAAAAAAGCGTTGCAGGAAACCAACGGGGATATTGACGCGGCGGTAGACGTGCTGCGCAAACGCGGCATTGCCAGCGCAGGTAAAAAGGAATCGCGCTCGACCCGGCAGGGGCTTATCAGCTCGCATATTAATTCCAACGGAAGACTCGGCGCGCTGGTCGAAGTGAACTGCGAATCCGATTTCGTGGCGCGCACGGAAGATTTTCAGTCGCTCGCCGCCGACATCGCAGCTCACGTGGCCGAACACAAGCCGAAATACGTGCGTGCCGAGCAGGTGACCGAGGCTGAACGCGCTGATTTCAAAACGCATGAAGCGCTCTATGAACAGAAATTCGCAAAGGATCAGGCAGGCACAGTTGGCGAGCTCGTAAAAGCGAAAGTTGCGAAGTTAGGGGAGAATATCAACGTTTCGCGATTTGTCATCTACCAGGCCGAAGCCAACGGCGTGGTTGGTAATTATATCCACGCGGGCTCGCAGATCGGCGTCCTCATCGAGGTTGCCGCAAAGAACGCCGCCACCGCCGGTAAGGACGAATTTAAAACTCTCATTCGCGATCTGGCTATGCAAGTGGCGGCAGCGCATCCGCAGTACGTGCAGAAAGGCGATGTTCCCGCCAGTGTGCTCGAAAAGGAACGTGTCATCCAGCGTGAGCGCGCCCTGAACGAAGGCAAGCCGGAGAAGATGGTCGATAAAATTGCGGAGGGCCGTCTGAGCAAGTTCTATGAGGAGATCTGCCTGCTCGAGCAGCCCTTCATTCGTGAAAACAGTATCTCGGTAAATGAATTGATCAAGACGGTGAGCGGAAAGCTCGGCGATACTGTCACGGTAAACCGTTTCGTACGCTATAAGGTCGGTGATGCCGGTGACGCGCCTGGCGTCGAGCAGAGTCCGCTCCCGGTCACTGCCTGAGCAGCGATAGGAAACCGCCGGGGTGCGATGTGCCCGGAGAGAAGCGAAAACCAATTTCGATGGCACAGTACAAGCGAATACTTCTCAAAATCAGCGGCGAGGCCCTGGCCGGCCCGCTCTCGTTTGGCCTCGACCCCGATCGGGTCAAATCGCTGGCCTGCGAAGTCGCCGAAGTGGCGCGCATGCACGTTCAAATCGGCCTTGTATTGGGCGGTGGCAATATCTTCCGCGGTGTTGCCGCGGCCGCCCATCAGATGGACCGCGTGACCGGCGATAACATGGGCATGCTCGCGACCGTTATCAACGCACTCGCTTTTCAGGACGCGCTCGAACAGCAGGGTATTCCCACACGCGTCATGACCGCCATTCAGATGCACCAGCTGGCCGAGCCGTACATCCGCCGCCGCGCCATCCGTCACCTCGAAAAAGGTCGCGCGGTCATCTTTGCAGCCGGAACCTCAAACCCGTATTTTTCTACCGATACCGCAGCCACCCTGCGCGGCCTCGAAATTCACGCCGAGATCATCGCCAAGGCGACCAGCGTCGATGGCGTCTACGACAAGGATCCGAAAAAATATCCGGAAGCGACCAAGTACGAGACCGTCAGCTATACCGAGGTATTATCGAAAGCGCTGGGGGTGATGGATGCCTCCGCCGTCGCCATGTGCCGCGATAATAAGATGCCCATCATGGTTTTCGATCTGAAAAAGGCCGGCAATATCATGCGTATGGCCATGGGTGAGCCGATCGGAACCGTTATTCGCTAGAATCACTGGTTTATGAAACAAGAACAAACCGCGGCGAGCACCACGTTTAAGAACGTAAAAGAGATCGAAGCGAACGCGCGCCAGCGCATGGAAAAGGTACTGGGTGACCTGCATCACGAAATGGCGCATATCCGAACGGGCCGTGCCTCGATTGGCATTCTCGACAGCGTGCGCGTCGAGTACTACGGTTCTCCGGTGCCGCTGAACCAGGTCGCACAATTGCACGTGCCCGAGCCCGCCCTGATCACCGTTCAGCCATGGGACGCCTCTACCATCGGCGCTATTGAAAAGGCTATTCGCAATTCAGACTTGGGGCTGAATCCGTCAAATGACGGTAAGCTGATTCGCATTCCGATTCCCCCGCTTACCGAAGAGCGGCGTCGCGAGCTCGCCAAAAAATTGAGTCACATCGCCGAAGAGCGCCGCGTCAGCATGCGCAATATCCGCCGCGATGCCAATGAAGACCTGAAAAGACTTTTGAAAGATAAAGCCATCAGTGAGGACGAACAGCGCCAGGCGCTCGATGGCATTCAGAAACTGACCGATGCCGAAATCGGCAAGATCGACACCGCCGCCAAGGCAAAAGAAAAAGAAATTCTCGAATTGAAATAGGTTGCGCAAGTTACTGCGGAGGCGCGTCTAACAGGTGTTATGTCCAAGACGAAAACAGAGGTTCATCAGCACAACGGCGTAAAGCCGGCCGCGCCGGTTCTCGGCCAGCGCGGCAAGATCGTGCAGGATTTCGGCACGGTTGTCAACATTCCCGCCGGGCTCGACGAAGAAGTCCGGCTCGAGAGCACGCGCAATCTTAACCAGGTGCTGGCCGACACCATCATGCTGCGCGAGATGTACAAAAAGCATCACTGGCAGCTTTCCGGTCCGACGTTCTATCAGCTTCATCTGCTCTTCGATGCTCACTACGAAAAACAGGATGAGCTGGTCGACACGATGGCCGAACGCATCCAGGCTCTCGGCGGAGTGGCTATTGCGATGCCCCAGGATGTCGCCGAGCAGACTCGGGTCGAGCGCCCGCCCATCGGCCGCGAGGAAGTTCCGGTTCAAATCTCACGCCTGCTCGAAGCGCATGAGCTCATTCTCAAAGAGGCGCACGAGTTCGCCAAAACGGCGGATGACGCAGGCGATGACGGCACCAACGATCTGCTCGTCAGCGACGTGATTCGCACCAACGAAGCGCAGGTCTGGTTTCTGAGTGAGCACTTGGTCGCGCTTCCGGTTGTCCGCGCAAAATAGCCGGTTGCCTGATCCCTCCGAGCAGTCTCCGCAACCCCTTCCGTTTCCGGGACCCTGGGTCGGAGGAGTCGCGCTGATCTTAGCGCCGCTCCTCCTGCTTGCCGGGGTTCTCCTGCGCTTGCCGTTCCATTTCTTTTTTCCTCAACAGCTCGCCGCTTTCCAGTCGCACCCCGCGCGCATGGCGGCCGCATACTCGTTATTTGCCGTCGGCAACGTTCTCTTGTGGCCCGCGGTGGCGACGCTCTGCATTGCTATCAGCAGCCGTCGTCCGGCTTGGGCGATCTGGGGTGGCACGCTGGCGATTACAGGCCTGTTTGCACGAACCCATAGCGCCGGCATCGACCATCTTGCCTTTCAGCTCGTTCGCGTTCAAAATCTGGGAGCTGCCAGCAAGGCGGTAGCGGATTCATATGGCGCATACGATATCTTTCATGCCCTCTCGTTTGCCGCTTTCTTCGGATGGATGGTGCTTGCGATCGGCGCTTACCTTGCCGGCGTGCTCGGCCTGATCCGCTCTGTTGCGCTCGCTCTCATGTCGATTCTCATGCTTGGAACGCTGAAGGGGACTTCGCTGACCTCCGTTATCGCCGCCGGCGGGCTTTGTGTCGCCTTCGTACCGTTCGGCTTTCAGGTTCTGCGGCAAGGATCGGTTCCGGATCGCCGTCGCTCATTGCTGCAGGCGCTTGCCGCCATTGGCGTCATCATGTTGTTCCTGTTCCTTGGCCCGCGCGCCTAGCAGCGAATTCCGTCCGGAACCCGAATTGCTTTCCGAGACTTTCTAACAGACAGGTATCGCCTATATACTGGATACCTGTCCAAAGTCCTGGACAACCAGCTATGTTGCCCGCCTACATATCAAAGACTTCGCCAAATCCGGCTTCGAACCGCGCGCCCTGGTACAAGAACACCGCGCCCACCTACGCGGGTGTTTTCCTCTGGATCGTTTTCTACCGTGAGATCGCTTCGGGCACGCTCGACCGTGCAGGCTTGAGTATTTGCCTTGCAGCGCTCATCGTGGCGGGCTTCATCAGCTACGCGCTCTTCTACCGGATTCCGGCAACTCTGGGCATGCGTACCGGATTGCCGCTCTATGTCATAGGCAGTTCTACCTTCGGCACACAAGGCGGGTATCTCATGCCGGGAATCCTCATGGGCGTTCTGCAAGTGGGCTGGATGTCGGTGAACACATTTGTCGCGACCACTTTCATTCTGACCGCGTTCGGGTCGAAGGCGGTTCCCGGCACGCTCGTATTCAGCCTGATTGCGGCTGTCTGGGCGCTCGGACTCGGCTATGTCGGCGCGAAGGGCATTCAATACGTCGCGAGGTTTGCTACGTTCTTAAATTTCGTTCCGCTGCTGATGATTATCGTTGTTTTTGCGAAAAACGCAGGCGGCGCGGCGCA
>DATBGM010000167.1:0-3284 GCA_036557945.1 Bryobacteraceae bacterium | reverse complement strand
GCAAAGCACGCGGGATATAGCGAAGACGGCCAGGAAAGCGCCGGCTTCGCTTATGGTTTCTTCAACGAAACACCCGAATTCGCCGGCAGAATCTCGGCGACCTTCTGAGAGGTCTGCTGACTGAGCGCTCGCTCGATCACGCTTGCCAGTCCGAGCCCCTTTCCGCTCGAAAGCGCTTCGGCGAGCTGTGACTCGGCCATCTGCATCGCGGAATCGCTGCCGGCCGAATCGCCGCTTCCGAGCCAGCCGCCGTCGCCCGAGGCGTGCGCCGTTTTCAACATCTCGCCGATAAGGAGCGACTCGAACTGCTGCGCGGCTTTGTGAATCTTTTCGGTTTTGGAAGTGCCGCCCGCGGGCAGTGAGGCGGCATCGGTACTTAAAAGCGGTGTCGATAAGGAGAGAGGCATCAGATTACGTCCAACTGCGCATCGAGCGCTCCGGCTGCGCGCAGACTTTCGAGAATCGCGATCACGTCGCGGGTAGTCGAGCCGATGGCGGCCAGCGATTTCACCAGTTCTTCCACGGTTGCGCCTTCTTTGAGCAGAATATTGCGCGATTTCTCGTCGTGCGCGCCGACCTGTGTTTCGGGTACAACCGTCGGAGGCGCCGACGAGAACGGCCCCGCGGGGATGCCGGCATAGCGCGTCTGAATTTCTACTGTTAAATTGCCGTGCATGATCGCTACGGGTGAAATCCTCACTTCGTTACCTAAGACCACGGTTCCGGTGCGCTCGTTGATCACAACGCGCGCGATTTGATCGGGCTCGACCGTTAAACGTTCCAGCTCGGCGACAAATTCAATCTCGCGGCTGGCATAGCTTGGCGGGAGGTTCACGGCGATCAGACTGGAGTTTTCGGCATGCGCGCTGGAGTTGAAGCGATGGTTAACGGCTTCGGAGACACGCGCGGCGGTGGTGAAATCGGCTTCCTTCAATTGCAGCTTGACGACGTTACCGAGCGGTACCGACGGCGCAGTGCGCTCCACGGTGACGCCGTTCGGAATGCGTCCTACCGTTGGATGATTGACGGTTTGCGAGTTGGCTTGGCCGCGCCCCGCTAAAAAGCCACCGGTGACCAGCGGACCTTGCGAAGTCGCGTATACCTGGCCGTTGATGCCGCGCAAGGTGGTAAGCACGAGTAAGCCGCCCTGCAGGTTCGTCGCATCGCCGATAGCGGCGACGGTCGCATCGATGGTTGCGCCCGGCTGAGCGAAAGCAGGCAACGTTGCCGTAACCATCACGGCCGCGGTGTTCTTTACGGTGATGAGCTTCGGCGACACACTTACGCCCATCTGCTGTAGAAGATTCGTCAGGCTCTGGGCTGAAAATAACGTTTGCTGGCGATCGCCGGTTCCAGCGAGTCCCACGACCAGGCCGTAGCCGATCAACTGATTGGCGCGCACCCCTTCAATCGTCACCAGGTCTTTCAGGCGAACACCGCGTCGCGCCGCCGTGGAATCTTCCTCTACCGTTCGCGGCTGCACCACGGTGGGCGATTGTGCAAAGAGCGAAGCGCCCAAACAGGCGATAGTAAGAAAGCGAAAGCCCATGATCCTCTTAAGAAGTGCCTGAGGGGTGTAGTGATTCTCAGGATGCGGCGAACTCAAATCGCCAAATTCCACCACATATCAGAACGGCAACAAACCCAGCAGCAGCCGGTACAAGAAATTCGGGCGCCTGATGACGTCGTTGACCACGCCTTTGCCGTTAATCTTCAGTTCCAACTGCGCAATACTCCCCGAAAGCACGGTATTAGCAGTGGACAGATCGTTCGGACGCACAACACCGCGCACGGTAATCACCTGGTTCTCAGAATTTACCAGCGTGGTTTTTGTACCTTCGATTACGAGATAGCCGTTGGGTAGAACGTCAACCACGCGTGCGCTGAGTGTAGCTGTCAATGTGGAGGTACGCGATGTGGTGCCGTCGCCATTCAAATTCTGCGCCGAATTCGCATTCAGGAGATTGGTGAAGCGGCTCGCGCTCGAAAGGGCTCCGGCCGCCGATGTGACCGACGCATTGGCGCTCGAAGTACGCGATGTCTTGGTCGTACCGCTCGCTACGGCCGACGCCTGTTCATCGACTACGATTGTGACGATATCGTCGATACTGCGAGCTTTTACATCGGAAGCCAGGTTCGAAAGCGTAGCGGGACCGCTCCAGAGTGAACCGGGGCTTTCGGAAAGCGCCGACGCCGCACGCTGATGGGCCGATTGCACATACCCGTCAAGCGGCGAAACCTGGGCGGTCTGCCCATCTTTCTTCGTCTTCGGCTTCGCATCCACCGAAACGGCGAGCGCAACGCACACGAGTAAACAGAACATGCGATTCATGATTTCTTTGCCTCCACAGCGAGTCCGAATTGGCCGCCGGGCACCACCAGCACGGTTCCCTTCTCTTCCACACGGCCGTGAAACGAGCGTCCGCTCCGCATGTTGCGCAGAGAAATGACCTGCCCCTTGCGCCCGCTGCTTTCCGCGAGAGCTTGTACTTCCAGCCGCGCCGCGCCGTTTTCGACAACAGCATTCACCAGGTCGCCGCGATTTACTTCGTATGGAGTTTCGAGCATAAGCTCCAAAAGCGGGGATCCGGCGCGCACCATGGAGCGCACTTTCATGCCTTCAGCTTGCTCGGGACTGCTCAAATATGTTTCCCGCAGCAGCGGCCCCTGGTAGTTTTCTACTTTGAGATCATTCTTATCGAGCACTTCGCCTGCGGCCAGCTCTTTTGCGGCAACGACGTGTTGCTCTGTTACGGTGAGGACAACGCGCGCCCACACGGGAAATCGGCGCGTTTCCGCATACTGCACATAACCGCGCCACATTGTGGCCCCCTGGTTCGTGACCAGCGTCAGCCCGGTTAACGGAAAGAACATCTCACCCTTTGGTACGCCGAGCAGGCTGCTTTCGACAATCTCAATCTGCGCGTTTCGTCCCGCCAGTGTCTTTTGCATGGCTGCCTCGATCTGTTTGCGATCGGGAACTGCGGTGGCCCAGGCGAAGCAGATATCTTCGGCCGACTCACCGGGCAGGCGGTAGGCGCGCGCGATGCGCTGCAGCTCCGGCACATGAAACACGCGCTGCTGTCCCGGCAAGGGCGAGGGACTGATCTTTGCATCCGGCGCAATCGTCGCGAGTGCCGGCACTGCTTTTGCCAGATCCTGCCCATGGATCCAGTCGGAATCCACGGTATGGCAGGCGAGCGGCTGCAGGAGCGCAAATAATAGCGCGAGCATTACTGGGTTAGTTGGTTGACCTGCTGATACATCTCATCAGCGGCCTTTAC
>DATBGM010000166.1:0-10086 GCA_036557945.1 Bryobacteraceae bacterium | reverse complement strand
TCATGGCCCTGCTCGAGGTATCGCTCGATGTTTTCGATCGTGACGGTGGCGTCGTCCACCAGGATGCCGACCGCCAACGCCAGCCCGCCGAGTGTCATGATGTTGATGGTTTCGCGCAGCGCGCTGAGCACCAGGATCGATGTCAGAATCGAAAGTGGAATCGAGATCGCGATAATCAGCGTGCTGCGCCAGCTTCCCAAAAACAGCAGAATCATCAGGCCGGTCAGACAAGCCGCGATAATCGCTTCGCGAATCACGCCGTTGACGGAGGCGCGCACGAAGATCGATTGATCAGCCAGCGGTTTCATCTGCAACTGTGGCGGCAGCGTGGCGGCAACGCGCGGCACCATTTTCTTGATGCCTTCGACCACATCAAGCGTGGATGCGCTGCCGGCTTTCAAAATGCTTACGAGAACACCGCGCTGCCCGTCGCGGCGGATGATATTCGTCTGCGGCGCAAAGCCTTTTCGCACGTTCGCGACGTCGCGCACATACACGGTCGAATTGCCGATCACTTTCACCGGGAAATCGTTGATCTCGTCGATGCGCTTCGGGCTGTAGTTCATGTCGACGCCGTATTCGAACTGCCCGACCTTGGCGGTGCCGGATGGGAGCAGCAGGTTCTGATTTGCGACGGCCGTGACAACGTCGAACGGCGAGAGCCCCTTAGCTTGCAGGTGGGCCGGATTCAAGTCGATCATGATCTGCCGCTGCTTGCCGCCGTACGGGTAAGGCAGCACCGCGCCCGGCACAGTTACGAGCTGCGGGCGCAGGAAGTTCATGGCGATATCGTTCAGGTCCTGTTCCTGCAGACCTTTGCCCGAAAGCGCGAGCTGCAGAATCGGCACGCTCGATGCGCTGTAAGTGAGAACGATCGGCGGAGTGATCCCGGCGGGCATCTGGCGCAGAATGGTTTGCGAAACGGCGGTTGTCTGTGAGATGCCGGTGGTTACGTCCGCCCAGGGCTGCAAAAAGAGCTTCACGACGGTCGTGCCGCGCAGCGTGGTGGATTCGATGTGCTCGATGTCATTAACGGTGGTCGTAAGCACGCGCTCATAGACCGAAGTGATGCGGCCTTCGAACTCCTCCGGATTCAAACCGTTATAGGTCCAGATGACCGAGATGACGGGAATATTAATGTTGGGGAAAATGTCGGTCGGTGTCCGGAGGATGACGATCGGTGCAGCCAAAAGGATCAGCAGCGCCAGTACGATGAACGTGTACGGACGTGAGAGGGCAACCCGAACGATCCACATGCAATAGGAGAGATGAAATTACGATACCGGAAAGTTTCGAAAACCTGCAACTTTCCTGGCTTCGTTCCGTCGAATTTGATGTGACAGCCCGCCGGCGCTAATGTGAAATGTCTACGTTAACGAAAGAAGCCCCCGAAGAAATAGTTTCCCGTGGGCGCGGCCGGCCGCGCGATGAAGAGGCACGCTCGCGTATTCTGCAGGCCGCGATCGAGATTCTCGAGACGACCTGCTTTATCAACGCAACCACCGACGCCATTGCCGAGCGTGCCGGGGCAAGCAAAGCAACGATTTATCGCTGGTGGCCGAACAAGGAAGCGGTGTTTATTGAGGCGCTGCGCGAAGCCGTGGCACAAGAGATGCCTTTTCCCGATACCGGCGACCTGCGCGAAGATATCCGGCTGCAGTTACAAAATTTTGTAAAACTGCTCACAGGCCGGCGTGGGCGAACCTTTAAAGCGTTTATGGCCGCGGCACAGAGCGATCCGGAGGTTGCGGAGGCCTTTCGGAAGCTTTGGATTGCGCCGCGCCGCGCCCAGACCAAGGCCGCGCTCGAACGCCATCAGCGCGAAGGCCGCATGTCGAAGGATGTGGATCTCGAGGTTTTCATCGATCTGCTGTACGGTCCTTTTTATCTGCGGCTGATGGCCGGTCACCGCACGTTAACGCCGGCGCTGGCCGATGCGGTAACGGAGATGGCCCTGCGCGCGGCTAAGGATTGACGCCCAGAAAATTTTTAAAATGGCGTCGTGTCTTCGCCGATCGGCTGACCGGGCGGAGCAGCAGGCGGTTCTGAAAAGACGAACTCTCTGGGATTACGTTCGAAGGCATCAATGAGCGAGATGGAGGCGTTGTCTCCCGTATTCTTGATGTTTTTAATTTCGCCGCGAACGGTTTCGCGAAGTTCGTTCGGCAATTTCGGGTCGTTTGCGAATTGCAAAAAATGGTTCAAAATGACCTGGCGCTCAGCTTGCAGAATTTTGTCTGGCAGTCCGGACGGAAGCGGTATCTTCCAGGCTGCAGCAAAAAGCGCATCCGTTACTTCGAAGAACGGAGGATTATTTTTATCGCGCGCCTGGTATTGATCGAGACGCTCGGCGCGTTCCGGCTCAAGCAGCAGTTTCACCGTCAGCTCGGCAGCGGATGCAGCCGCTGAGACCGGATCGAAGGTAACACCTGTGCGGTTCGGAAACAGTTCGCGCGTCCGCTCGTAGGCGGGCGGGCGCGGCGGAATCAGATCGAGAATCCGTTCGGGAATCGTCAATACTTCCGGACGCAGCGTTTCCAACAGAACCTGCAGGGCGGCGCGCTGTTCAGCAGGCGGAACGATGCTCGTCACGGGCTGGCCATCGCCGCGCAGCGCATACGTGTATTCGCTGCCGCCGAGCACCTTGACGGCTGCTTCCACCTGGTAACGATGCAGAAAGTAGAGCGGTACAAGCACTTCTTCGAGAGTGGCCATGGGTGCGCCGGGCGGGATATTATTTTCGCCGAAGCGCGCGAGAGCGAGCTCACGCACCCGCAAGACGTGCTTGAGCTCGTCGACCGCGTTCTGCCCGTTGTCCCACAGGTGCGCTTTGGGATGCGCACTGCCGGGCGGACGGCTGTCGGCATCCGTGATGAACGTAAGCCCGCGTTTGGCCGCATTCATGAGCATTTTGTCGCGAGCGGCCGGATCGTTCTGCGAATAACCCCAGGCAATCGCGACTTTATCCCATTGGCCGATGCCTTTGGCGTAGGCATCGCTCAGATCGAACGAATTGTCATCGCGGATCTTGATGCGGGGCGCAGGATAATCCATCACTGAGGCGCGGCCTTGGGTAGAAGCGATGTAGTTGTGTTCGAGACCGAGCGTATGCCCGACTTCATGCGCAGCAAGTTGCCGTAAACGCGCGAGCACCGTCGCTGTCAGAAGCGAAGTTTGGTCGTTGCCGGCGTCGTAGGGAGCAATCAGTCCCTGAAAGATCAGAAAATCCTGCCGCGATCGCAGCGAGCCGAGCGTGACGATGCCCTTGATGATCTCGCCGGTGCGCGGATCGACCAGAGAATTGCCGTAAGACCAGCCGCGCGTCGAGCGATGCACCCATTGCACGACGTTGTAGCGGACGTCCATCGGATCGATTTCGGGCGGCAGGACTTTTACTTGAAAGGCGTTGCGGAATCCGGCGGCTTCAAACGCCTGACTCCACCAACCCGCGCCTTCGAGCAGCGCCGAGCGTACGGGCTCGGGCGCACCGGCGTCGATGTAATAGATGATGGGCTCGACCGGCTCGCTTATCGCGGCATTCGGATCTCTCTTTTCCAGGCGATGGCGTGCGATGTATCGTTTGACGACGGGTTGATCTATGGCTGCGGAGAAATCCATGAAGTCGACCGAGAAGAATCCTGCGCGCGGGTCTTGCAGACGCGGTTTATAGCCCGGCGGCGGAAGCGCCACAAATGCTTGGTGTTCGCGTACGGTGAGGGCCGCGGGAGTGGGGGTTACATCCCGGATGAATTTGCCTTGCGGCTCACCGGTAAGAGTGATGGTCGTTTCGATTTCCGTGTTACGCGGAAAGGCTTTCGTTAACGGCAGGAAGAACGCCGAGCGGGTCGCATCGACGCGGTACGTGCCTTGCTTCTGCCGGGCGAGATCTTCCGCCACACCGGCAGCGTCGCGCAGCAGGAAGGCAGTTGCGTCCACCAGCACGCGCGCGCCATCCTCGGCTGCGACGTCAAAGCCCCACAATGTGGAGCGGGCAAAAGAATCGCGCTCGGCGCGCTGCTCGGCGGGATCTTCGCTCGAAGAGCGAAACGCGTAATTCGATTCGACGAGCAAAATGCGCGGACCGGATCGCTCGAAGCGCACTACCTTCGGCTGATCCATGCGCCCGCGATCGAGACCGAGATCGTTCGAGCCCACGCCGGCAGAAAGCGCGGTGACATAAAGGAACTCCTGATCGAAGCGATCGATCTCGAGCCACATTTTGCCGGTGTGCTCGTCCCAGTAGAGTGGGACGAAGCCGTCCAGTTTGCGGGCGTTATTTGTCAGAACAGCGAAAGGATTTTGCGATTGCTGCTGCGCGGTGAGGCCTTTCGCGCAAAAAACCAGAATGGCCAGCGCAATGGTACCTTTTGTCATGGGATCAGCCGGCCCTTGCCGGCGAGGCGAAGATTCAAAAAACTTTTGTCATTGTCGCAAATGGTAAACGCCGCGATCGACAGACCGGAAATCCTGGTCGCAGAAGATAATCCCGCGGATGTGCGGCTGATTCGGGAAGCTCTGCGCGGCCTGGATCCGGCACCGTGCATGCACGCCGTGACGAACGGTGAGGAGGCGCTCGAATTTCTGAGACAGCATCAGGAGCAGCTTCCGGTCCTGCTATTTCTGGACTTTCATCTGCCCAAAACGGATTCGGCGGAAGTGCTTAGAAAGATAAAGACCGATGAGCG
Organism: Bryobacteraceae bacterium; assembly: GCA_036557945.1. Lineage (GTDB taxonomy): Bacteria > Acidobacteriota > Terriglobia > Bryobacterales > Bryobacteraceae > Bog-105. Next base: position 5,401 of record DATBGM010000166.1, on the reverse strand, counting down.
GCTGTGTGGTGTTGCGGTGGTAGTGTTGACAACGTGGGAAGTGGAAGAGACGATCTGGGAAGCGTACCGGCTGGGAGCGAATTGCTATTTATCGAAACCGTCGGACCTGGAGGAGTTTCTGTATACGATTCGCAGCGCCACATCGTACTGGCTGGGGTTGGCGGCGCATCATCGCGCATCGGCCGGCTAAGAACGTTTCGTCTGGTATGATTCTGGGCGCATGAGCGGGTATGGAATCGGCGTCGATTTAGGCGGAACGAATCTACGCGCTGCAGCCGTTGACGAGACAGGACAGATTCTGGCGCGGATTTCTGCTCCTGTGAGTTACGAAGCGGGTCCGGAAGCCGTGATCTGCGAAATCGTGCGGGTGATTGAGGATCTGGGCGCGCGCACCGAGGTCGGCAAGCTGCGCGGTGTGGGAATCGGCGTGCCGGGCTATGTCGATTTAAGTGCCGGCGTGATTATGGGCTCGGCGAATCTTCCCGGCTTTAGCGGCTTTCCGGTACGGGATCGCATACAGGAGCGCTTGGGCACGCGGATTCTACTCGAGAATGACGCAAATGCGGCGGCGCTTGGCGAATCGTGGATCGGTGCCGGTAAAGATGTAAAGGACCTGATTCTGTTAACTCTGGGCACGGGCATCGGCGGCGGCATTGTGATTGACGGAAAGGTGCTGCATGGCTTCCGCGGCATGGCGGGAGAGTTCGGACATATGACGGTGTTTCCGGACGGCAATCCCTGCGGCTGCGGGAATAATGGCTGCCTGGAAAAACATGCGTCTGCTTCCGCTATTGCCGCCCTGGGGCGCATGATGTACTTCGGGCGCGAGATCAAAAGCGCCGCGGACGTTTACGCGCTGGCTCTGGAAGGAAACGAGCGGGCGAGGCGCGTATTCGAGTCGATGGGACGCGCATTAGGAATCGCGCTGGCAAACCTGATCAATGTTTTCAATTTTCCGCTTTACTTATTGAGTGGAGGTCCGCTACCGGCCTGGGACCTGTTTTCACCCTCTATGTTCGAAGAGGTTCGCAAACGCTCCTTTACCTTTAGCCGCACGGGAACGCGCATCGAAAAGGCGCTGCTTGGGGCAGATGCCGGTTTGTACGGGGCCGCGTACTTGCCGTTTTGCGGCGCTTGCTAAAGTTATCGCTGAACCATGTATTGGCTCGGGCTGGATATCGGCACAGGTGGCTCGCGGGCACTGCTGGCGGATGCCAAAGGCCGCGTTGCTTTCTCTTACATAGCGGCGCATGCCGAGATGCACATGCCGCGGCCGCTGTGGGCCGAACAAGATCCGCGCGACTGGTGGCGCGCTTCGCAGCTTGCCATACAGGGCGTTTTGAAGACGGCCGGGATTGACGGATCATCTATTGCGGGCGTCGGACTGTCGGGCCAGATGCACGGGCTGGTGCTGCTGGACAGGCGCAACGAAGTCATCCGGCCGGCGCTGATCTGGTGTGACCAGCGCAGTCAGCGGCAAGTGGATGAGATTAATGGCGCCGTGGGCGAGGAGAATGTTTTGCGCGCGATTGCCAATCCGGTGCTCACCGGTTTCACGCTGCCGAAACTGCTCTGGGTGCGCGATAACGAGCCGGAGCTGTTTCAGAAAGTCGCGCATATTCTGCTGCCGAAGGATTTTGTGCGGCTGCAATTGACCGGCGAATTCGCGACCGATGTTTCGGACGCAAGCGGTACGGCGCTGTTTGATGTTCTTCATCGTAAGTGGTCGGACGAAATGGTTTCGGTGCTGGGACTGAAACACGAGATATTGCCGCAGGTCGTGGAATCGCAGACGGTCACCGGCGTAATTTCGGAAGAAGCCGCACGCGTGACGGGTTTACGCGCGGGCACTCCTGTCGTGGGCGGCGCGGGAGACCAGGCGGCGAGTGCGATCGGCAACGGCATTGTGGAACCGGGAAGCATTTCGTGTACGGTCGGCACTTCGGGCGTCGTGTTTGCGTATCTGGAGAAACCAGCCTACGATCCGGCGGGCCGCGTGCACACGTTTTGTCATGCGATTCCGGGGGCATGGCACGTGATGGGCGTGACGCAAGGCGCGGGACTGAGCCTGCAGTGGTATCGCAACCGCTTTGCGCCCAACTCGGACTACGATGAGCTGACGGCGGATGCATCGCTTTCTGCGCCGGGTGCACTGGGGCTCTTCTGGCTACCTTATTTGATGGGCGAACGGACTCCGCATCTGGATCCGACGGCGCGAGGCGCATGGGTGGGGCTCACGGCAAAGCACCAGGCAAGCGACATGATTCGCGCGATTCTGGAAGGCGTCTGCTACAGCCTGAAAGACGGGCTGGAGATCATTGCCGGGCTGGGCGCGGCTCCGAAAGTGATCCGGCTTTCGGGCGGCGGTGCGAAGAGTCCGTTGTGGCATCAGCTTTTCGCAGACATTTTCGCCGCGCGCGTGACTACGCTCGAAACACAGGAAGGCTCCGCGTTCGGCGCGGCGCTGCTGGCGGCCATCGGCACGGGACAGTTTCCAAATGCACGGGCTGCGTGCCGCGCCGCGGTGCATGAAGTAAGCGCAAAAGAGCCGGAGCCGACATCGGCGGCTTTTTATGCACACCGCTATCCGATTTACCGCGCGCTGTATCCGGCGCTGAAACCGGTATTTGCGAGTATCGCCGCGCTCGATGCATGAGCTCGATGCAGGAGGTGGATGCGCGCGCTACTGCGACGTCGCTCTGCCGCTGCCGGTCGATCGGCTTTTCACTTATGAACTGCCGCTGACGCTACGTCATCGCGTGCAGGTTGGTTCGCGGGTGGTTGCGCCGCTCGGGTCGCGAAGGTTGACCGGCGTTGTACTTCGGGTACATGACGACAAGCCCGTCGCCGAAGTGCGCGCGGTGCTGAGCTTGCGTGATGCAGAACCGGTGCTCGATCGAGATTTGCTGGAACTCGGCAGATGGATAGCGGAGTATTATTGCGCACCCATCGGAGAAGCATTGAAAAGTATGCTTCCGCTTGCCGGAGAAACGCGCCGCAGCACGCAATACACTTTGACCGAAGCCGGGCGCGATGTGGCGCGTCAGCTCGTTACCAAAGGACCAGGCGATCGGGCGGTACAGGTGCTTGCGCTTCTGGAAGAGCGTACGCGCTCTACCGACTATCTTGCAGGCAAAGTGGAAAAGGCGCGCGAAACGTTGCGAGCGCTGATAAAGCGAGGCTGGGTGGCGGCGGAGGAGCGGGAAGACGATCGCGATCCGCTGCGCGCGCGGGCGGAACGGCTTGCTGCTTCATTTGTCGCACGGCCGCTTACCGCTATCAAACTGAAGAAGAGCGAGCGCGAGCTGCTGGCCTTTCTGGAACTGCATCCGGGCAATCATAACGTCGCCGAATTGGGCCAGAAGTTGAAGCAGGCGAGCGAGGCGGCACGTTCGCTAGCACGGCGCGGTTTGATTTGCCTTGAAGTCGACGCGGCCCTGCCTTCCGGCGCGTTCGCCAAACCGAAACCCGTGCTGAACGCGCATCAGCAAATGGCTTTCGAGGCCATCGAGACTGCTATTGACGCGGGAATTTTCCAGGCGTTTTTGCTGGAAGGCGTCACAGGCTCGGGCAAGACGGAAGTATATCTGCGTGCCATTGAAGCAGCGCTGACACGCGGCAAAAATGCGCTGCTGCTGGTGCCGGAGATTGCGTTGACGCCGGCCGTTGCAGGGCAGTTTTTTCATCGCTTCGGTAAGCAGGTTGCCATTCTGCACTCGGCATTTGGCGATGCCGAGCGGGCCGATCAATGGCGGCGTATTCGCAACGGGCGGGCGCGTGTGGTGGTGGGAACCAGGTCCGGAGTTTTTGCCCCCGTGCAGAATCTCGGGCTGATTGTTGTCGATGAAGAACACGACGCAAGCTATAAGCAGCAAGAGACGCCGCGTTATCACGGCCGTGATGTGGCGCTTATGCGCGCAAAACAGACGGGCGCGGTGGCGATCCTAGGATCGGCTACGCCTGGAATCGAGACGCGCTACAACGCCGAGCAGCAGAAGTATACGCGCCTGATTTTGCCCGAGCGAATTGCACAGCGGCCGATGCCGCAGGTCAAAATTGCCGACATGCGGCTGGAGTTTTTGGAGACGAAGCAGCAGGCCACGTTCTCTCGGAAATTGTTGGAAGAGCTACGGCAGCGGCTGGTAAATGGCGAACAGGCCATGCTGCTGTTGAACCGGCGCGGGTTCTCGAGTTTTTTGATTTGCCGCTCTTGTGGCGAGCGAATGCTTTGCGAAAACTGTTCGGTCGCATTGACGCACCACCGGCGCGACCGGCGCATGCTCTGCCACTACTGCGGATTTGCTGCGAAGATTCCGCAGGTTTGCGCGTATTGCGGAAGCGAGTATATTCAGTTTCTCGGAACCGGTTCGGAGCGTGTGGAAGAGGAACTGCATCAGCACCTGCCGGGTGCGCGGATTGCGCGGCTCGATCGCGATAGCGCTCGCGGGAAAGGCGTATTCGAGCGTATCCTGGATGCATTTCGCGAGCGTGAGATCGATATTCTGGTCGGCACGCAGATGATCGCAAAGGGTCACGATATTCCGAACGTGACGCTGGTGGGGGTGGTGCTGGCCGATATCGGTTTGAGCATGCCGGACTTTCGAGCGGCGGAACGAAGTTTTCAACTGCTGACCCAGGCTGCGGGCCGGGCGGGTCGCGGAGACATGCCGGGGCGTGTTGTGATCCAGACACTCAACCCGGATCACTATGCGGTGAGCTTCGCCGCCGCACAGGACTACAACGGCTTTTATCGGAAGGAGATCGAGTTTCGTAAATGGCTGCGCTATCCGCCACTCGCGGCTTTGGCGAATGTGATGGTACGGGCCGATAAGCAGGAAGAGGCGCTGCGGATGGCAACACAATTGAGCTACCTGCTAACGCCGTCGCCGGAGGGCGTTCGCATTCTGGGTCCGGCAGAAGCACCGATTTTGCGCGTTCGGAATGAGTTCCGGTATCAGATTCTATTGAAGGCGGCTAGGCGTGCGACATTGCGGGACGTGCTGCGGGCTTTGCGGAATCTTGCCGACCGCGAGCGGTGGAAGGCCACGGCGCTGGTGATCGACGTAGATCCGATCAGCCTGATGTGAGTGCTTTGCATAGCCTGCGTTTACGCCGCGGCGCTCGGATTTCAGGCGAGTAACGAATGTTAAACTCGATGTTGTTGCGGCGGCTGTAGCTCAGTTGGTAGTAGCGCCAGATTGTGGTTCTGGATGTCGAGGGTTCGAATCCCTCCAGCCGCCCCAATGACCTATTTTGTCCGGCCGGACACATGGTTAACAGATTGTTCCTAAGACATAGGTAGCACTGCACCGATAAACCCTCTACGCGTTCACCTGCCACCCTTGGCGGCGCAACAGCACCGCAATGCGCCGGTATCCGTATCGAACGCGACCGCCCGCTA
>DATBGM010000165.1:0-5838 GCA_036557945.1 Bryobacteraceae bacterium | reverse complement strand
ATCCGCCCATGGAGCGATATCGAAGCTGCCGGGCTCAGCGAGGTTGAGGAGCACCGGCCGGGCATTGTGCAGCAGGGTAAACACCCGCAGCGGACCATTGCCGGTGACCAGGTCGAGATCGGGCATGCGGCGACCGAGCAGAGGGTGACCCTTGCCGAGGTCGTAATGAATGTCCAGACCCGACATCATCGCGAAGTATTGTTTACGAAGCTCGCCCATCTGCATCAGCTCGGACATCATCCCGCGCAAGGCTTCGGCGCGATCGTCACCTCGCTCGACCGCGGTGAGCGCCATCGTGTTACGCAATACCCGGGCGCCCACGGGGTGACGCTCGGCATGATAGGTCTCGAGCAGGCTCTCCGGCGACGTCCCACGGATCACCTGGGCGAGCTTCCATCCCAGGTTCACCGCGTCGTGGAGACCGATGTTGAGTCCCTGTCCGCCTACCGGGGAATGCACATGCGCCGCGTCTCCGGCCAGCAGCACGCGTCCCGCCCGATAGGACGCAGCCTGGCGCGTCATATCGGTAAATCTGGAAATATAAGAGGCGCTGTGAAGACCATAATCGGTTCCGTAGACGGCGATGAGCGCCTGGCGGAGGTCGCATAGAGCCGGTTGGCCGCCCTGGCCGGTGCGCTGCTCGTTCAACACGGCGCGCGCATGATTGCGGTCTTCGAGTTTGGCCACAGCATTGATGCCCTTCTCACTGCGACGGATACCCCACTCCGGCTCTTCGGCGGTCTCGAACTCGGCAATCAGATAGCTGGTTGTCGAATCCCACCCTGGAAAGTCGATACCGGCTTGCTTGCGGACCAGACTGCGACCCCCGTCGCATCCGACGAGATACTCTGCTCGCAAACGGCGGCCGTCGAACAGGTCGACGCCGACACCGGTGTCGTCCTGCGTGATGCCCGTCACTTCGCTGCCGCGATAGACCGGCACACGGAGTTCGCCGACCCAGCCGGCCAGGATGCGCTCGATACGAGTTTGCCAGAGCGCGAGAAAGTAGTTGTGGCGAGTCGGCAGGTCACTGATGTCGAGAGTCTTACCCGCGAAGGGAGCGCACCGAATCACCTGCCCTTGCGAAACGAAGCGATCCGCGATTCCGCGCTGATCGAGCACCTCGATCGTGCGTATGTGCAGCCCGCCTGCGCGCAAACCGTCGAGGTCCTGGCCAGGGCGCCGCTCGACAATGGCCACGTCGACACCCGCCAGCGCCAGCTCGCCCGCCAACATCAGGCCCGTCGGACCTCCTCCGGCGATCACTACCGCATGGTCGATCATCGGCACACTCCAGCAGGCTTCGAGCCAGCCGCGGCCGGCGCATCACATCCTTCGGACCCCGGTTCCAGCGGGCATCCCGGCATCGGTTGCTTGGACAGCAACCAATGCATTTCGTACCTCGTCATTTCCGCAGATTTTGGCATGTCCGGCGATTATGCGGCATGACCCGGGTCTTGCGGCAAGCCCCCCGGTGCGCGATATCCTAAAAGTGGAGAGGAGCACGGTACTCTCCTTCGCTTGTCTGCCGGGGGCAGCCCAGGAACTTGTTGAAAAGGCAAATTGCAGACCGAAGGTCTACTCCACATAGCACGCAAGTTGTTGAGTGATTGTGCGGAGCAGGCGTTTAGTCTGCAACTCGAGGCATTGACAGGCTAATTACTTCCGAGGGCTGACTTACCAGAGGCGAGTCCAGGAGGCCGCAAGGCGATTATTTGTTTGGATTGAGCGGCTGCCAGAGTTCGATCTTGTTGCCGTCGGGATCGTATATCCAGGCGAAGCGACCGTAGCTTTCGTCCTGGCGCTTCGGGTCGATCTGGACGCCTTCTTTCGCCAGGCGGTCGAGCAGTGCTTCGAGGTCGTCGACGATGTAGTTCAGCATGAACGAGGCTGGGCTTGGCTCGAAGTACCTGGTGTTGCCGGGGAAAATGCTCCAGATGGTCATCTGCTCACTTTCCGGATTGTCTTTTTCACGCCACGGGAGCATGACGCCATGGCCGCTATCCGCGAAGCCGAGATGTTTTGCGTACCACTCCTGCATTTGTGGCTGATTCGCGGACTTGAAGAAGATACCGCCGATACCGAGAATTCGGCCTTGCTGGCTCATGGTTGTTTTCCTTTTTTGTAATTGTTTCCGCAGAACTCCAGTCGTCAAAAATACAATTTCAAAGCGACCTGAAGCTGGCGCGCCGGGAAGGTACTGGTGAAGGTGCCGAAGCCTGAACTGTTGACGGACAGGGTGGACGGCGGCGCGAAGTTTGTCTTATTCAGCAGATTGAATGCTTCGCCGCGGAGCTGCAGGTAACGAGTTTCCGAGCCGAGATTGAAGTTTTTGTGCACACCGAAGTCTAGCTCGTGGAAAAAGGTGCTGTGAGCCAGGTTGCGGCCGGCGCTGCCGAACGGCTGCGTCGTGTTCGGCGGCACGGCGAACGCGGCTGCATTTAAATACACCAGCGGATTGCTCGAGCTGGCGTAAATCGATTGCCCGGTCAGATTCGGGTACATGCTGATTAACGGACTGACCGTTTGCTGTGTATTGGGGCCGTAGGTGATGTTAAGCGGCAGGCCGGACGTTTCGGTATCAACCAGGTCGATTCCCCAGCCGCCGGCGATGAGATCGAGCGCGGTGTTTTTGATATCGAAGCGGCGTCCCCGGCCGAACGGGATTTCGTATAGCACAGACAGCGTATTGTTGATCGGCTGATTGTAGCTGGAGACTGCGCGGCTGGCCTGCGGGTTGTAGATATTGATGCGCGAGTTATCGCCGTTGTAGTTTTCCAAGTGACCGGGCGCATTGTCGATCGCTTTGGACCAGGTGAACGAGTTGATGAAATAAAGTCCGGCAGAAAAGCGCTTCTCCAGCTTGGCCTGAAGCGCGTGATAGGTGCTGAAGCCGCCGTTATACGCTTCTTCAATTGTTGTGAAGTTGGCGTACGGACGGCGCGAATTGACGGAGGTGAAGGCCGGATTGCCGTTAAAGGGCAAAGCCTGGTTGGCATCGCCCAGAATCATGAGACCGACGCCGTGGTTGCCGACATAGGCGAGGTCGAGAAGGAAGTTATGCGTCAGGTCCTGCTGAAAATCGAAGTGCCAGCTTTGCACATAGCCGGTGCGAAGATCGGCCGGGATGTAGCGGACCTGAGTGGTCGCTGTGTTGAAAGAGCTGGGAGATGCGAAGTCCGGCGGGAAACCTTGCGCGAGCGTCCGGAAGCACGCATTCGGAGCCGCATTACCCGATGTGCAGATGCCGAGAGAGGGTAATTGGTCCACGACGGCATTAATAATATTCGGGCCGTTAAAGGCGAGCAGATTTTCTCCACCGAGGCGGTTGAACTGGTTATACGTAACGCCGTAGCCGCCGCGCAGCACCGTCCGGGCACCGGCCTGATAGGCGAAGCCGACACGCGGCGCCCAGTTGTTGGCATCCGGATGCACCAGCGAACGATCGTACAGGCTGCCGCCCTTGGCGAAGATCATGCTCTGCGTTGTGGGATCGAAGTTAGCGAGGCGGTTGTCACGCTCGTACTGAGGAGTGGCGAACTCATAGCGGATGCCGAGATTCAACGTGAAGCGATTGCTGACGCGATAGTCGTCCTGCAGATAGCCGAAGTACATGCGCTGGCGCAGATGAGCGACCGGGTTGTTGGCCAGCTCGTAATGACTTGGTGCACCGTACATGAAATCGACCAGGCTGTAGGCCTGCTGCTGCACGCCGGCAAGACCGGATGTCTTGGGCAAATTCGCGCTGAAGAAGCCTGAGAAGTTGAATTGTCCGTACTGCGGGTGAAAATCGCTGACCGCGGTATCGATGAGCTGGAACTCAAAACCCATTTTGAGGGTGTGCCGGCCCAGAATTTTCGTGAAGTTGACTTTTGGGTCGGCGACGAAGGGGTTCTGATACTGCGGGTTGCTGTTTTGCCGGCCTAGTTGCGAAAGACCGCCGGAGAAGCCGAGCGAGAGCAAGCCGCCGGCGAGCGAAGGATCGTTCGGCTGATTGGGCACAGTCAGCCCGTCGGTTGATTCGCCGAGTGTGACCGGATTTTTGCCGCCGCGCGTGTAATCGATGCCGAGGCGCGCTTCGAGGATCGAAGTCGGCGAGATGGTCCAGGTGCCGCCGAGTACTCCCTGCTTGTTCAGGATGTAAACATTTCCGTTGGCGTTGCCGCCGGCGAGGCCCGGTATGGCAGGTGGGCTGAAGATATTGATTTCGCCCTGGCTATAGCGCGCAAAAAGTGAAAAGCGCTGATTGAGGTAGTAGTCGGTACGAAAGTCACCTTTATCGTAATAGGTCGTGTCGGCCGGCGCGGAGGAGTAGTTATTCGAGTTACCCGAGGAATTCGGCTGAGGGAGCAGCGACAGGACATTGGCGGCGAACGGATCGATCTGAGAAGACGGGATCACCTTGCCGCTGATGGGCGCGCCGGTCAGCGGATTCTTGAAAGAGACGCTGTAGGCGGAGAAATCGCCGGCGCGCTGCGCAGCCGTAGGAACAGTAGCAAACAGGACCTGGTGATAGACGCGGCGGAAACCTTCGTAGTCGCCGAAGAAGAAGAGTTTATCCTTGATGATTTTGCCGCCGAAAGCTGCGCCGAACTGGTTCTGATTAAAGGGAAGCACGCCGCCTTTAGCGGGCTTGAAGAAGCCGACCGCGTTGAGCTCGGTATTGCGGAAGAATTCCCATAGTTCGCCGTGATATTGATTGGCACCGCTCTTGATGCTGGCGTTAATCACCGCTCCCGGAGCGCGGCCGAACTCGGCGCTGTAGTTATTGGTCTCAACTTTGAACTCGGCGAGCGCATCGGGGTTTGGCTGGATCACCTGATTGGAAAAACCCTGGTTGCTGGTGCCATAGGAGTTGTTGTCGATGCCGTCGAGAAGGAAATTGTTGAACTCGCTGCGCAGGCCGTTCACGTTGAAAGAGGCGTCGCGGCTGTTGTCCGTTTGGTTCTGGAGCGCAGATTTGGCCACACCCGGAACAAGCAGAGTCAAATCGGCGTAGGAGCGGCCGTTCAGCGGCAAATCGACGATCTGCTTCGGATTAATCACCTGGCCGCGGGAGCTGTTGTCGGTTTCGAGCAATTCCGCCGCGCCGGTGACGGTGACGTTCTGGGTGATTTGCCCGACTTCAAGAGTAAGATCGACGCGCTGGCGGGCATTGACCTGAAGATCGAAATTGGCGGCGGTGGCGGTTTTGAAACCGGGGGCTTCGACGCGGACACGGTAGGTGCCGAGGCGTTCGTTGACGAACGAGTAATCGCCGCTGGCATTTGTTTTGGTAGTGAAGGCGACGCCGGTGCGGACGTTTTCGAGCGTGACGGTCGCTTCCGATACGGCTGCGCCGGTGGGGTCGTGAATCGTGCCGAGAACGGTAGCGGATTCAAACTGTGCGAACAAGAGCGACGCCGGCAGGCAGACGAAGGCGCAAAAGATTTTGATGTGTTTTAGCAAGACGGAACCTCAGATAACCTTCTTTCAGGTTAATCACAGAATATTTCATCGCGATGCAGGGCCGGTTACAAAGCCCGGCAAGTGCCTGCTATTTGCGGACGGAGCCGAGCTTTTCCGCTTCGCGGGCGCGCTGGTCAGCCTGAATCTTTTCGGCGAGTTGCTGTTGGTGCAAGGCATCGCTGGTGCGGCCTGCGCGGCGCAGGGCGGCGCCGAGAACAAAATGCGCCTGTACGGAATCCGGAGCGAGCCTGACGGCTCTTTCAAGCGGCTGGATCGCGGCGTTAGAGTTGTTCAGCGCAAGCTCGGTTTGACCGAGACCGAGCAGCGCTTCCTGATAGTTCGGATTAGCGGCAACAGCAGCTTTAAAGTGATCGCGGGCGGCCTGCTGGT
>DATBGM010000164.1:0-11149 GCA_036557945.1 Bryobacteraceae bacterium | reverse complement strand
TTAACGCGGATACGGGTGGCCTCGCAAGGTAGTCAACGCGCGATAAATCTGTTCGGCCAGCATGGCGCGCGCCAGCTCGTGCGGGAACGTCATTGGCGAGAGCGAGAGCAGCAGATCGGCGCGAGGCTTCCATTCGGGCGGCAGGCCGTCATGGCCCCCGATCAAGAAAAGCAGGTCCTGGCTGTGCTGTTCGGCATCGGCAACGAGTTTCACGAAATCGGAGGTGCTTGTTCTGCGGCCGGCCGGGTCGAGAAGAATCTTGCGGGCGGAAGGATGCCGTGCAAACGGATCGAACCGGCCGGGCGTGATCTCGCGCATTTGGCAAGACGAGTAGCGCGACGACCGTTTGATGAACTCGTCTGCGATGGCGTTTGCGTGCGTATCGCGCGGTTTGCCGATGAAGTAAAGAAAAATGTGCACACGCCTTCGATACGATACGGCAATGCGACTCTTAACCGCCGCGTTTCTTGCCGCTTCGATTTTACAGGCACGCGATACGCTCTCGGCATTCGGTAAACAATGGCAAGTCGAAAATGCGGCCGATTGGAAGATGGATGCGACCGCGCAGACGCTCGAACTCGTCACGCATCGCGGTCCCTTGCCCGGACCACGCCGGCCGATACAGTTTGCAATTGCGCAAACACCTCCGTACACCACCGTCAACGTGGAGCTCGATGTGCGCCCGAAGCAGAAGTCGCTCATGCTTGTGTTCGCCTATCGCGACCCGGCGCATTTCGATTACGCGCATCTCTCGGTCGATACAGCCGCCAAGCAGCCACACCACAACGGAGTTTTTCACGTCTACGGGGGCGAGCGCGTGCGCATCAGTTCGGAAGAAGGACGCGCCGCATTTCCCGAATCGGGCCGCTGGTATCACGTCATTCTTCGGTGGGACGGCAAAAAAGGCGAGGTGAATGTTTCTATTGACGGACAGCCAATTCCCGCGCTGCATGCGGTCGATTTGAGTCTTTCGTCAGGACGAATCGGGCTCGGCTCTTTCGACGAGACGGCCGATTTCAAGAATGTGAAGATCCAGGGTACGGAGTAATTCCTTTGCCTTCGACGATGCGGACATAGCGGTTCAGCGGCACGTCGGCAAAGCGGTCGACCTGCTTGCTCGGCGCAGGCCAGCGAATTTCGAGGACGTCGATTTTTGGCGCGCTGCCGATGCCGAGCACCTCGCGCGGATCGTGCGAAGAAAGATAGCTGCCGCCATTGCTCTTCAAGCGCGCGCGCTTTTTACCGCCCGCTGTCCACAAAATACGCGCGCCGATCGCGTCGCGATTGCAGGTGACGCCTTCCAGTTTCAGCCCAAGCCAGTTGTTTCCTTTGGCGGCGTTGTTCTTCAGCAGCAGCGGAGCGCCGCCGTTGTTACAAATAAGCACGTCGACTGCGCCGTCGTTGTTGTAATCGCCAACGGCGAGGCCTCGTGCTGCGTATGCTTTCTGGAAAGCCGTTCCGGCCTGATCGCTTACATCGTGCAGCTTGCCATCGGCTTCATGATGAAAGAGCAGCAGCGGTTCCTTGTACTTTACCTGCTGCGAATAGTGATCGATCATGTCATCCGGATGACCGTTTGCGAGAAACAGGTCCACTTCGCCGTCGTTATCGTAATCGAAGTACTTCAGACCCCAGCCGCTGAGGAGGCGCGTTGCCTGCGCCACACCCTGCATGTGCGCCGTATCGCGAAACGTCTCGTCTTTGTTGTTCTTGTAAACCGAGAACATCTCCTGATCGACATTCGCTACGAACAGATCCTGCCAGCCGTCACTGTCGATATCAGCGGCATCGACACCCATACCCGAGCGCGGCTGCCCGTTTTCGCTGAATGCGACTTCAGCCTGCAGCGCGATTTCCTCCCATTTCCAGGTTCCGTTCGGCCCCGGGCCGCGATTCACGTAGAGGAAGTTCTGAACGGTATCATTTGCGACGAAGAGGTCCATGCGGCCGTCATTGTTGATGTCGGTTGCGACCACGCCGAGGCCTTTGCCAAGGGATTTCTCAATATCGGTGCCCTTCGTCACATCGGTAAACGTGCCGTCCCCGTTGTTGTGATACAGAAAGCTCGCTGTCCCTTTAAAGACGCGTGGAATGCAGTAGTAGTGCTTGCCGATCTTGTTATCGCCGCACTCGAACTTATGTCCGCCCGAGTAATCGACGAAGCTGCAGAGGAAAAGATCGAGCCGGCCGTCGTTGTCGTAGTCGAACCACACGGCGCTGGTGGTCCAGCCGGGCGTCGCGACGCCTGCTTTTTGGGTCACATCTGTAAACGTGCCGTCGTGATTGTTTTTGTAGAGAATACACTTGCAATAGGCGGTAATGAGCAGGTCCGGCCAGCCATCGTTATCGAAGTCGCCGACTGCAACACCCATGCCGAAGGTTCCGCCGGGAACGCCTGCTTTGTCTGTCACGTCGATAAACGTGCCGTCGCGATTATTTTTGTAGAGCGCGTTGCGGATGGGCTTGGCGGGCTTCCAGAAATCGCACGGGCCGCTGTTGACGAGGTAAATGTCCATCCAGCCGTCGTTATCGAAATCGAGGAAAGCGCAGCCGGGCCCGAGCGTTTCCGGCAGGTAGTGCTCCGGCGACATGGCATTGTCGTGTACCCACTCGATGGCGCTGGCGGAGGTCGGAATTTCTTCAAACAGCGGCCCTCGGGCGGCGAGCATGCGCCGACCGTAGAGAGCGCTGCCGGTAGCGATCCATAATGCCTGGCGTCGGGTTAACTTCATCGCAATGCTTCCCGCAAGGCGGCCTCCATCTCCTCGGAGCGAAATTCCAGTTCGGTCAGCCGGCTCGAATACTTTATGCGGCCGTCTTGACCGATGACAAAGACCCGGCTCGGCCAGCCATTGTAGGCTTTTTCTACAGCGCCGTCCATGCCATCGACGACGGCCGTGAAAGGCAGATGAAGGTTGCGGCTGCACATAGCGGCGTGATCCTGTTTTTCAGCATACGTGGCGGCAGGCGAGAGAACGATCCCTTCGGCTGCATTGCGGGTGCTCTGCCAGTCGCCGGTCGCGTGAGCCTCGCGAATGTAGACAAGCAGGAAAGATGCACGCACATGGTAGCGCTGATAGAGCGACTTCAAAGCTTCCGCCGAGCCGCGAAAATTCGGACAGCTATAACTTCCGAAAACGAGGACGGCGGGCTGGTGTGCACGTATATCGCGTAATTCCACGATCTGGTGTGACGAGGGCGAAGGCAGTTTGAAATCGGGAGCGAGTGATTCGAGCGCAGGTCCTGGATCGGCCGCAGCAGCCAGGGAACGCGCCGCGTTGCGCTCACGCTGTGCGTCGGTTGGACGCTTGAGCTGTTTGTAAATATCGGCGAGTACCTGGTGAACTTCACTCGATTTTGGCATTGCTTCAGCCGCTTCTTCAGCCAGGAGCTGCGCTTCGCTCCATTGCTTCATTCCGACGAGGCATTCGGCGAGCGCAAGTTTTGCATTCGGCGACGCAGGGCGTGATTCGAGCGCGTGTTCCAGCAACGGGCGGGCATCGGCAAACTGTTTGCGCGCAACCAGAATCTGGCCGAGTCCCAGATTCGCGCTATAATCCTCGGGATTGGCCGCTAGCTCTTTGCGAAACGCTGTCGCGGCGGCGTCCGGATCGCCCGTATTCAGCAGCGCCTGCGCATAAAACGATTGCAGCAGAGGCAGATCGGGTTTTTGCGTTGCAGCGCGCCCCAACTCCTGTACCGCCGCCGGATAATCGCCGGATTCAAACATGCGCGTGCCTAACAAAAAATGCGCTTCCGCCGTATCGCCATTGCGCAGAATACGGTCGAGCTGTACCTGCGCTTCCTCGATGCGTCTTTTATGAAGTAACGCCATGCCGAGCATGTACGCAATGGCGAGATCGTTGCCGCTTTGTGAGGAAACCGGCTCGAGCAGCGCGATGACCCGGTCGTTGTCGCCAAGCTGAAGCGCGTTGTCGGCGAGCAGCATGCGGATTTGCGCTTCTTCCGGATGCGCGGCATAGAGCTTTTCGAACAGATCGCGAGCTTGTTTGAGACGGCCGCTCTTCTGATAAGCAAGCGCAATGTTCAGCTCGATACGCGGATCGCCGGGCAAGAGGTTTTCGGCGGCTCTATATTCGGCGATCGCCTCATCGAACCGGTTTTCGTGTGCGAGCACAACCCCGAGATTCACGTGGGTTGCAATATCATCCGGCCGTAGCTTTAGTGCTTCACGATAGGCATTGGCGGCATCCTTATAATTCCCGGCCTGCTGTAATCCAACGGCGCGCTGGATGATGTTTTCAAAATCCTGAGCGGCGAGCGCGGCTGCTGCCAGCAGACAAAGCAGGCTAATTCGGATAAGGCGCATTCGCCCTCACAACGCGAATCTGATGATCGGTAAATTGGTGGTGCGAGCCGGGCAATTCGAGTTTGGGCATGTGACATGTCACGCAATCTTTCGTTGCTACCTTACAGGAGAGCGCGGCTCGCTTGCCCCCGGCATGGCACGCCAGACACTTTGTATCGTAAACGCCGGCAGCCGTCTCCAGCTCACGATGAGGATCATGGCACGCTGTGCAGCGAATGCGCGCGTCGTCCGAATCGTAGCACTTGCTGTTCGTTAACCGGTATGGCTGGAAACGGATATTGGCGATGCCCGTAATCCCGTCACCGGCAATCTCGGCCCAGGTGCGGTGGCACTGGCCACAAAAATTCGACATGTCCTCCGCGCTCAGACCGCGGAGGCTCTTCATGGCAACCGTCTGGCCCTGCTGAAAGCCGCGCACGTGCGCCTCACCCCCGCCGTGGCAGCGCTCGCACTGGATGCCCGCGGTCATGCGATGCAAAGTAAGCTTCGTGTCGTGGACGGCGTCTGTCGCGTGGCAACTGAAACAGCGCGAATCTTCGTTGGTCATCAATCGACCCGCAGCTTCGAGCAGAT
Organism: Bryobacteraceae bacterium; assembly: GCA_036557945.1. Taxonomy (GTDB): domain Bacteria; phylum Acidobacteriota; class Terriglobia; order Bryobacterales; family Bryobacteraceae; genus Bog-105. The sequence goes on along the minus strand of DATBGM010000164.1, from coordinate 6,246 downwards.
TCTTCGGCGGCGCGCCAGCGGCGCCGAGCGTCAGATCGAGCCGGTCTATCTGCTGATAAAAACTTACACGGCTCTCGTACATTTTGCCGTCTTTTTCGAAGACATAGGTTTGTCCGGCGCGGCCTAGTCCAAAGGCCCAGCGGATAGGAACCGTTACGCTCTGTTCGTTGCGCGCAACGGTGTAGATGCTTTGCTCCCCGTGCCTTTCGATGCGGTAGCTATATCCGGCATTTTCAAATGAGAGCACGGAGTGCGCGCGCAGAATTTCACAATCCGAGGCTGATTCCATGGCGCGCGCCATCGACGTTCGCGGGTGTTCCCGGCTTTCGGGGGCGTGACACGTGGCACATTCGCGCTCTTCGCGCGCGTGCACGACAACGACCAATAAAACCACGCAGAAGAGCCGCAACCTCATTGCGCGGGTTTGACCGCGACTTCGTTCTGCGCCTGCCGTTCGGCATTCAGTTTGGCGAAAATCGCGCGCTCGCGCTCGCCGTCTGCCTTACGCTTCTGGCGAAAATAGAGCGTTGCGAGCGCTACATGCGCTTCAATAAACTGCGGCGAGTCTTTCACCAGCGCTTCGAGCTCATGCTCGGCCTCAGGCAGGCGGTTTTGCGACATCTTTACCGAAGCGATCTGGAAGCGCACCGCGGGATCGCCGGTCCGGAGCTCCAGCGCATGCTGCAAATATTTCAAAGCGGCGGGATAATCCTGATCCTGGCGCAACTGCGCGCCGAGATGCAGATTTGCGACGAAATTATTGGGATCGCCGGCGAGCTCTTTCTCGAACGCTTTTTTGGCTCCGGCCTGATCGCCGGTTGATAACAGCGCCATACCGTACCAGGCGAAGGCGTCGGGCAGTTTCGGATTCAATTGCACGGCTTTCGCAAAATCATCGCGCGCTCCGCTGAAGTCAGCCACCATGTATTTTGCCGTACCCATCAGCAGGCGCGATTCGGCGCTATCACCGTCGCGCAGGATCTTATCAATGATGACCTGCCCCTTGTCAGTCTGGCCATCGCGGACGAGGGCCGTGCCGAGCAGGTAGATGAACGGCCGGTTATCCGGCTGAGACTGTTCGTAAGGCGCGAGAAGAGTAATTACCTGCTTGTTTTTGCCGAGCCGGAGATAACAGTCGGCAAGCAGAGTAATGGCCTGCTGGTCGTCCTGTGCTTCTTGATGTACCCGTTCGAGCGTTTCGGTCGCTTTCTGAATGTCGCCCGTTTTGTAATAAGCGAGCGCCAGATTCAGGCGCACCCGCGGATTCGATTTCAGCGCCAGCGCGCGCTGATATTCGGCGATCGCTTCAGAGTAGTGCCCTTCACCTGCGAGCGAGGCCCCCAAATTGGAGCGGATTTCGAAGACGTTTGGGTATTGCACGACCAGCGCGCGGTAATCGCGCACGGCCCGGTCGTACTCGCCCGCCTGCTGCGCGGCCATCCCTCGCTGAAACAGCTCCTGCGGCGAGGAATTCTGTGCATAAGCCGCGTAGGCAGCAGACCACAGAACGAGAACAGCACGCAACATCCGGTAAGCCGATTATAAAGGGTATCAAGCGAAGGTGCGGCAGGAGGGAAGTATGCGCCATTTCCGTATCGAGCATCCGGACAAGATGTGAGCCACGGGTGCGAACGGAACCTGTGCGTTCGCTACGGCGCTCGATCCCGAACTAGCGTATGCTGCGGAGGTGCAGCTCTTTCGTTCAATCCTGCTGAGCGCTCTGGGCGTGGCTTCGCTTGCGGGTCAGGATTCGGGTTACGATCAGCCGTACCGTCCGCAATATCATTTCTCGCCGCAGCGAAACTGGACGAACGATCCCAACGGCTTGGTTTACTTCGAAGGCGAGTACCATCTGTTCTTCCAATACAACCCGTTCGGCGATCAGTGGGGCCATATGAGTTGGGGACACGCCGTGAGCCGGGACCTGCTCCACTGGCAGGAACTGCCGGTAGCCTTGCCGGAAGAAAACGGAGTGATGATTTTTACCGGCAGCACAGTAGTGGACGAGCAGAATTCGAGCGGCTTTTGCGCGAATGGAAAACCATGCCTGGTGGCGATTTATACGGGACACACTCCGAGAAGTGGTACAACCTCATCGCTCCAGACACAAAATCTCGCCTATAGCAACGATCGCGGGCGTACCTGGACAAAATATGTGTCAAATCCCGTGCTGAATCTGAATCTCTCCGATTTTCGCGATCCTAAAGTGTTCTGGTCGAGGCAGGCGAAGCACTGGGTAATGGTTGTGGCGCTGCCGAACGACCACAAGGTACTTCTTTATACTTCGCCCGATCTAAAAAGCTGGAAGCAAGCGAGCGAATTTGGTCCGGCGGGCGCGACGGCTGGGCAGTGGGAATGCCCGGAACTATTTGAACTCCCCGTTGAAGCCAGGCGCGGGGAAACGCGCTGGGTTCTGAAAGTCGGATTGAATCCGGGAGCGCTGCAGGGCGGTTCAGGCGAGCAGTACTTCGTCGGACGCTTCGACGGTTCGCGCTTCACGAACGATAATCCACCGTCCCTCGCGCTTTGGACCGATTACGGCAAAGATTGTTATTGCGCTTTGACCTTCAACGGACTACCGCGCGGCCACAAGCCGGTCATGATCGGCTGGATGGATAACTGGCAGTATGCCGGGAAACTTCCGACGAACCCTTGGCGCGGACAGATGACGTTTCCGCGCGAATTATCGCTGCGCGAGACGCCGGAGGGCATTCGACTCTTTCAAAATCCGGCGGAGCAGATCGAGCGGCTGATTGAATCCGATAACGATCGGCGGAGAGCCGGACACTCGTTCCTGCTTATCTTTTCGGTCAATCCGAAGGCCGGCCATGAAGTCGGATTGAAACTGCTCTCGGATGGGCGGAATTACACGTCGGTCGGATATGATCCGGCGAAGCAGGTCCTGTTTGTGGACCGCAGGCATTCCGGCCTGACAAACTTCAGCCCCGAGTTCCCGGCCCGGGTAGAGGCGCCGCTGCGCGCGGGCGGAGATTCATTAAGGATGCAAATTCTGGTGGACCGCTGTTCCCTCGAAGTCTTCGCCGATGGTGGGCGCGTGGTCAGTACCAACCTGGTGTTTCCGCCGGCAGGGGCAAATGCGATCGAGAATATCGGTGGGAAAGTCCTGGCGATTCAGGAGCCGGTACGTTCCGTTCATTGATCCGAGCAACTGGCGAATAGCAGCGGGGAACGTCCGGATCGCGGTCCGATACTATTTTGTTCGAACCTCAAACATGATTTCTGCAACGCATGCGACAAGATGGCTGTCGGGAGTTGCCGCACTCGCCGCTTTAGCCGCCTTCGCTTGTCCGTTGGCCACGGGGCAGCGGTTGCCGCCTCTGAACTGGACAGCGGAACAGGACCACCAAAACATGATGGATCAGCTCGGGATCAAGACGCTGCGTCCCGGACCGAGCGGGAATGAAAACAATCCTAATCATGCCAATTACGACGAGGCGAAGGCTAATCCCTTTGGAGATCTGCCGGATGCGCTCACGTCTAAAGACGGGGCAAAGGTAACGTCGTCGAAGCAGTGGTGGAACAAGCGACGGCCGGAGATTGTGGAAGACTTTGAGCGCGAGGTGATTGGCCGCGTCCCGCCGGATGTGCCGAAAGTGACCTGGACTGTTAAGAGCACAATCGATTCAAAGGCCGGCGTTTTCCCGGTTATCGAGAAGCATCTGGCCGGACACGTGGACAATTCAGCGTGCCCATCGATCGCCGTAGATATCGAGATGACGCTGGTGACGCCGGGAAATGCAGAAGGCCCGGTGCCGGTGATGATCCTGTTCAGCAGCGCGGCCATTCGCAAGTTCATTGCAAGCCATCCGGAATTTAAGAAGATGATGGGCACGGATCCGCCTTCAACGGAACAACTCATCGCCGGAGGATGGGGATATGCACTCCTCGATACCGCTAGCATCCAGGCGGACAATGGCGCGGGTCTGACAAGGGGGATTATCGGCCTCACGAACAAAGGGCAGCCGCGAAAACCGGAAGACTGGGGCGCGTTGCGGGCATGGGCCTGGGGCGCTTCCCGTGCTCTCGATTACCTGGAGACCGACAAGAGCGTGGATGCGAAGCGCGTCGGCATCGAGGGGGTCTCCCGTTATGGAAAGGCCGCGCTGGTAACGATGGCGTTCGATACCCGCTTTGCTGTCGTCCTTGCCGGCTCCTCCGGAGAAGGCGGCGCAAAACCGCACAGGCGCAATTTCGGAGAGCAGGTGGAGAATCTTACAGGCTCGGGCGAATATCACTGGATGGCCGGCAATTTCCTGAAGTACGGCGCGGCGCAAGCTTCGTTCGGAAGCAAGGATGCGCGCGACCTGCCGGTGGACTCGAACGAACTGATTGCGCTTTGCGCCCCCCGGCTGACATTCATCAGCTACGGAGTTCCCGAGCTGGGCGACGCCAAGTGGCTTGACCAGCGGGGCAGCTTCATGGCAACCGTAGCCGCCGGCGCTGTCTTTCGGCTGCTGGGGGCAAAGGACCTGGGAGTAAATGAGGATTACCGCACAGCGAAGATGCCGCCGGTGAACACGGGACTTCTCAACGGTCAACTGGCATGGCGGCAGCACGATGCAGGCCATACCGATGCTCCCAACTGGAAATTTTTCATTCCGTGGGCAGACAAGTTCCTCAACTATCGTGCGGCGCCGTGGAAACTTCCGGCCGATCAGCCGATGTTCCGGACGGATGCAAATTCTCTGGTTGCACATTCTCAACTGCTCGCGAAAGCGAAGCACGGACAGATCGGCGTGTATTTCGAAGGCGATTCGATTACGCGGCGTTGGGGCGCGACGGATTACCCGGACCTGCTCGCCAATTGGGGACAAAATTTTTTCGGCTGGAATGCGGCTGATTTCGGATGGGGCGCAGATAAGACGCAGAATATCCTCTGGCGTCTAGAGAACGGCGAGCTGGACGGAGTCAATCCCAAGGTTGTCGTGCTGCTCGCCGGCACAAACAACGTTGGCGATCCCTTGGCAGCAGGCGATGTCCAGGCGAGAGCAGACGAGGTCACGCGAGGGTTTCAGGCGATTCTACGGGTGATTCATGCCAAAGCGCCAGAGGCGACGGTGGTGGTCATCGCGATCTTTCCGCGAAACGACAACATGGCGTTCATTCCCGTTATCGAAAGGATCAACCGCAACCTGTCGCAGCTGGCCGATGGTCGACGCGTCCGATATCTGAACATCAACAATAAACTCGCTGCCCGTGATGGGAGGCTGCGCGACGGCATGATGAACGCGAAAGACAAACTTCATCCAACCGTGAAGGCGTATCAGGTCTGGGCGAATGCGCTGAAGCCGGTGCTTACGGAATTGCTGGGGCCGCGTGCTGCTGTGGATCACGCCCCAGCGCCCACCGGCAATCCCGCCGCGGGACACTGATAATCAGAAACATGGACGACGCGGTTCGCGATCTTTTTCAAAAGGCAATTCAGTCCAAGACTCCCGAACTTGCAGTTGAAGCCTTGTGCCGCGATAATCCGAATCTGCCGGAGCTTGCCGGCAGACTATGGGCCGACGGATTCTGCACCGAGGATATTCCTCCCGCGATCGCCCGTTTTTTGGTCGCAAAGGGCGCTTCCCTCAGCGTTCACGCGGCGGCTGCTTTCGGATTCATAGATCATCTTGCCAGCTTAGTCGGCACCGACCGGACTCTGGTCCACGCCAAGGGCGGCGACGGGTGCACGCCTCTTCATTTCGCCCGCGATACGGCAACGGCTCAGTTCCTGCTCGACCATGGCGCAGATATCCATGCGCGCGATGAAGACCATGATTCCACTCCTGCACAATGGCGCATCGGAAAGGCTCCCGAAGTTTCCCGGTACCTTCTTGAACGGGGAGCGACTCCCGATATCTTCCTCGCCGCTGCTCTCGGTGATCTCGATCTTGTCCGCAAGCTGGTCTTGAAGGATCCCGCCTGCGTCGCCCAGCGGATCGGCCGCTCGCCCGATTTCCCTCCGCTGGGATACAAGGGGCGTGGCGGCACAATTCTGCAATGGAGCCTGGCCTTTAATTCTTACCCCCATCAGGTAGCCCTTCTGAAAGGGCACGCCGATGTTTTTGATTTTTTATACGAGAACAGCGATCCACAGACTCGTATGCTCGTGTGCTGCGTTCTCGCGCGCCGCGACGAAGCTGAGGCGATCGCCCGTCAGCATCCCGAGCTTGTCGGCAACCTATCCACTCTCGATCTGGAACTCCTGCCTCGCTACTGCTGGGAGACCAACACGAACTA
>DATBGM010000163.1:0-22276 GCA_036557945.1 Bryobacteraceae bacterium | reverse complement strand
GCGATCTGGAGCCGGTCGTTCCGGGCGTGCAGTGCCAGCGCTGTCATGCCGGGGCTGAAGAACATCTGCGCGATCCCGCGAAAAGGCCGGTGAATCCCGGTAAATTAAGCGCGCGAGCGCAGGTGGAGTTTTGCGGGACATGCCATCGGTTCCAGCTACCCGAGGGGGAAAGCGCGCCGGATAAAGTCCGCTTTCAGCCTTATCGCCTGGCGAAGAGCCGGTGTTTTGCTTCAGGCAAGCTGGCCTGTACAACTTGCCACGAGGCCCATCAGGATGCGCGGCGGAACGATGCCGCGTTCTACAACCAGCGCTGCGTCACCTGTCATGCGGCGCCGCATCGCACCGGCGATTGCACCGGTTGCCACATGCCGCGGGTGCAGCTTCATCCGGCGCTCGCATTCACGGACCATTTCATTCGATAGCGCTTGACAGGAAAGGAACTCCGGCGCATAATTAGCCTATCGGTTAATTATCCGATGAGATAAATGCAAGACACGCTTAGTACGACGTTTGCAGCGCTCGCCGATCCCACGCGGCGGGCCATCCTGGCGCGGCTCGCGACCGGCGAGGCGTCGGTGAAGGAACTGTCGGAACCGTTTGCGATCAGCGCTCCCGCGATCACCAAGCATCTCAAGGTGCTGGAGCATGCCGGCCTGATCAGACGCAGCCGCGAGGCGCAGTGGCGACCCTGCAAGCTCGAGCCAGCGCCGCTGAAACAGGTGGCGGAGTGGGTGGAGCGGTATCGCGCTTCCTGGGAGCAGACGCTAGACCGGCTGGACAAATATTTATCCGAGATACAGAACAAGAAGGAGAAGAAGCATGTTCGCAGAAAGCGGCGATAAGGTGAGCGTTACGCTGCCATCGGACCGGGAGATTCGTTTCACGCGCGTGTTTGACTGGCCGCGCGAGCTGGTATTCGAAGCGTGGACCAAGCCGGAGCACATCCGGCATTGGTATGGCTGCGGTGGATCGACAATCACCGTTTGCGAAGTCGACCTACGCCAGGGCGGCGCGTGGCGCACGGTAATGCGTATGGCTGATGGAAGCGAACATCCTTTCAAAGGCGTTTACCTGGACATCGTGCCGGCTGCGCGCCTGGTCTACACGGAATGCTACGACATGGCCGCGATCGGGAGGCCGGAGTGGCTCAACACGGTTATCTTTGACGATCTGAACGGAAAAACGAGATTGACCAATACACTACTGCACGCATCGCGCGAGGCGCGGGACGGGCATTTGAAGTCGGGGATGGAGACCGGCATCGTGCATATGTTCGACCGTCTGGAGGAGCTGCTCGGGTCGAATGTTGTCAAGCAGGAGTCGCTCGCGTGAAACTCAACACGTATCTGAATTTCAACGGAAATTGCCAGGAGGCCTTTCGCTTTTACGAGGAGCATCTGGGCGGAAAGGTAACGATGATGATGACGCATGCGGATGCTCCGGGCGCGCCGGATCTGCCGGAAAGGGCACGTTCGGCGATACTACATGCGCGGATTACGATCGGCGGCGTCGAGCTGCTGGGGTCCGATGTCCTGCGGGACGATTACGGGCAGATTCGAAGCAGTTATCTTTCGCTCACGGTGGACAGCACGGCCGAGGCAGAGCGCATCTTCAGCGTGCTTGCGACCGGCGGTCAGACTTACATGCCGATGGAGGAGACGTTCTGGGCACTCCGCTTCGGGATATGTAGAGATCCATTTGGCGTGCTCTGGATGATCAACGCGGAGAAGCCGATGCCAGTTGCGCCTTGACTCTGGCCAGGTTTGCTTTGGCCGCGGCGTGCGCCGGGTCGGCAGCGAGGGCGCGTTCGAATGCTGCTTTAGCGCTCTGCAAGTCGCCGCTCATGGCAAGCAGGGTGCCGAAGTTCGTTTCGATATCGGCATCGTCGGGCGCGTGTTCGGCGGCCTTACGGAAGCAGGCGAGCGCGCTGGGAAAATCGCGCTGTTTGTAAAGCACGGCGCCGAGCCCTGCCTGCGCCTGCGCATCGTCCGGGCGCGTTTGTAAGAAGATCCGATATTGGACGGCAGCTTCGTCCAGATCGCCCGCAGCCGCAAGTGCTCTCGCGACGTTATAGCGCGCATTCAAGTACTCCGGATGAATGGCGAGCACGTCACGCCACTCCGCGATAGCGGCCGGCGCATTGTCCTTGAGGAAAAACACGCCTGCCAGGCTGTTGCGCGCCGTCGCGCTGCGCGGATCGATGCGCAGAGCGGCCTGATACATGGCCAGCGCGTCATCCAGGTTGCCGCGCACTTCGTCCAGCGCGCCCAGGTTGTAATGGGCGAGGAAATCTGCCGGATATTTTTCGAGACGCCGGCGCATGACGGCATCCTGCAGTTCGAGCCGATCCTCTTTTCGGGCGGGCAGCAACTGCAGCCAGACATGGCCCATCTCATCGTGGCTGCGGTTGCCTGCGAGCACGAGCCGGGGCGGCAGATTCGGATTGCGAGGATTCGACGTCGAATTGTCGTAGCTGATTTTCATCTCCAGCCGGGTGCCTTTGGGGAGATGCACGGGATTTTTGTACTCGTACTCGGCTTGCCAGTTGATGTCCCAATCCGGTATGCGGATCAGCCAGCGCTTTTCGCCTCCGGGCAGCACGGCCCAGGCCTCGATGGTTTTGCCGAGATAGTGCGCGTGCGGATAAATAGCCAATGCGTCTACAGCAACCGGCAGAACGACGTGGTCGGTGACAATGAAGTTGCGCGCGCCCGGAGGGATTCTGAGCGCGCCGTCGTGTTCCAACTGAACGAGCATTGGAAACTTCGAGGGCGGCTGGTTAGAAAAATAAAGGCCGATTTCGGCTTGCACCTGCTCTTCTTTACCAGTTGGCTGGAGATGCAGATTCACCACGAGATCCGTATCGGGATCGAGGCGCCAGCTCATCTCTTCAGGCTCCAGGCGCGAGATGGTGGCGGGCTTCCAGAACAGGAAGTGCGAATCGGGATCGAAGGAATCGGGCGCCGCTTCGGTGATGACGTCCATGCCGGAGAAGCCGGGCTGCCCGTCCTCGCGATCACGCCCGCGCAGGGAGCGTGTCCGATCGAGCACTACATTGGCGTGATGAATGACGCGCGGGTTCGTCAGACGCAGATCGAGTCCGCGCACGTAGCGCGTCTGCTTCAAACCTGTCGGGACGATGAAATTGCGGAAGATATCGTCGCCCGAAGCGACCATGCGGTATGGCTCGGGCATGCGCACGACGAGATCGGGCTTGCCCATTGGCCATTGGCTGGAGAAATGAGGCGGCGGCGGGCGATTTTTCGCATTGCCTTCGGGCTTACCGGCGGCGAGCCAGTCCGCGAAGACCTGGATCTGCGAAGCCGTCAAGCTGCGGTCGCCGGCAAACACGCCATAGCCGCGCTCGGGAGGCCAGGGCGGCATGTAGCGGCGCCTGGTGACATTGACAATTTGCGTCGCGTGCTTGCTCACATCGGCATAGGTAAGCAGCGGAAACGGCCCGGGCCCGTTCTGATGGTGGCACGGGGCGCAATGCGTATAGACGAGCGGCGCCACGTCGCGGTTGAAGGTGACCGGCGCGGCGTTCAGGGCGGCTGGGCTCGCAAGCAGCAGGCCTGCCCAATTCATCCGGTCCTCACCACTTTCGCGATCAACCTCTCTAAATCAGGTTTTGGTAACGCTGTGCTGATGAACAGTTCCTGGCGAGCGCCGGCGCTCAGGGCGATGGCCTTCCAGCCGTTCGTGGTGGGGACGGTAACGCGGACGACGACAGGACCGCGTGCATCGCGCACCGGGCGGATCACTCCCGGAATCACCGCCCGTATCTCCGCGCTGCCGTTCAGAAGTTTCTCGAGCAGGGGCCGCAGCCCGTCGATGATCGAGTGCTCGATTTTCAGCCTGCCTTGTGCCGCGCGCAGCTTCATATCATTTAAATCTCTTTTTGTATTGAATATCGATACCGAACTCGCCGTTATCGTCGCGCATCGCCACGATGGAATATTGACGGTTGACGGCCCATTCGAGCCGGAAGATCTGTTCAGACGTCTGCTCCAGGTTCGTTACATAAGTGATGGTGATGGAGCGCGAAATCTGCTGCTCGACCGTAAGACGAGATTGCGGCGTGTTGGTGATGCCCTGGACCAGAGGATCGATCTTGATATTCGTGATTCCAAACAGCTTGGAAAGTCTTCCGGAAGGCGGCGCGATGGCCTGTCCGAGGACGGAATTCGCATTTGCCTGCAAGGCGCTGGTGTCGCTCGCCACCTGCGTGGTCTGCACGTTGGCGGCTTCCTGCGGGGTGCGGCCCACAGTCAGCAGCGCGATAATATCGCGCGGCTCAAGCGGCGGGTCGGAGCGGTAACTTATGTTCAAGTGGCTGAAGGCGCCCGAGATGGTGATATCGACGTTGATACCGCGGGCCTGCGTTTGAAGATCCAGATCGAGCACGGGCTCGATATGCGCCGTATTTTGAAAACTGACTTCGCCGCGATTGATAGTGTAGCGGCCGCCGAACACACGAATGTCACCCTGATTGGCAGAAACGGTTCCGAGCAGGACGGGCCGTTCCGGCGTGCCACGCAGGCGCAGGTCGATGACAGCCTCGACGTCGCGGCTGAGGGCGGTGGCGATCTGCAGATTGGGCGCGCTCTCGATGGCAACATCCAACTGCAGGCCGCTGACAAATGCTTTCTGATTGGCGGGGGCAGGCGGCAGGGCGGCGAAGTTGGTCAAAACGTTTCCTACGTCGGTACTCGGAGTGAAGACGACGCGGGAGATCGTGGCTGTGCCGGAAAGCAGACTGTTGGTGCTGGTTCCGGTTAGACGCAGATTGGCGTCGGTAGTCATGCTGATGCCGTTGGCGTAGCGTATGCGCGTAGTTTGCGCGTGCGCTTCCAGATGATAAGCGAGCCGCGCCGTTCCGCCAAAGGTAACGAAGCCGCCGAGGGCGAGGCGGCCGCCGCCTGCTTCTGCGCGGAGGTGCTCGATCGTTGCGCGGTCCTGGTTGAAGACGACGGTGCCGTTCACGCCAGTCAATCCGTTTGCCACATCGCGTAACGTGAGCGAGCCGTTTTTGATTTCCATTTTGCCGTTGAGCACCGGTTTTTCGGGCGTGCCGCGTACAGATGCTTTCACGATTGACTCGCCAGCCGCCGTTTCGATGTTGGTATCGAGCAGGCCCAGCACCTGCAGGCTGAGCATACCGTCCACATTGAGGTTCAGGGCTTGCTTTGCGGCCTCGCCCGCGATTTTCAGACGAGTGTCCGGCCCTTGCAATTCCAGGCTTTCGATCTTTGCGGTGCCGCGGGCGATTTCAATCGCTACCGGCGCGGTGTTGTGCAGGGCAAACGGAACACCTTTCGTATTGAGTTCGAACTGGTCGGCCCGCGCGCGCACTTGCCAGCTTGCTTTGTCCGCCAGCTTTCCTGCAAAGCGGACGGCGCCGCGCGCAAAGCCATCGGCGGCCGGGATGCGCTCGGACCACTCGTGGGGCAAAAGATCTTTCAAACCCACCCGCTGAAACGAAGCTTCTCCGGTTACCGGATTCCCCGGTTCAAGCCCGACCGCGGCCGCGCCCGAGAATCTGCTGCCTCGGAGGTCACCCTGGAAATCGACCTGTAGTTTCTGATCGCGTGTTGCAATCTCTGCTTGCGCATTACCCAGGTCTTCTCCGGAAAACGTCGCGCGCTGCAACGCGACTTTGCCGGTTGCACCAAGAGGCCGCAGCGCGCCGTTGACAAATTCTGCGGAAAGACCGGCATTCATCGTCAGAGTGCCGTCTAGCCCGCGCAGCAGACTGAGATGCGACAGGACGAAGCCGCGGGTATTAACGGTTGCTTCGATCTTAGACCGGTCTGCCAAATAGCTGCCGGAGAAAGCGAGGGTGTCTCCTTCTACTCCTGTTATCGAGCCGCGGTCGACGCGGATATTGTGCTGCGAAAAGCCGCCATCTGCTATCAGGCGGCGTACGCGCTCGCCATAAATCCGGCCGTCACGCAGTTCGAGATGCGCTTTGCCTTCGGGCGTTCCAACCGTACCGCCGAACTGAAGATCACCCGCTGCGATACCGCGTATTTGCGAGGCCGGGCCCTCACCTGCGCCAGGCTGCCAGTCCAAGGAGAACTTACCGCGTCCTTGAATAGGGCTGTCGTTTGCAATGGTCCAATGATTCAGGCCGACTCGTCCTGCACCCGAAGCCTGCGCGCCGCTACCGGAGATTTCGAATGTTCGCGCCTCGATCGCGGCAGGCGTTGCGGTTCCTTCCCAGGAGAGCCGATCCCAATCGCGTCCATATGCCCGGAAGCCGTGTAGCTCCAGATGTCCGGACAGAGCCGGCTGGTAGTGCTCGAAGCGGACGGTTCCGGCAAAATTTGCATCGCCGTTTGCAAGCAAAACAGGAAGCAGATCCGGCGGCGGGCCGCTTTTGGCATACGCAAGGGCCGTCTTCAGTTCGTCCGAACTATCCGTGTGCAGATTCAGGTTGAACACGCCGCGCTCGGAACCGCGAAAGGAGATCTGAGAATGCGGCAGTTTCAGCTCCGAGTGCTCGAAAACGATCCCTGCTGCTTGGCTAGCAACAAATTTCACGCGGCCGGAGAGGCCACCTGCGCCTGCCGGTGAAAGCTCGAAATCGGCGCGCACACCTTTATGGCTGGCACCCTCGACCGACCCGCTTGCGAAACTTGGCCAGGGTAGCGCGGGCCATCCGCCCACACGAGCAAGTTCGCGCAGATGGATTCGGCCCGCGCGGCCGGCAAACTGGAAGCCACCGCCCGCTGACATGCTCGCCTGCCCGTGAAAACTTCCGCCGAGCAGTTGCAGTACGGCATTGGAAAACGTCAGTGTGCCGCGCTCGAGATAAAGATCCGATTGCGCGTCGATGTCGGCGAGAGCGCCATGTCGCGCGACATATGAAACATTGACGGCGTGAAGCCGTCCGCGAGCGCTCCAGCCATCGCCAACCGTGTAGGCTGCTGTTCCATCGGAGGACACGTTTCCGGCACGCACCTCGCGGAATCCGGCGCGCTCCGCCAGCTCGGGCGCATCGATTTCGAGGTGAAAGCGAAAAGCCGCGCGGGGCTCGACAAAGTTGGAAAGCCGGCCGGACGCGTCGAGCCGGGCCGTTCCTTCGCGCAAACGAAGCAGCTGGAATTCGATAGCGTCCGGCCATAACAACCCGCGCGCCTCAATTGCTCCCTGTGCGTTTCCGCAGCAGCCGGTCTCGGCGGCAACGTGTTTGCTTGCGATTGTAAATGCGTATTCAGCAAGTCCTGAGTGATGGCTTAGCCGGGCCGACAGATTGTCACCGTGCAAGGTGAAGTGGCGCTCCTGGTCGTGAACGCGGAGAATGCCGCGCTGTACGTCAAAGTGGGCCAGGCGCAGCGCCAAGACATTTGGAACACGTGTCGCTGAGCCCGCCGGCGCGAGTTCCAGATTCACCTCCGGACGGTCTACCAGTACGCTTGCGGCCTCGATCTTTCCGTCGAAAAGCGACCGCCAGTTCAGATCGGCTTGCAACCGGCCAATTTTCAGCCGGCCAAATCCGGGTAACACGGCACGTACATCGCGGCATTCGGTGGTCAGCGTCCGCCAATCGAAATGAAAGGCGCCTATTTCAACCGGACCGCCGGTTGCGCCTGCCAACATCTTTGTGACGCGCGCGAGCGCATAAGTTTGCAGCCATATGGACTGAAGCAGGAACGCGCCGGCGCCCGCGAGTAAGACGAGCGAAGCCGCCCACCATCGCCACCTTTTCATTGAAGCGCCTTATCGAGATACACGATATTGAATCGCTTGCGGGACTCCTGCAGCCAGATATTCAGGGCTTCATCGGTTGGAAACCGGAATTCGGTAAAGCGCAGGATGCGCAACTGCAGCGCGAGATGTCTATCGAGTACAGGTTGCGTGATGTTGTAGGCGGCAAGTGCATGCGCCAGCCCGGCCGCTCCGCCGAAATCTCGTTCGATGCCCTGTTCGTAGGCGGCGACCTCTTTGGCATCGGGCAGCGGGAAGTGGCTCACTTCGATTTCGCGCGCGACGAGAAACTGTTCGACCAGACGGCCGGCGGCAGCGCGCTGCGTCGCGGGATTGATCTGCGGCGGAGTGTGGTTGAGCAGCGCTGTCACGCGCAGCTCTTCGTCGATCTCGGACCGCGTTATGGCCTCGTGGCCGATCGCAATTTCGACCCGATCGACAATTTCGGCAGTGAGCGGGAGGGTGATCATCAGAAGCAACACGGCTTTTGAGGTCCGGTAAACCGCTTGCTGATGCGCGCGGCTCAGAGTCAGGCTTCTAGAATGCCTGGCCAAGCGAGATGTGAAACTGAAATGCATTAATCTTCTGCACGGTGGAAACAGCGGTATTATTCAACAGGTCTTCCAAGTCTCCTTTCAAACCAAAAAATCGCGGCGCATTCGGGCTTAAAGAAAGATCGACGCGCAGCGGCCCGATCGGAGTCTGATAGCGAATGCCGAATCCTACCGATTGAACCATCTAGTCGAAGTCCCGCAAATTGCGCTGGCGGAAGCGGAAGCTGACTGCGCTCAGAGTGCGATAGACGTTACCGGCGTCCTCAAACAGCACACCTCGCAGATTATCGCCGTATAGCGGGAAACGAAGCTCGAGATTGTTTACCAAGAGTGCGTTGCCGCCGAGCACAAAGCCGGTCTGCAAGTCGCGCGGGCCTGCCTGGAAATCGGGAAAGGAGCGCAGGGAAGTGGAGCCGCCCGAATACAGGCGCTCAGCCAGCGGAATGGTGGGCGTACCGCCAAGGCGTGTGATGACTCCAAATTGCGTGCTGCGCGCGAAGACGAGATCATGGTGAAACGGATGATAAGTCGCGTTGCGAAACAGCGCGCGCGCGAAGCTGGTTTGCGATCCGAGGAAGCCGGGCGCATAACTGAGATTTGCAGTTGAATAGATGCCGCGATGCGCATCGGTCGGGTCGTCGCGCTTGTCCTGGATCACCGAAAACTCCACCAGTCCGAGGCGCTCGGGTTGCGAGAGCAGCGGCACCAGGAAGCGGTTGATCTTTAAATTAGAGAGCGTCACGTCCCGGAACACCGTTCGATACTGCAGTGTATAAGCGCGCGAAAGCCGCTGCCCCAATTGAATCGACGCTTCGCGCCGGTGCGCGGTGTAGGTGCGAATGTCGTTTGAATTCTCGATGAGTGCGGTGCTGGTCAGGCTTAGGTTGCTGCGGGCGCCGAATTGGGGAATAAAGTAGGTCAGCGCGGCTTTCTGGTCGATGGTGGAGGCAGCCGTCTGCAAGCCGATGGTCTGCCCGCGACCGAGGAAATTGATGCGGCTGATCCCGACCGCGACGCGCGGCGCGAAACCGGTGGTTCCGGCCGGATTATCCAGCGTGGTGGCACCGCCGCCGATGCGTGCAATCTGCGCTCCCACGCCCACGTTCAAGGAATAGTGACGCGCTTCGTCAATGTCGTACAACACGTACTTCTCATTCTCGTCGCCGTCGGGATTCTGCAGAGCGGCATTCACGCGAGCAAAAATTCCCAGCGAGTAGAGCCGCCGCTGGCTGTCGGTCTCTTCGGTGAGAGATAGCGGATCTCCCTTGTTGAGCCCGATGCGGCTCAGGACGACTTTCGGGCGGGTCGTCTCGAGGCCGCTAACCACCACGCCGCGCACAAAATTCTGCTTTCCCGGCGTGATGACATAACGCAGATCCATTTGATGGTTCGCATCGTCGGCCGTCTCGAAATAGTCGAAGGTCGCGTCCAGAAAGCCGCGGCTGTAGAGGTAATTCAGAATCGTCGTGCGATCGTTCGCAATGCCGGTTTCGCTAAACGGCTGGCCGGCGGTTGACCAGAGCTGCCTTTCTATGTTGTGCAGATCTTCACCGCTGATGCCTTCGAGCGCCAGATGCGAAACGCGCCACTGCATGCCTTCTTCAATTTTTATATAGACCGCCAGGTGATCGCGCGCGCCGCGGTAGTTGTCGACCATGCGCCCGCTCACTTTCACATCGCGGAAGCCATTTGATGTGTAGAGGTTCTCGATGCCGGCGATGTCCTGCTTCAGATAACCGGCGCTGAAGCGGCCACGGGGAAAGCGCGGCAAGGTGGCTGTCTGAATGTAGAGCCGCTCGCGCAACAGGTCCATCGGGAAATAGTGTGCGCCCTCGATTTCGAGGTAAACAAAGTTGTGGCGGCGGCCCGGTGTGACGTTGTAGATAATTTTCTGATCGCGTGGAGATGTCCGCGCAACAGAGTAAGTGACGCTTGCTTCGTAATAACCTTTGGCTTGCAGAAACTGCGCCAGATTGCGCTGTCCTTCGGCGAGCAGATCGGCGTCGACGGCCTGTTCCTGATAGACCGGCACGAGCTGATTCAAGTCCCCACGGCCGATATCCGCGCCGTGGACCTCGATTGCAATGCGTGGACCTGCCTCCAGGTTTAGCGCAGGCCGCACGCGGTTTGTTTCTTCGTCGTAATCGAGCCCTGTGAGCGTGACGCGCGCTTCGAGCCGGTCGCGCTTTTCGTAATCGCGGCGGAGACGGTCGAGTCCCTGGCGCACGCGAGTTTCGGTAACCTGCTGCCAGCCGAGCAGGCCGTAAAGCCTTTGCCAATGAGTGGAGCGGGTGATCGATGCGCGCGGCCGTTCCGGAGTTCCCCTGATCACGGCATCTGTGAAACGCGCCCGCTCGCCTGGCGTTAAGGCAAACGCGAGATCCGCGCTCTGTGTACGTGCATCGTAGCGAACAGCGCTATCGATTTCGGCGCGGTAAAAGCCGTTCGAACGCAAGACATTGCGCAGCGCTTCCGTCGCCTGGTTGCGGTCCGACTCGTAGTAGCGAGCTCCGAGCCGCAGTTTTGTAGCGCTCGCAAGCTGACCGCTATTGGGCGGCTGTTTCCCGCCCGTGATGATGACGCGTCCCACGAAATAGGCGGGCTTGGTCAGGAAGCGAAGCGCCACCCCATCGTTTTCCGGGGCGGCATCGACAGCGAGATCCGCATAGCGCCCGGTTGCGAACAGATTCTGGATGGCCTGGCGCAAATCGCTGGTGCGAAATGTTTCGCCCGCGTGCAGCGGCAGACGCTTGCCGATTTCTTCCGCGGTGAGCGGTTGATCGGGCGGCTCGAAGCGGATGGATTCGACGGCTTTGCCTTCAAACGCCGCCGCCGCTCCGTCCTGTGCACAGAGCGAAGCAGGCAAGAGCGCGATCGCCATAAGGAGCCGCGTGGCTGCTAGCATCGGGCTAAATGGACGAAAAAGAGCGCTATTCCCGCCAGATTCGCTTCGCGCCCATCGGGGAGCGCGGTCAGGAGCATATTTCGAAGGCCCGCGTTGCGATTGTCGGTTGCGGCGCACTAGGCAGCTTCCAGGCCGAAGCGCTGGTGCGCGCGGGGATTGGCAGGCTGCGCCTGATTGATCGCGATACGGTCGATTTTTCGAATCTTCAGCGCCAATTTTTATACGACGAAAGTGATGCGGCCGGCGAAGTCCCGAAAGCAGCCGCGGCACGCCGCCGTTTACAGCTTCTGAACCGCAGTGTCGAGATCGAGGCGCTCGTCAGCGATCTGACTGCTTCGAATGCCGAGGAACTGCTCGCAGGCTCCGATCTGATTCTGGACGGCGTGGACAACTTCGAAACTCGTTATCTTCTAAACGATCTTAGCGTCAAACACGGCGTGCCCTGGATTTATGGGGCGGCGGTGGCAAGCCACGGGACCGTAATGCCGGTGGTTCCGGGCCGCGGGCCGTGTTTTGCGTGCGTTTATCCGGACCCGCCGGCGGGGCCGCATCCGACCTGCGATGTGGAAGGCGTTCTGGCGACGGCCAGCGCGTCGGTAGCGGCGCTACAGGTATCGCTTGCGCTGCGCCTGATTGTCGGATGGGACGATTTTTCCGCACGTATCCACACGCTGGATGTGTGGCAAGGGACGGCGCGCCAGATCGATGCGGACGCGCCTGATCCTCGGTGCGTGGTTTGTGCGCAGCGCCAGTTCCGCTATCTGGAAAATATGCGGCGCGCGCCGGTGAGCCTCTGCGGCCGCAATGCGGTCCAGTTGCACGAGACTTCCCGCCCGCTTGATTTAGCGGAGCTTGCGCGGCGCCTGGAGCCGCTCGGCGAAGTGCATGTGAACGAATTTGCTTTGCGCCTGGCGCTGCCGAAATACGATCTGATGTTTTTCCCGGATGGGCGGGCGATCATTCGCGGTACCCAGGACGTTGCTACGGCGCGCAGTTTGTATGCACAGTTGATTGGGGGATGAATCCGGCGGCTTGGCCGCGCACGAATTGCAAAGTGACCTCGGCCACGCGCTGTCCCAGGTGGCGCGCAGTGGCGAGGTCGGCTTCCGGCGGCGCCGTATCGGGGCCTTCGTCGGTATTCGATTGCGCGCCGGCGCCGAGCCAGAAACCAAGGCGGTTCAGTTCATTCTCCGATCCTTTGCTCGAGTGATTCGCAGGCGGCAATCCGAGGCTGACCCAGTGCATGCCGTGCTGCGCGGCAAAAAGGACAAGTTGAATCAGTGTCGCTAATTTATCTCCGGAACGGGAGCCGGAGTTGGTGAAGCCGGCGGCGATTTTGTCTTTCCATAAGAAGCCTTGCGTCATGATGGCCCGGGAGGTCGCTTCCTGGAACGACTTGAAGCCGGCCGAGACACTTCCGGTGTAGGTAGGGGCGCCGAAAATGATAGCTGCAGCGGAGGTGAGATCATCCCAGCGGGTGGGCGCCTCTTCTGCGTTCAGAAGCAGCGCTTCCGCGCCTTCCACCTCCTCGACGCCGCACTTGACGGCTTCGGCCTGGCGCGCCGTGTGGCCGTAACCGCTGTGGTAAACGATGGCGATCCGGGTGTTCATCATTGGATGCTCCCCAGATGCCGCAGCTTGTCGGGATTGCGCACAACATAGATGGCAGCGATCCTGCCATCCTCGATTGCGAGTGCGGTGGTTTGCAGCACCTCATCCTGCTCGACCGTGATGAATCCCGGCAAACCGTTAATGAAGCCGTACTCGATGAGCTGCGACATATTCGCAGCAAAAATGCGCGCGAGGGAAATATGCAACTGCAAAACATCGTCGAATCCGGTGACCGGCTGGGCAATGGCTCGCGCCTTACCGCCGCCATCGGCGTAGACGGTTACATCCGCTGCAAGCAGCGCGCGTAGTTGTTGCATATCGCCGTTACGGCTGGCTGCGAAGAACGCAGCCGCGATTTCGAGACTCCGCTCTCTCGGCATGGAAAAACGCGGCCGCGCTGCGCGGACATGCGACCGCGCCCGGCTGGCAAGCTGGCGGCAGGCTGCGGGTTCGCGGCTGATGGTTTCGGCGATCTCCTCGAAACTGACGCCGAATACGTCGTGCAGAAGGAAAGCGGCGCGTTCGAGCGGTGTCAAGCGCTCGAGCGCCAGCATGAGCGGCAGCGTAACGTCATCAATTTCGTCTTCTGGGCGCTCCACCACCGGCTCCGGCAGCCACGGTCCCACGTAGGTTTCGCGCCGGTGCCGCGCGGATTTCAACTCGTCGAGGCAGAGGCGCGTCACCACCCGGCACAGAAACGCTTCCGGATTCTTCACGGCATTGCGATCGGCATCAATCCAGCGCAGGAATGCCTCCTGCACCATATCCTCGGCGTCAGCTACCGATCCGAGCATGCGGTAAGCAATAGAAGCCAATTTGGGGCGCAGCGGATCAAAGGTAGCGGTAGCGCTCGTGTTCATTTTCGTCTCCATCGGGAATTGTCTTGCTGTAACCAGGACGAGATGGATACAGCCCGGTGTGACATGCTTCGCTATTTCAGACCGAAACAATAGAGGTTTGAGGCGTGGTCGACGGCATAAATCCTGCCGTCGTCAATGGCAAGGCCGCCGAAGTGATTCCAGCTCTTCATGGCGCTCCCGCTCTCGAAAAGCAGCTTACCGGTTTTAGCATCCAGCGCCATCAGTACGGAAGGACGGGTTCCGGCGGCGCGCTCTTCGGTGGTGAGCAGGTTGCTTTTCCAATCTTCCATGCTTTTATAGTTGGTCTTGCCGAGAATTTTATCCTGGCGCGGATTTTCACCGGTTGCCACGATAAAAACGATGCCGTCCGCTACCGCCGGCGCATCCGGCAGATTGACATCGGGCGATATCCAGGCAAGTTTGAGACAGGGCCTCTTCGACTGGTCCAGCTCCACGCGGAAGGCCATAACCGATCCGTGCGAGGCTTCGCCGTTGCGCGCGACCGATTTTGCGATTCCTTTGACAGGTGCACCCCACAGGGTCACGTAAATCCACGGCTCGCCGCGCTCATCCTTCCATAACGCGGGCGCTCCCCAGATGCCTTTCTCTTCGAGCACCTTCGCTTCGTTTCCGATCTGTTCGGAAATGTAGAGCGCCGTCTGATGATCCTTATCGCCGAGGGAATCGGCATCGAGCAGGTAGACGACCGACTCCTTGCCGCCACCGGCAACCAAGTGCCAGTTGCGGTAGGCAAACCAAAGGAGCCCGCCCGAGGGCAGGTCGAGGTCGCGTTTGTTCACCTCATTCCAGTTCAAGGGGCTGTAGTAATCGGTGACGTGCAGGTCCGGAGAAGCGGCCGCCAGAAACGTGCTTCCGAAATCGCCGTTGGGCGGATCGAGTTTACCGTCGCCGGTACTGACGTAGACGGTTCCGTTATGCCCGATAGCCGTACCGCCGCGCGCCCACATGCCCGCACCTCCACCGTTGCGAACAAGCATCTCGTAGCTCACGTGGCGGGCCGGATCGTCAACCTTCATGGAGTAAATACCGGAGCGATCGCCGCCGCAGCCCTGCGAAGTCGTGGTGTAGATGTAGCCGTTGTCGAGGTTTAAGCTCCAAGGTTTGGCAAAGGGAGGCACGAACTGATAGGGTCCGAAACGTATACTACCGGTGCCGAGGTCAAGTCCGAAGAGCCGGCCATCGTAGGCAAGCGCAAAGATGAGATTCCGGCGGCGATCGATGACAGGAGTTGCGTTCACCGCGTTGGGGCACAGATAGAACGAGTCTTCCTTGGCTTTGACAAAGCTCTGGAAGGTGCGCTTCCAGACGACTTTGCCGGTGGCGGCGTCAACGGCAAATAAATGGTTCGAGCTGCCCGCGGTATAGACGAGCGTTTTCGTGCCCTCGGCAGTCACGACATCGCGCGCGACAAGCGGCGCAGTCAGAGCATTCAGCGCGAGCGGCAAATTGTCGAGTTGTATCGACCATTTCAACTCCAAATTCGGCACGTTTGCGGTTGTGAGCTTCGTCTCTTCCGTGGCCCAAGCGGAGCGCTGCGGATCGTGTCCGAACGTCAACCAGTCGGCGCGCAGTAAACTCGTGCCGCTGAGCGTCAGAACCAGGGCGATGTAACCTCGTATGTTCATCTCTTTTCCATGACTCATTTTCGACGCTATCATTTAGTGCTGATGACATTCGCCCTAGCTCTATCCGCCGCACAGCCGCCGCAGGCTGAAATTTCGAACGGTTCCGTCCACGCTTCCGTTTACCTGCCCGATGCGCAGAGCGGCTATTATCGGGGCACACGCTTCGACTGGGCGGGAGTTATCCGGTCGCTTACTCACGAGGGACATAGTTATTACGGTCCGTGGTTCACAAAAACCGATCCGCACGTCATCGACTTTGTTTTCGAGGGCGACGAGATCGTGGCAGGTCCCGCCAGCGCCATTACCGGACCGGTGGAAGAATTCACGACGGAGGACAAAGCGCTCGGCTTCGATCGGGCAAAAGCCGGCGGCACGTTCATCAAGATCGGTGTGGGCGTGCTGCGGCGTCCGGACCAGCGCGCTTATTCTCCCTACCGGCCCTATGAAATCGTGGATTCGGGCAAATGGGATGTAGTTAGGCGCCCCGATGCGATCGAGTTTACGCAGACGCTACACGATCCGGGTACCGGCTACGCATATCGCTATACAAAGAAGCTGCGGCTTGTAGCCGGCAAGCCCGAGCTGCTGATCGAGCATGAACTCGAAAACACAGGCCGGCTGGCGATTCAGACGAGTGTCTATAACCATAACTTCTTCGTTCCTGACGAGCAGCCGGTCGGGCCGGCCGATGTCATTATGCTGCCGTTCAAGATTCAACTCAAGGAGACTCCGCCGCTTGCGAAGATTTTCGGCCGGGAGTTCAGTTACGAACGGGCGCTCAGCGGGCGTGAAACCGTAGCCGCTCAATTTACCGGCTTTCCCCACACGGTGGAGAGCTATGATTTCCGAGTCCAAAACAACAAAGCGGGAGCCGGATTTCACGTCTCTGCGGACCGGCCGCTCGCGCAGCTACATCTGTGGTCGATTCGTTCGGTTCTCGCGCTCGAGCCATTTCTCGATTTCACGATTGAACCCGGCAAGAGCGTCCACTGGCGCTATATGTACACTTATTACTCGGTCTCGCATTGAAGGTTCGTTTTGAATGGTGTATGATTTGCCGATCATGGGCTTGAGATTTGTTCGCATCCTCGCGTGCAGCCTGGGGCTGGCGCTTTTTGCGGCGCCTTCCTTCCCGCAGACTGCCGCGACGGCAACTAAGAAAGCGAAGAGCACGAAGAGTGCGAGCGCCAAAACTGCGCCTTCGAGTCCGGTCGATCTGAATACGGCTTCGGAATCCGAACTGGAGGCGGTGCCGGGCATCGGCGCTTCAACGGCGAAAAAGATCATCGCCGGACGGCCGTATTCTTCGGTCAGCGATTTATCTAAGGCCGGAATCTCGGCGGCTTCGATCAAGAAGATTTCGCCGATGGTAACAGTAAGCGCTGCTGCCGCGCCCGCTGCCGCTGCGGCTTCCGCTCCGGCGGCCAGTACCGCTTCCGCCAGGAAATCGTCTAAGAAGTCTATGGCCGCCTCGGCCGCCACCGCTTCAGCGCCTGCACCGGCCGCTACCGCTGCTCCCGGCGGAGGTCCCGGTATGGTGTGGGTGAATACCGATACTAAGGTTTATCACCAGCCGGGCGACAAATGGTACGGCAAGACCAAGCAAGGCAAGTACATGAAGGAAAGCGACGCGCAGGCGGCAGGCTACCGGCCCGCTAAGCATTGACGATCCTCGCGGCCCAACTTCCTCGGTTTAGCTCCAGAATTTAGAACGGCCTGATATCGCGGCACGCTACTGTAACTAATAGATGGGGTCTCGCGCCACGCGCCCGCGGCACGCCTCTCGGCGTGGGAAAGACTCGACCGTTCACCATGCTGAAGGAAGCATTACTCGGAACACATCAGGATTTCACGGAAGGCAATCTGAACCGTGCGATCGTGCTGCTCGCAATCCCGATGATTCTCGAAATGGCGATGGAATCGCTCTTCGGCATCGTCGACGTATTCTTTGTAGCGCGCCTGGGAGCGGATGCGGTTTCGACCGTGGGCCTGACCGAATCGCTGCTGACGCTGGTATTCGGCGTGGCCATCGGGCTCAGCATGGCGACGACTGCATTCGTTGCGCGACGGATCGGCGAGAAAGATCGGGAAGGCGCGGCCAACGGCGCCGTGCAGTCGATTATTCTGGGCATTCTCGTCTCGCTCGTTGTCGGGGCGATCGGCCTCACGCAAGCTCCGCGTCTGCTGCACATGATGGGTGCAACACCTGCTATCGAAGCCAATGCCCGCTATACGCAGTTAATGCTGGGCGGCTCGGCCGTGATCTTTTTATTGTTCCTGATCAATGCGATCTTTCGCGGAGCGGGCGATGCCGCACTTGCCATGCGTACGCTGTGGCTTGCCAACGGCATTAACCTCGTGCTCGATCCCTGCCTGATCAACGGCTGGGGGCCATTTCCGCACCTGGGCGTCTACGGTGCCGCGGTTGCGACGACAACCGGCCGTGGAATCGGCGTTCTTTTCCAGCTCTGGCAGCTCGGTTCGACAAAAAACCGGCTGACCGTATACGCGCGCCAGGTACGGTTGAACGTTCCCGTGATGCTGCGATTGCTGAAGGTCTCTGCTACGGGCATCGTACAGTTTCTGCTCGCGACGGCAAGCTGGATGGCGCTGGTGCGCATCGTCGCCACCTTCGGCAGCGCGGCGGTGGCGGGCTATACGATCGCTGTGCGCATGCTGATCTTCACGATTCTGCCGTCATGGGGATTGAGCAACGCGGCGGCGACGCTGGTCGGGCAGAATCTCGGGGCGGGCAAACCGGAACGAGCCGAGCGCTCGGTTTACCGAACGGGCTTTTACAACATGCTTTATCTCGGCTTGGTTTCAATCGCATTCATCTTCTTCCCTGCTCCTCTGGTGGCGATTTTCACCGGCGAGCCGGCTGTGGTGACAACTGCGATGGCATGCCTGTCGATTTTCGGCATCGCCTTCCTGAGCTACGCGTGGGGCATGGTGCTCATCCAGGCATTTAACGGCGCGGGCGATACGATGACGCCTACGGTTCTCAACTTCATCGCATTCTGGGTATTCCAGATTCCCGTGGCATGGCTGCTCGCGATGCACTTCGCGATGGGGCCGCGCGGTGCGTTCTGGGCGGTGCCGGCGGCGGATGTGGTGCTGACAAGCGCGTCGCTTGTGATGTTCCGGCGCGGAGCCTGGAAGCGGCAGCAAATTTGAGCGCGGCGACCGGCAGGATGCATGCCGGAGAATTCGATATCGATGTCGCGCTCGTAGCCCGTTTGCTGGCGGCGCAGTTCCCGCATTGGGCAGGGGTTCCGATCCGGCAGCTCGAATCTGCCGGAACGGATCATGCCATGTACCGCTTGGGCGAAGAGATGCTGGTCCGGCTGCCGCGCATTGAAGCGGCTGCCGGCCAGGTGGAGAAAGAGCACGCGTGGCTGCCGCAAATTGCAGCGCAGCTTCCGCTCGCTATTCCGGTTCCGCTGGCGATGGGCATGCCGGGCCAGGGTTATCCGTGGTACTGGTCTGTTTACAAATGGCTCGCGGGCGAGAACGCGGCGGTTGCACATATCGGTGATTACCAGCGCGCGGCGCTCGACCTGGCCGCGTTTGTCTCCGCGCTGCAACGAATGGATGCCAGCAGCGCCCCACTGCCGGGGGCGCATAACTTCCATCGGGGCGAGCCGCTGGCGCATCGCGACGCGCGCACGCGTGAGGCGATTGCGGCTCTCGATGGCACGATCGATACCAAGCTGGTTACGGCGGCTTGGGACGCTGCTCTCGAGGCGACACCGTGGCGCGAGCCGCCGCGCTGGATACATGGCGATCTACAGCCTGGAAATCTGCTGGTGAAAGCCGGCCGGGTTCACGCAGTCATTGATTTCGGAGGGATGTGCGCCGGCGACCCTGCATGCGATCTCATTCCTGCCTGGAATTTCCTTTCCGCTCGAAGCCGATGGGCGTTTCGCGCAGCGCTGGCGGCGGATGATGCGACTTGGGCACGCGGACGTGGCTGGGCACTTTCGATTGCTTTGATCGCGTTGCCTTATTACCGGTATACGAACCCGGTGCTTACCAACTTATCGTTGTATACCATCACTGAAGTGCTTGGCGACTTCGGGCAAAGACACGCAATAGATATTTTTAGTTAGAGTCGCATGCGTCTTCTCCGCGGCGTTTTAAGCGCCCTGCTTCTTTGCGCCGGTTTCCCGTTCGGCAGCGAATCGCAAGCGCTACTTGATCCGGCCGTGGAAGGTAATCAGCGCCTGACGAGTCTCACCGATGGCATTCTGCATCTGACTTTCGAAGAGCGCACGCGCTGGGAAGAGCGCTATGGCGTGAATTTCGGTGAGGCTCCCAATCAGCAGGACATGCTGAGCCGTTTGCGGTTCGGCGCAGATATCCGGCCTGCGAGCTGGCTCAAAATCACGCTGACCGGACAGGATGCGCGCGCGCCATTTTATGGGCCGAACGCACCGGGAAGCATGCGCGATACGGCCGATCTGCAGGAATCCTATATTGAGCTGTTCCCGAAGGCGAAATCGGGTTTTGGCGCCATCTTCGGCCGCGAGATGCTTGATTTTGGCGAGAGCCGCGTAATCGGCACGCCCCAGTGGAGCAATACCGCCCGCACCTACGATGGCGGGCGGGTGTCGTACCGGAAAGGCCCTCTCCGTATGGAAGCGCTCTTGCTGTCGCCGGTGGTCGTGCAGCCCGATGCCTTCAACGGGCCGGAATTCGGCAATCACATCTGGGGTACTTACAACGTTATCTCGCAATTCTGGAAAGGCCTCTCGATCGACGCCTACGCGCTCCGCCATTCGCAAAACAAGAGCGGCGGTTTTAGCGGTGAGGGCACCTTGGGAACGAACACTTTCGGCGCGCGCCTCTACGGCCCACTGCCGTGGGCAATGACGTACGACTTGGAAGGCATCGGGCAAGGCGGGCATATCGGACCGAAAACGCAGCGCGCCTATGCGTGGTTTGCCGGCGCGACGAAAGCGACAAAGTTGTGGGAAATGCCGCTCATCTTTTCGGCCGAATACAAACTGGCGAGCGGCTCGCGCGCCGACTCCCACAATAGCGGCACCTACGACCAGATCTCACCCGCCAATCACGATAAGTTTGGACATGAGGACCTGTTTGGCTGGCGCAACCTGAAGACGTTCCGCTCACTGGAAACACTGCACTGGACGAAGGCGTTCGCCCTGAACGTAATGTATTCCGACGAACACTTGGTCAGTGCGACCGATGCGTTATATAACAGTTCCGGCGCGGCGATTGCGAAGTCCGAGACCGGCACGGCCGGGACGCACGTGGGCCAGGAACTGGATGCGTTTCTGACGTATAAGTGCGGCCATCATACGTTCGGCGCGGGCTTCGGTCACTTCTTCGCTGGCGAGTTTGTGAGGGCGACCACGCCGGGCGTAAATCCGCGCTACTTCTACGTTTTTCAGCAGTACACGATTAAGTAGACCGCTTGCGCAGTTTGCGGAGCGATAGCGATGCGACGAGGCCGAGCCCGGCCAACAGAAACGCGGACGGCTCCGGAACGGTTGAGGTCGAAGCGCCACCATAAGTGAAGTCGTCAATGGTGAAGCCGGTTGCGCCTAAACCGATAATTTTGAAGCCTCCGATGTCGGCAGTTGCGCGCTCGATGCCAACGAAGTTGCCTGCCGTCACACTGGGCGCCATCTCAAGTGTAGTTTCGGTCTGATGGCTGAATGCGAAATTGGTATCGGCCGCGATCAATTCGACGTTGCCGAGCGCGGGATTCAGCCAGAAGCCTACCTTCGAAACTTTCGTGGGGAAGAAGATTTCGATCATGGCGCCGGAGCCGAACTTGGTTGTGAAATCAAAGTCAACAGGGCCGAGGACATTGGTCGCCGAATGCGCGTCACCTGCTATTCCGCCGGAAAGTTGATAGACCGCTGGTTCGTTGGTGCCTACCGCGCCGCCGACAGAAAATTGAACGCCGGGAAGCTGATTGAAGACGAACGAGGATGAGGAAACCGCATCGCCGGTTGTGTAGCTCGTAATGCTGAAGGGCGTAACACCGGTTACGCTTTCAAAGTTGTTTACGGTGGCGCCCGCCTGAAACGCGGAGACAGCAGCGGCGTTGTTGGTATCGATTACGGTCGCGTGCAGCAGGGTACCGAACGTAACGGAGACGACGCAAAACAGGACGCTTTTGATCATGAAACCTCCGAATGCTGAAGATGCGAATTTGGAGGTTGGA
Organism: Bryobacteraceae bacterium; assembly: GCA_036557945.1. GTDB lineage: Bacteria > Acidobacteriota > Terriglobia > Bryobacterales > Bryobacteraceae > Bog-105. The sequence continues at coordinate 788 of DATBGM010000163.1, read as the reverse complement.
TTATAACTGCGTTGTTCGCCGGTTGGCTAGAGAAAAATGGTCGATGCCGGCCGACCGCTCACCGCTCGAGGATCAGCTCACTCGGTTTCTCCGTGACGGGCTCGCTGGCGCCGCCGATCTTCATCCGGTAGAACGACCGCCAGACAAAGTAAATCGAGGCGAGCAGAAATACGACCGCCAGCAGATGGCTGATCATCGGGCTGCCTTCGGCTGAGAGCGATACGGCGAGTTCAACCGCGAGCAAACCGAACAGCGTGGTGAACTTGATGATCGGATTGAGTGCAACCGAGGAAGTATCTTTGAACGGATCGCCCACCGTGTCGCCGACAACTGTTGCATCGTGCAGATCGGTTCCCTTCTGCTTGAGCTCCGTTTCGACGATCTTCTTGGCGTTATCCCAGGCGCCACCTGCATTCGCCATAAAGATCGCCTGATATAGCCCGAAGAGCGCGATGGAAATCAGATAGCCAATAAAAAAATACGGCTCGACAAAGGCGAAGGCGAGCGTAACAAAAAAGACGGTGAGAAAGATATTGAACATGCCGCGCTGGGCGTAGCGAGTGCAGATTTCGACGACTTTTTTGCTGTCGGTAACGGATGCTTTGGTGACGCCTTCGAGGCGGATGTTGGCTTTGATGAATTCGACTGCGCGATATGCGCCTGTTGTTACGGCTTGGGTGGATGCGCCGGTAAACCAGTAAATGATGGCGCCCCCCGCGATTAAGCCGAGCAGAAACGGCGGATGCAGAATGGACAGGTTCGAAAGCAGGTCGGGCCGCAGGCCATTG
>DATBGM010000162.1:0-31717 GCA_036557945.1 Bryobacteraceae bacterium | reverse complement strand
ATTCCGTTCGGATAGCGTTTCATTGAGAGCGGCCTGTCCTTCAGATGCGGCAGCAGCCACTCGGAAACTGCATCGTAGAAGGCTAGGAGGTCACGCTTCTTCCAGCCATCCTTCGGGAAATAGACCTTGTCGAGATTACTGAACTTCAGCCGGTGTCCGTCTACTTCGACGATCGCTTCCTTGCCGCTCAGGTCGAGCGCTGCCTCTTGCTGGACGACATCCTCGTTGCCCGGCACAGGTTCGTCGACCGGCTGTTCCGGTTTCTCGCGTACGGCTTCCGCGGGCGCTTTATCTTCGCGCAGGCCCACAAAAACGGGTGCTCGAAGCGAACCGTCCTTGGTCCACTCGAGAAACCGCACCTGGCATACTAATTCCGGTCGCACCCAGGTGACGTCTTTGATGTTTGGCTTGGGAGTAAGCGGGCATGTCTTCGTCACGAGCGGTTCGAGTCGCTCGTGAATCGTCTTCATCAGGTGGTGGTCAAAACCAGTGCCTACCTGCCCGGCATGGCGCAGCTTCTTGCCTTCGTAGACGCCAAGCACCAGCGAGCCGAAATACTCGCGCTCCCCTTTGGTGAAGCCCGCAATCACAAACTCCTGCTCGTTCGAGATCTTCACCTTCTGCCAAAGCCTGGAACGGGTTCCTTCGTATTTGCTTCGGCGATCTTTGGCGAGAATACCCTCCAATCCCATCTGCCGCGCCGCTTCGAAGACCTCTTCGCCGCTTGCGCTGAACGTCTCCGAGATGCGGATGTGATCAGCGGGAACAACCAGCATATGCAAGATCTTCTTGCGCTCTTCGAGCGCCGCTCCTCGCAGATCGTAGCCGTCAGCGTACAGAATGTCGAACAAAAAAAGCGTTGCCGGAGTTTCCCTGGCGAGGCGTGGCACGGCGCTTGCATTGGCACCGATTCTCGGTTGAATGTTTTGGAAGCGCGCACGGCCGCTTTCATCGAGGACGCAGATCTCGCCATCGAGCCAGGCCGTCTTGGCGTGAACATGGGCGGGTAAATCGGAAAGCTCGGGATACTGTGGATCGCAGCGGTTACCGCGCCGCGATTCCATGCGGACCTTGCCGTCTTTGATAAAGCACAAGGCGCGAACTCCGTCCCACTTGATCTCGTATTGCCAGTTCGAACCTGAAGGAGGCGCGCTAACGGCCGTGGCAAGCATCGCCTCAATCTGGGCGGGCGCCGCCGCCTTTTTCGCTCCTGGAATGTTCGCGAGCGAGGGCTGATCGATATTCTCCGCGATTTCGTCCTGGGTGCGTTTGGTGGCTACGCTCCACGCATACTGATCGATGTCATAGCCCGGAACCTCATGGCCGTCTTTTTTCTTGATGAGCAGCCATTCGTTGCCTTTGCCGGCGTGCTTCATGTGCACGATGGCAAACGAGCCTTTGAGTTTGGCGCCGTGCAGCTCAAATTTGAAATCGCCGCGTTCGAGTTGTTTTTCTGCAGGAAGATCGCCCAGCACATCGTACGTCCCGACATCCCACAGCATCACGCTCCCGCCGCCGTAATTGCCTTTGGGAATATTTCCCTCAAAGGTGCCGTAATCGAGCGGGTGATCCTCTACCTTCATCGCGAGCGCTTTTCGTGTGGGGTCCAGGCTCGGCCCTTTCGGCACCGCCCAGCTCACGAGTACGCCGTCTACTTCGAGCCGGAAATCGTAATGCAGCCGCGTGGCATCGTGACGCTGCACGCAGTAGAAGCCGCCCCGCCCGCTTCCTTTATGCTCAGCGGAAACCACCTTCGGCGCCGGCTCCGGCGTCTTTTCGAAATTGCGCTTACGCGCGTATTCTTTGAGGCCCATCGCCTGCCGACATTATGTCAATTCGTAGGCGGCCCAAGCTGGTACTCTGTAAACAACTCCCTCGACTATTGCCGTTTCGGCCAGCCATGAATTTCGCCGAGCAGCTTAAGAACCAACTCAATATCGTCGATGTCGTCGGCCACTATGTCCGGCTGAAACGGCAAGGTTCCGGACCGCGCTGGGTCGGCCTTTGCCCGTTTCACTCCGAAAAGACTCCGTCGTTCGGCGTGCATAGCGGCCATCAATATTACAAATGTTTCGGCTGCGACGCGGCGGGCGACGTGCTGAAATTCGTGCAGCAGATCGAAAGCCTCACTTTTCCCGAAACCCTGCGTTTGCTGGCCGAGCGTTACAGTATTCCGATTCCGGAGCGGCAGCGGACCGATGATCCGGAATCCCGCCGTATTGCCGCGCTGCTTGAAATTCACGAGGCAGCCGCCAGCATCTTCCAGGACAATCTGCGCGCCAGCGCCGGCGCAGAAGCGCGGCACTATCTCGAATCGCGCGGCGTCAGCGCAGATGCTGCCCGCGAGTTCCGGCTTGGCCTCTCCGACGCAAGCGGGCAACAGCTCTTGCAGAAACTCAAGAGCTACGGCGAATCGCTTCTCATCGATTCCGGTCTCGTCGTGAAACGACAGGACGCTCCGGGGCTGTACGATCGTTTCCGGGGACGTCTGATGTTTCCCATCCACGACTCCTCCGGCAAGATCATCGCTTTCGGCGGCCGAGCGCTCCGTCCCGATGAGAAAGTGAAGTACATTAACTCGCCCGAGACGCGGCTCTACACGAAATCCGCAGTGCTCTATAATTTGCACCGCGCCAAAGTGGCCGCCCGCAAGAATGACCGCATGATCCTTGTGGAAGGCTACATGGATGCGATTGGCATCTACTCCGCCGGAATTCAGGAAGTCGCTGCGATCTGCGGCACAGCGCTAGGCAGCGTTCAGATCCGCGTCATAAAGCAGGAGATTTCTTATCAATCCGGCAAAGGGCACGTTATTCTGAATCTCGATTCCGATGCGGCGGGGACGAAATCGACCGAGAAGTACATTGCGACCCTGCTTTCTCACGGGCTGCGCGTGCGCGTGCTTGATATTCCCGGCGGCCTTGATCCGGATGAATACCTTCAGGCGAACGGCGGCGCTGCCTATCGCAGGCTTCTCGACGAAGCACAGTCCTATTTCCACTGGTTGACGGCAAGCGCCCGCAAGAAGTTTGATACGCGCACCGCCGAGGGCCGGATTGATGCTGTCAAGTTTGTCCTGCCCGCTGTGGAGCAGGTTCACGACCGTATCGAACGTGCCGCGATCGCGACGGAAATCGCCGATCAGTTGGGCGTCGATCGCGAGCTGATCCAGCGGACGCTTCGGCCCAAAAGCACATTGCGCGACGCTGCTCGCCGTCCGCAGGACGCCGCGTCCGCTGTTCCACCGAATGAAAAGCTGCTGATCGCCTGCATGCTCGCAAGTGCTGACGCTCGCGCCGTCATCCGTCAGTATCTAAACGGATCAACCAACTCAGAAATGATCGAGCTGAAACCGATTTTTGACGCCATCCTGGCCGTTGAAGCCACGGGCCAGCGGTTCAGCCTGAGTAGCGTGTCGGAGTCGCTCGACGATCATTCGCGGAAAATTCTAGAAGCGATCGGTTTTTCAGAATCGGGCATTCAAGCCGAGCATGCCGCCGGACAGGCGCTCGATTGTTTGAAACTGCTCGAGGCAAAGTCGGCTCAGTCCCGGCGCGACAGCTTAAAGATGCGCATTCGCCAACTGGAGATGGAGGGTAATGTCGAAGCTGCGATCCGCCTCGCGAGCGAACTGGACCAGCCCTCTGCCCCGTTGCGAAGGGTCGAATCGTTGTAATATGAGGAGTCGAGGAGTCAGACCAGGGGCGCCTTGGCACAAACACGCTCGGCTTTTCGGCTCGGGGATTCGTAAACTGGTAATCGCAGATTCACAATAGCGGTAATGCAGGACAGGAACAACAAGGCATTCGCGCTGTACGACGATCTCAATGGATCGATGCGCGAAGACCTGGCGGCCGGAGGCGATCTGAACGATCTCTTCACGGATTTGGAAGCGGCGCCCGTCGATCTTCTGGAAGAGCCGAAGGATTTTGAAAAACGCGACGAAGAGACCGATAACTTCTCCGACCTCGATCTCACGCCGGGCGTTCTCGACAAGAGCAATGATTCAGTACGCGTTTATCTGCGCGAGATGGGCATGGTTCCGCTGCTCACGCGCGAAGGAGAAATCGAGCTCGCCAAACGTATCGAGCGCGGCGAAAACGCGGTTTTGCGGGCGCTTTCCCGTTCCCGCCTTATTATCCAGACCATCATTGATACAAAAACGGCGGTCGAACGGGCCTCTCTGGCAGTAAGCGAAATTTTGCAGGCGCCCGACCTCACCGCCGAAGGTAACGAGCACGGCGCCTTATCCCGGCTGGAAAACGAATTCATCGAGGCTGCGCGCGAGATCGAAAAGCTTTACCGTAAGGCGCAGCAAGCGGAAGCCAAGCTGATTGGCACCTCGCGCAGCCTTAAGGCCAAACAGCATCGCAAGCTGCGTTTCGAGTATGCCCGGGTTGTGGTCCGCATCTCGCGAATTATCCGCGCGCTTCCGTTTACTCCGCGCTTCCGCCGCTCGCTGAGCGCCACGCTGAAGCACGTGGTCGAGAAATTAAAGCCGCTCGAACAGGAGATTGCGCGAGTACAGCGCAAGCTCGAGCAGCTTCCTGCATCGGAAACGGCGGCGGCTACTTCGCTTCGTAAAGAGCTAAAAGCTCTTTCGGCACAGTTGCAGACCCTCGAAGACCGCTCCGGCAGCGCAGCCAGCGAGCTGCGGCGTACTTTGCAAATTGTCGATCGCGGCGAAATGGAAGCTGACTGCGCCAAAAAGCGGCTGATCGAAGCTAATCTCCGGCTGGTCGTCTCTGTCGCCAAACGCTATACCAATCGCGGCATGCAGTTTCTCGACCTGATTCAGGAGGGAAACATCGGCCTCATGCGCGCGGTCGATAAGTTCGATTACAAGCGCGGCTACAAATTTTCAACCTACGCCACCTGGTGGGTGCGTCAGGCCGTCACTCGCGCTATCGCCGATCAGGCGCGTACGATCCGCATTCCGGTGCACATGATCGAAACCATCAACAAGCTCGTGCGTTTGCAGCGGACAATGCTGCAGGAACTGGGACGCGAAGCTACCATCGAGGAGCTTGCGGCGCGCATGGATCTGTCGCCCGGCAAAGTTCGCCGCGTGCTGCGCATTGCACAGGAGCCTATCTCCCTGCAAACACCGGTTGGTGAGGAAGAAGAATCCAATCTCGGCGATTTTCTCGTCGATAGCCGCATGGTTTCTCCCTCCGAGGCCGTAATCAATCTCAATCTGCACGAGCAGACAGCGGAAGTTCTGAAGACGCTCAGCCCGCGGGAGGAGAAGATCGTAAAAATGCGCTTCGGTCTGCAGGATGGCAGCGAGCACACGCTGGAAGAAGTGGGCCAGAACTTTGCCGTCACGCGCGAACGGATCCGCCAGATTGAGGCCAAAGCATTGCGTAAATTGCGTCACCCCAGCCGCAGCCATCGCTTACGCAATTTCCTGGATAACGGCTTACCGAACTAAACGAGAGCCTACCAGCGCTGCGTTATCTTGGTGTTTCCCGATGGCAGAAGCCGAAATCGCCGTTCCGACCGCGGTACACCCAGTTACCCCACCGCGTAAAGTCCCCAAACCGAAAAATGCCGCAGAACGAAAGGCGCGGCTCGAACGCATCTTTGCCGAGCTCGACCGGCTGTTCCCGAGCGCCACGTGCGCGCTTCATCACCAGAATCCGTGGCAGCTTCTGGTCGCAACCATTCTTTCGGCCCAATGCACTGATGAACGCGTGAATAAAGTGACTCCGGAACTGTTTCGCAAATATCCGACCGTACGCGATCTGGCAAATGCTTCGCAGGATGAGCTTGCCCGGGATATCCGCTCTACCGGCTTCTTCAACAACAAAGCCCGTTCCATCATTGGCGCTGCCCGCAAAGTTCTGGCCGATTATCACGGCGAGGTGCCGCGCACGATGGAAGAGCTGCTCGAAGTGCCCGGGGCCGCGCGCAAAACAGCTAATGTCGTCCTCGGTACGGCGTATGGCATCGCCTCCGGCATTGTTGTCGACACGCATGTGCAGCGCATCGCACGCCGGCTCGACCTCACCAGGAACGAAGATCCTGTAAAAATCGAGACGGATCTGATGAAGATCGTGCCGCGCGAGCGCTGGGTCTTGTTCGCTCACCAAGTGATTCATTTTGGGCGGCAAATCTGCATCGCGCGCAAGCCGCGTTGCGCCTCGTGTCCGCTTGATCCGCTCTGCTACGCCCCCGATAAGACGCTCGCATGAGCGCGCCGCGTCATTACTACCTGGGAATCGATGGCGGGCAATCCAGCACGACGGCACTTGTGGCCAATGAAACGGGGGCCATCGTGGGGGTGGGGCGCAGCGGCCCCTGCAATCATGTCACCGGCGCGGAAGCTCGAACCAAATTTTTTGAAGTTGTAAGCGATTGCCTCCGCCAGGCAACACGAGCGATCGCATCAAATCCCGCGGAGTTGGAATTCGCTGCTGCCTGCCTGGGATTTAGTGGAGGCGCCGAGGACAAAACCGCTTATTCGCGCGAACTCGTTCACAGCGCTCGCATGAAAGTGACAAACGACGCCGAAATCGCTCTCACGGGCGCGCTCGCGGGCGAACCCGGCATCATCGTAATCGCAGGAACAGGCTCCATCGCGTTCGGCCGTAATGCTGAGGGCCGTAGCGCGCGCGCTGGAGGTTGGGGTTATCTCTTCGGCGACGAGGGCGGCGCTTTCGATATTGTTCGACGTGCTTTGCGCGCGGTATTACAACAGGAAGAAGGCTGGGGTCCGAAAACTATCCTGACTCCGAAACTGCTCCTTGCCAACAATTCGCCCAGCGCCAACCATCTTCTGCATTATTTGTATGCGCAGCCACGAAATCTCATCGCAATGTTTGGACCGATTGTCACCGAATGCGCGAATGAAGGTGATTCAGTCGCGCAAAATATCCTGATCGAATCTGCGCGCATGCTCAGTTACTACGTCGAGGGCGTCTATCGCAATTTGTTTCGCTCATCCGAGCGTATTCCCGTTGCCCCTATCGGCGGTGTCTTTCGAAGCGAACGACTGCGCAACGCCTTTGACGACCAGATTCGTACTACGATAGGCTGCGACACAATCGATCCGAGACTCAGCCCCAGTGCCGGCGCAGTTCTGGAGGCGCTTCGCATGGATGGCAACCGCTCTCAATTGACCGGGATTCCTGAAACAAAAACATGAAACTGTTCATAGCCGCGTTCCTAAGCGCCTCATCGGTTTTTACGGCGCAAGCTGCCCAGCCCGATTGGCCGCAAGTGGAGCAGCACGCGATTAGGCTTCTGCAGCATTACGTTCAGATCAAGAGCATCAATCCGCCCGCCGATACTAGTGCGGCGGCGCAGTTTCTGCAGAAGGAACTTGCTGCAGACGGGCTCCGTGCCGAATTGTATAAGGTCGATGGCGGCGGCAAAACGAACCTGCTGGTGCGCTTGCCCGGCCGCGATCATTCAAAGAAGCCGCTGCTCCTGCTGAATCATATGGACGTCGTTCCGGCCGATACGACGCGCTGGAAACAGGACCCGTTCGCCGCGCTGATCGAAGGTGGACAGATGTGGGGACGCGGCACGCTCGATATGAAGAGCACGGCCATCATGCAATTGACCGCGCTCACGCTCCTCAAACAGCTTGGCATCGTTCCGCCGCGCGATATCTTATTCCTCTCCGATTGCGATGAAGAGACGGGCGGCTCTGATGGCGCATCCTGGATGATCGAAAATCATTGGGATCAACTCGACCCCGCGTATGTCCTCGACGAAGGCGGCATTGGCTCGCGCGATCTGTACACGTCCGGCAAACTTGTATTCGGCGTCTCGGTCGCGGATAAACAGGTTTTGTGGCTCCGCTTGCGTGCGCAAGGCATCTCCGGCCACGGTTCACAGCCGATTCCCGATAACGCAAACGATATCCTGCTGCGCGCCATCGAAAAAGCGAAAGCGTTCTCACCTGCTCAAAAGCCCAATCCAATCGTTACGGCGATGCGGGAAGCGGTCGGTGAATTCGCGTCAAATAAATTCATGAATGCCGTGCAGCAAAATACCATGTCATTGACGACGCTTCGCAGCGGAGTCGGCAATCCGCCCAAAGCGAACGTTATTCCTTCGCTGGCGGAGGCTACCCTCGATTGCCGTCTTTTACCCGGCCAGAATGCCGATGAGTTTATCTCCGAAATCAAGGCGCGCATCAACGATCCGCGCGTGAGTGTCGAGCGGATTTCATCAAAACCGGATGATCCGCAGCCGAGCCCCACTGATACTGCTTTGTACCGGACTTTGAAAGCCGCGCTCGTTAAAGAGAATCCCGGCGCAACGGTGTTACCGGTCATTGTTCCCTACGGCACTGATGGCCAGAAGTTCCGCATGAAAGCTGTGCCGACATATGGACTGATGCCCATGGTTCTCGATGCGGCCAATATCGCCACTATGCATAGCGACAGTGAGCACATCCCGGTGGATCAGTTCCGGAAAGGACTGCACGTGTACTTCGATATTCTTCAATCCGAGTTTTAGGGCGTATCAGTTTCTCGCTATTCCGCTCTTTTGCGTGCCCGCTCCATCGCTTTCCGATTGTCCGCTCGCAACGCGCTTCTGGAAAGCCAGGAATGGGTAGGCCAGCTGCGCGTCATTCGGATCGACTGTCACGTTATAACCCTCTTGTATCGGTACTGCCAGGCCTACACCAAGCGTGTGCGATGCCTCCAGAATTTTCAACAGCAGTTCAGTCTGTACTTGTAAGAATTCGTTCCCCTCGGGCGTCAGCACATACGCGAAAATTTCCAGATCGAGCGATTGATCGCTAATTTTCGTAAAACGCAGCGGCACTCCGCTAGCGTCCACCGACGGATGCTCCCCGAGGATCTTCCCGATTGCGTCCATCATCTGGCGAACCTGCTCGGGGCTGGTATCGCGACGCAGCCGTATGGTCGGGTGGAACCACATCCGGTCACGCTTGGAAAAATTCTCGAGTGTCATCGTCGAGAATTGCGAATTCGGAACCGTAACAACTGTGCGATCCGGCGTGCGAATTCTGGTGGAACGTAGCCCGATATCTTCCACCGTGCCTACCTGTCCGCCGAACTGGCAAACATCGCCCACCAGAACCGGCCGGTCGCTGATCAGCGAGAGTCCGCCGAACAGGTTCTCAATCGTCTTCTGCGCCGCAAGAGCAAGCGCGATACCGCCCACGCCGACGCCCGCCAGAATCGCACTCATGTTATAGCCCCACTGCTGCAGGACAATGATCACAGCGAGGCAGAAGATCACAATTTTGACGACCCGGATTCCCAACGGAAACACCGAATAGGTCAGTGCCCGTTCGCGATGGTCCAATCGCGAAATGATGGTGTCCGATATCACATCGACAAGCCGCATCGCCAGCGATGCCGCGCCCAGCATGAAAAGCAAAATCAGCAGCTTTAACAGGTAATCGCGGACCAGCGCCCCCGGCGGAACAAATGCCACACACGCCCGGAACACGATGACCGAGAGCAGCAGCCGCAGCGGTTCCGTTAGCGCCTCCAGCCGTTGCGTGTGAAACGCTTGCGCGTAACGCTTGGTAATCGGCTTCAGAAATGCGATGAACAACTTCGACAGGACTCGCGAAATTGCCGAAAGTACGATCGCAATCAGAAGCAGCGCCATCCAGATCCAGAGCGGCGTGCCCACCAGTTTGATATCCACCAGCGGAGCCGGTAATCGCTTCTCGAGCCAGCTCTGTTCGATAAGTCCGGCAAGTTCCGGAATATGCGCGACGCTCAGTGATGACACCAGCCAGATCGGACCTGTTTGCGACTGATTGAATCGTTCGAGCCGCAGCGTTACTGGCTCGCCGTCCAAGTCAAATGTGGCAAGGTCTTCAAGGTTCGGCGCCAGTGCGTCGCCGGTGTTTCCCTCCGGCGCATCGCTCAGCCTGCTCACCTCGAATTGTGGATTGCGGTCCAGCAGTTTCGCGAGCTGCTCAGCCAGTTGCGGACCCTCGGCAGCACGCCGTTGTGCGCCAAACCGCCGGAGATCGAGATACTGGGCCGCGATCTTGAACTTTCCCTTATGGCAAGCTTCGAGGAACGCGTAAATCGAATCGCGCGGAGTCGTTCGCCGCAGCGGGTCCGTTGCAGCGCTCGCCGGCACAGCGCTTTTGTCGTTACCGCCCGGCAACAAATTACTTGTTGCTTGCGCGCCGGCATTCGCGTGCCAAACAGAAAACAGCAACGTTGATAACGCGAGTGTTTTGAACGTCCGAGTCATGCTTACTCCAGCCTAACGGCTTCTACTCTCCCTGTTCACACTGCTTTTGTTCACAGCGAAATGCAGGAACTCGAATATGACGCTTTGCCCCGTATTTTCAGCTCTTTACTGTTGCGAGCCCGTGCATCTTGCCGGCAAACGGCGAAGACGTGGAGGTACCGTTCGCTCGGTACCTACCATGCGCGTCAAATTACCCGGAAGCCAACGCTGTCATCCTCGAAATTCCGCCCCAGCCGGTGAGATTCATCCGGACAAAATCATTCAGATCACTCTCGTTCTGCGTAGAAATCCAAATCCGCCGGTGCAGACCGCGGACGAGAAGCATCTCTCCCACGAAGAATTTATCCGGCTGCATGGCGTCGATCCGGACGACATTGCAAGAGTCAAAGCCTTCGCCGCCGCACACGAGCTCGCCATCGTGCGCGTTTACGAATCTTCCCGTAGCGTCCGCATGGCAGGCACGCTTGGGAAGTTGGCTGCACTGTTCGGCGCCGACGTCCGTCTCTCAAAGGTTGACGGCGAAACCTTTCGCACCCGCGAAGGGACCCTTCAGATTCCGAACGAGCTTGCCGGCTGTGTTATCGGTGTGTTTGGGTTCGATACCCGTCCTGCCGCAGAAACACGACATCGGCGTGCCAGACTTTTCGCCTCAGCCAGACCTTACACGCCCGTCGAGATTGCGAAGTTGTACAACTTTCCCCCCAACACCGGTAAAGGCCAGACGATCGCGATGATCGAACTCGGCGGCGGCTATCGGGAAGAAGATCTGCGAACCTACTGGAGCCGCCTGGGGATTGCCCCGGTTTCCGTCATATCCAATAGCGTGGATGGCGCCGAGAACAGTCCGGACGGCGATCCCGACGGCCCTGACGGCGAAGTGGCGCTCGATATCCAAGTCGCGGGTGCTGTGGCCACTGAAGCGAATATCAGCGTCTACTTTGCGCCCAACACCGATCAGGGATTTCTCAATGCCATCAACGCGGCGATTCACGAGAAGCTACGCAAGCCTTCCGTGCTCTCGATCAGTTGGGGCGCTGCGGAGATTCACTGGACAGCACAAAGCAAGAATGCCTTTAACGCTGCGTTTCAGGACGCAGCCATGCTTGGAATTACGGTTTGCGCCGCTGCGGGCGACGCCGGCTCCTCTGATGGGGAACCGGACGGGCAAAACCATGTCGATTTTCCGGCATCGAGTCCTTGGGTTCTTGCCTGCGGCGGTACTCGGCTTATCTCCGCCGACGGAAAGATTACATCAGAAACGGTTTGGAACGAAGGCACCTACGGAGGTGCGACGGGAGGCGGCGTGAGTTCCTATTTTGCCCAGCCCGAATATCAGACGCAGGTTAAGGTTCCAAAGCCGCGTGGAACCGTAAACCCGACCGGGCGCGGCGTGCCCGATGTCGCAGGGGCCGCGGACCCGCAGACAGGCTATCGCATTCTTGTTGACGGCCGCGAGAGCGCAGTCGGCGGCACCAGTGCAGTGGCGCCCTTATGGGCTGCCCTCATCGCGCTTTTTAACGAGCAGCTTGGCAAGAATATCGGCTTCTTCCATCCTGTTCTGTACAGCACGATCGCTCAGCAAAATATTCTGCGCGATATCACGAAGGGAAAAAACGGTGCGTTTCGTGCCGCCAGAGGTTGGGACTGCTGCACCGGCCTTGGAACACCGAACGGTCTTGCGATTCTCAACGTTTTGAAACAGACGGCGCGTTAATCTCGCGCAAGATTGCTTCATATGCCGCGCTCGGCTTTTCTGCGCGTGTCACCTGGCGGCCGATTACCAGGTAATCGGCTCCGCTCTCGATCGCTTCAAGTGGTGTAGCGGCCCGTTTCTGATCGCCTTTGGCAGCGCCTGCCGAGCGTACGCCAGGTGTGACGAGCGTCAGCTTCGGTCCGCCGATTTCGCGCACCCGGCCGACTTCGAGCGGAGAGCAAACAATTCCGTCAATGCGCGATTCCACCGCTTTGCGTACCCGCAGTTCGACGAGTTCCGAAACGGAAACTGCGTAACCGAGGTCCGCCAGATCGTCCTGATCGAAGCTCGTCAGCACGGTGACGGCGAGAAGCCGCGTTGGCGTGTTTTCCCGGCCTTCGACCGCTGCTTCCATCACGGCGCGGCTGCCGTGGACAGTCAAAAAATTCACCAGTCCTGCGCGGCAAATCCGGCGCGTTGCCCGCTTCACCGTTTCGCTGATGTCATAAAGTTTCAGATCGAGAAAAACTTTCTTCCCGAGCTCGTTTACGCGCGCCACAAATGCCATCCCGCCCGCCGCGTAAAGCTCCATTCCGATTTTGTAGAAATCCGCCGCCGGTCCGATATCCTTGATCAGTGCGAGCGCCTGATCGGTATCGTCGAAATCAAGCGCCAAAATGAGAGGATTTTTCATTCTTCTACTACCAGCGGTTTTGCCGCGCGTTCCGTGACTCGTCCAATAACGTAAGCTCCGGGAAAACTGCTCGCTTCGTACTCCGGCAGCGCGATCAGCAGACCGCCGGAAGTCTGGGGATCGTACAAGAGCGCCTGAATCTCCAGCGGAATAGAGTCCGGCATCGCAACGCAGCTCTCCACAAATTCGCGATTGTTGTGCAAGCCGCCCGAGTGCGCGCCTGCTTGCGAATATTCGATAGCACCCGGAAGATAGCGAATTGCGCTTGCGTGAATTTCTAAAGTTACAGTGCTGGCCAGCGCCATTTCGCGCGCATGCCCAAGTAATCCGAATCCCGTCACATCCGTACACGCGTGCACTTCGCGTTCGAGCATGGCGTCGCAGGCCGCACGGTTTAACGTAAGCATTTGAGCGACGGATTCTTCAACGTCGCTTTCTTTGGCCATGCCGCGCTTTAAGGCCGTCGAGATCACGCCCGTCCCGATCTTCTTTGTAAAGACGAGCACGTCGCCCGGCTTTGCGCGGGCGTTCGTCAGAATTCTGCGCGGGTCAATCAATCCGGTGACTGCGTAGCCAAACTTCACTTCGTCTTCCGAAATACTGTGTCCGCCGAGAATCACGCAGTCTGCTTCCTGAATTTTCGCTGCGCCTCCCTGCATGATTCGCTCGAGATCGCGCACCTCTCCTTTGGCAGGATAGACAACCAGCGATAACGCCGTAATGGGCCTGCCGCCCATAGCGTAGATATCGCTTAGAGCATTCGCGGCTGCGATTCCGCCGAACGAATACGGATCATCGACAATCGGTGTGAAGAAATCGACGGTTTGCACGATTGCGAGCGGCTCGGATCCTGGCTGCGAGATATCGTAAACGCCTGCGTCATCGGCCGTATCGTAGCCGACCAGAACCTTTTCGTTTGTAATGCGCGGGACGGCTCGCAGCGCCTGGTCCAGAATTTTCGGACTGAGTTTTGACGCGCAGCCACCCGCCTTGACGTTGGCCGTCAGCCGTGTTGCCATCGAGTACCAGTTTACGTGGCGAGAAGCGCAGCGCGTTCTTCGTACTGCCATTCGAGCCAGGCATCGAGCAGCGGAAAGTAGAGCGCGAGCCAGATGGGGCCGCGCTCAACGCGAGCGACCAACGCAGCGTAGCTCTCCAGTTGCGGCCGGTACCGTCGCTGTTCTTCGTCTAAGAATTTCTGCCGCTGCGCTCCCGCGTGTTCGCTGGTTTTGAAATCGACGATCCAGAGGCGATCCTGTTCATCGCGGAAGATGCGATCGACGGTGCCGCTGATGACTTGATCGCCGAGTATGCCGCCGATCGACCATTCCGAGCGGGAGTCGATATGCGGCGCGAGCAGCCATTTGCCTCGCTCACTCGTAGTCGTATTTAAGACGGCGCGGCGCACTCGTTCCGTTGCCTCGGCATGCTCCGAGCGCGGCACGCCGAGCCGCAACAGCTCCGATTCGATCGCCGGCGTCAAGGCCGTTACGTTCTGTTCGGTCCAGGATGCGCCAGTCGCTCGTTTCAAGAGCTCGTGCACGACGGTCCCGGCGTGCCGTGCGGTGTCGCTGACCCATTCGTAGGTGATCGGCCGAGACGAAGGAGTCGTCTGGCGGAATTCGGGCTGCCAGTCGATCCACCGGCTGAAGCGCGGCAGATGCCAATTAGCCGGCAGGCGCCGCAGAATCGTCTGCACTTCGGATTCGCCGCCCCGAGTGGTTCCCTGCGTGAAATTGAAGTCCATTTGCTGCCCGCTGCGCCGCAAAACTCCAGCGAATTCCTGTTCCGCGCCCGTCCAGAGCAATTCCAAAAAACAGCCGGATCTGGGCTTTTGCAGCGAACCGTCTCTCTTACGTCCGGCGTTGCCGGTAAGATAGAGCCGTTCGCGGGCGCGTGTGCAGGCCACGTACAGGAGCCGTTTCAGCTCCTGCTTGCTCTTTTGTTTATTGATCTCCTGAATATCGTCGTAAGCCTGGCTCTTTTCGCCTTTGCGCGGCTGCGCGGCGATGTGCAGAATTTTTGCCCCGTTGTCCTGAATCGATTCGTTCCAAACGAGCAGATCGTGATCGGATTGCTGCGCTGCGCCTTCGAGCTTGGGAAGAATGACGGTGTCGAACTCCAATCCCTTGGCGCGGAAGATGGTCATCACCTGCACGCAGTTCGCGCTGGGAGCGCCCTTTGCGAAGAGAATTTCAAGGCGGCTGTTCAATTGCGTGAAATCATGCAAAATACCGCCCTGTTCGAGTGTTTCGAGCAACCCGAGGAAGGTGCGCACGTCTTCGGCTTCGTAAGAGCTGTGCAGCAGCGCCGGGCCGCCGAGCAGCAGCCACGTATCCTCGATTAGAGCGCACAGCGGCACGCGGCCGGCGCGCGCCGCAGCCGCGGAAAGAATTTCTCCGGCGCGCACTGCCGCCTGCCGGCCTTCCGAGGAAAGTCCGGCCAGCTTTACCGGATCGTTCAGCAGCTCGAAAATATTGCGCTCGCGCTCGTTCTCCGCAAGCGCGGCAAGGTCGGCGACCGTGAGCCCGCACCACGGGGCGCGCAGCAGGGCCAGCCACGACGGACGGTCGGCAACATTCAGCAAAGCGCGTGTTAGCGAGAGCAGATCGAGAATATGCTGGCGGGTGCCCAACTGATCGATTTCGACGGCTTCGTAATCGATGCCGGCTTCGCGCAATGCAGGCAGAACTTCAAAAAGATGGTTGCGGTTGCGCACCAGGATGGCAACGCTCCCCTGCTCACGGGCTGCGCGCACCAGCTCGACGACGGCCGCGGCTTCCTGCCGGCCATTGTCCTCAATAAAAGCGCGCCACTCGGGTTGCGCGCCTTCCGCCTCCCGCGCCGCTCGAGCGGAACCATAGGAAACCTCGTCGGTTCCGTCCGCCGGCATAATCGCAGCGAACTGTTGATCGATCCAGCTCAGGATCTGCGGCGTAGAACGGAAATTCGTTTCGAGCGCGAGCGGGTAAAGGCGCACGGATTTCATGCGCTGCTCGTTCCAGGTGCGGACGAACAGGGAAACCTCCGCGCCGCGGAAGCGGTAGATGCTCTGCATCGGGTCGCCGACAAGAAACAGTGTGCGCCCGTCGCCATCGGACCATTGCGCAGTGAGCGCATCGATCAGCTCGTATTGGGCGAGAGACGTATCCTGAAATTCATCGACGAGCAGATGCTGGATACGATAATCGAGGCCGTACAGCACATCGCTCGGCTGTTCGGGGGAGCCGAGCACGCGAATGGCCGCCTGGGTGATGGCCGTGAAATCAACGGCGCGCCGTGCGCGGAAAATGTCCTGCAGAACGCGTTCCGCGGCATTGAGCAGCAGCAGGAAATCCAGCGCCTCGGCACTTACATCGTCGTCACTGAAGCGCCATTGATCGCGCTGCGCGAGCATACGCACGATCTGTCCGGTGAGACTGTTGAAATCGCTATCGAAATAGACGCCGATGCGCCGGAGGAGATCGCGCAGCTCTTCGGGACCCTCGGCGAGACGGCGCAGCGTTTCGGCAGCGGCTTCGAGATACAGCTCGCTTGCTTCTTCCACTACTTCGACGGAGCCGTGAAAACCGGAGACGATGGGCATTTGGCGCGCCAGCATAGCGCAAAGCGAATCGATGGTTTGCAACTGCAGGCGCGAGGAATCGGAGAGCAGATTCCAGCCGTAGCGGGCATCCTGGGCGAGCGCGGCACGGGCAAGCGAGCGGATCAGGAGTTTGTGCCGGTCCTTTTCATCGACTTCTTGATGCGCCGCAGCCAGTGCGTCGAGAATGCGATCGCGCAATTCGCCGGCGGCTTTGCGCGTGAACGTCATGGCGACAATGCTTTCTGGTTTCTCAACCGTGGAGAGCAGTCTCAGATAGCGCGCGACCAGCAAACCGGTTTTGCCGGACCCGGCGGGCGCCTGAACGATAAAGGAGCGTGCAGGATCGAGCGCTTCTTCGCGCTGGAGCGCATCGGGAATCATTCGTCGCCGGTTCCTTCGGCCGCTTTGTGCTCGTGGATGCGGCAAAACGCAACTTGGCCGCAGTAATTGCAAGCGTGAACTTTCGGATCGACTGCGGCGTAGCCCGACTGGAACTGTTCGGCGAGACGCTCGACTTCGGCGCGCGTTTCAGCCATACGCTCCTCCCAGCCATTGCCGAGGGCGTCAACCGTCTTGGCGCGGAAGTGCCTGGCTTTGGTCCAGCCGTGGGGACGGACGTCGCGCTGCTTGAGCTGCGCAAAAAGGATCCCTTCGACCTCATCGCCGATGCCGGCGGCGTAGACCAGGAGCTGCGGCTCGTCCGGGCGCGGGCAAACCAGTTTGGAGCGCTTTTGTTCGCCGCTCTTGTAGTCGATCAGGATGAGGCCGCCGTCGGGCAGCCGGTCCATGCGGTCGAGACGCAGGCGAAGTTTGAGCCCGGCGAGGTCAATGGTGCGGTCTTCTTCGACCATTTCGACGGTAAACGGGACGAGCCGGTCTTTTTCCAGTTGCAGCCACTCGAGGGTGACTTCTTTAAGGCGGGCAAGCTCGACTTCATGGACGATTTTGCCGAACGAACTCGGATGGACGTTCCGGATGGCTTCACGCGCGCCTTCTTCGACCAGCGCTTCCAGCCCGGCGGGCGGAACGGTCTTCAGATTCTTTGAATTACCCAATTTTTGCCAAACAAACTCCAGGACGGAATGGAGGTGTCCGCCGCGATCGCGCGCATCATATCCGAGACAGCCTTCTTCGGGCGATTGGGAGGACAGGCGGTACTCGGCAAAGGCACGGAACGGACAGAGCGACTGCGATTTGATGATGCCGGTTCCGCCGCGGGCGGTTTCTGCGGCGATGTAGATGGGGCCATGCGAATCTTCGAGCTCATCGAGAATGGCAGGCTTGTAGGATTCCCAGGTGGTCTTATTTTGCCAAACGAACTCCGCCGGGTTCGTTTTTTCAGAAAGGAAGGCGCGCGCGGCGGAGGACGGCCGGCCGGACCAGGTGGCGAAGACCTCCGGCGCGCAGGCGAAGAGACGGGCAAGCTGCCGTTCACGCTCGCGGCGAAGCAGAGCCTGCGAGCTGCCCGGCACATTATGCCGGCGCTGCAAGGAAAGCGGCACGAGAGGATTGCCGGCATGGCGCGGAGGCCAGGTATCTTCGCCAAGTCCGGTGACGAGCGCGCAATCGAACCGGAGTCCGGCAGCTTGGGACGGCTCAAGGATCTGGACGGGCGCAAGCAGCGCGCCCTCGCGCTCGAACGGAGTGTCGAGGAGATGGCGCAGCTCGTCGAGAGCGATCTCAAAAGTGACGTTTTCACAGATCAGAGAAAGCGAGCCGAGGTTCGAAAGCGCGTCTTTCCAGTATTCCAGCACGTGCTGCTCGGCGGCATCGAGGGTGCCGTCTCCGGGCCAGCCGAGCGCGCCAAGGAGAGTGGCGATGAACTCCGCCCACGCGCTGAAGGGCTGCTGAGCCGACTTTTTCTGCAAACTCCGGCGTGCGTAAGAAAAATTCTTGGTCAGTTGCGGGCAACCTGCGCAAGCCGCGGCCAGATCGGCGAAAGAGACATCGAGGGCGCGCAGGCGGCGGAGCCGGGTATCGGCGGCGGCACGCTCATTTCGTTCGGCCGCCGCGCCTTTGATCCAGGGTGAGCGGAGAATGGAGCCCGCAAGGCTTGCAGGAATGCGGTCGCGCGCGATCTCGAGAAGTAATAAAGCGCCGGAGACGAGAGGCTGTTGGACCAGAGATGCCGGCGAGAGCAGATGGTAGGCAGCGGGCGCAGCGGTATCACGCGCGAGACGCGGATCCGTGAGCGCGCGGCAGGAGCCGGGATAAAAGGTATCACGGAACACGCGGTCGATTTCGCCGTACCGCGAGCTTGCGCCGGGGATGACGATTGCGATGGAGCGCCCGGGATGCGCTTCGTACTCGGTGCGGGCCCAACGGGCGGCAAACGCCAACTCTGCTTCCACGCTGTCAAAGCCCTTGGCTGGGCGGATGCGCGGTTCATCCGGTTCTTCGAACGCGTGGAACGAGGCGCGGCGGCCGAGGCTGCGTTGGAGAGTGCTCAAAGCCGGCGAGAAAGGAGCGGCGAAGAGAAAGGCGAGCGGGTCGTCGGAGCAGAGTTCTTGCTCGAACCATTCCGGCAGAAGCCGCCAAAGATCCGGCGCGATAATCCAGTTTTCCTGTTTGCAGCGCTGCCGGAACAGGTTGCACCACCGCTTGAACTGGCGCGCGTCGCCGCGATCGGGCCACTCTTCCGCGCGCTCCGGGATTTCCCATTCGGCGATCAGACGGGCGGCACTGGACGCCAGGCGTGCGGTGGCATCGGAGTCGAAAAGGTCGGGCTTGTCCTGTTCGATGATGTGCTTCCAGAGGAGGTGCTCCTGGGCGGGCGAGAGCAATAGCGGGATTTGGCTCGAGCGATAGCGCGCCTCCTGCCAAGAGCGGAAGAGCCAGGCGTGCAGGCTGTAGATGGAGGGGCGAAGCCAGGTTTTGCGGCCCTGCCGCAGCTCGTTCGCAGCGAACTGGCGATAGGCGACGGCGGCCTGGAGACGGCTGGGAGTGATGACGGTTACGTTCTTCTCAAACCAGGAGAACAAGCCCGGAGAAGCGAGGCGCATCGCGTGGTTACAGCGATATTATCGCGTGCGGGAGGTCGCGGCACGCGAATTTAGAATCCCGGTTCCGGCGAAGCTTGGGAATTAGAGTCAATCCTCGCCAGCGATATGATTCAGAAGGGCAGGACGGCGCAGCAGATCAGCAAATGAACCGGTGCGTCGCCCGTACGCACCCACGCCAAAGACCGTGGGGTTGGCCCTCATCGAGCACACGGATCATAAAAACATGAAATCAAAAAACACGATCTGCCTCTGGTTCGACAAAGACGCGCATGAGGCGGCGCGCTTTTACGCCGCGACCTTTCCGGACAGTGAAGTGACTGCTGTTCACGAGGCCCCCGCCGACTATCCGAGCGGCAAGAAGGGCGATGTGCTGACGGTGGAGTTCACCGTTCTGGGCATTCCCTGTCTGGGTCTCAACGGCGGCCCGACGTTCAGGCACAGCGAGGCCTTTTCCTTCCAGATCGCGACGGACAATCAGGAGGAGACGGACCGATACTGGAACGCGATCGTCGGCAATGGCGGCACCGAAAGCCAGTGCGGTTGGTGCAAGGACCGCTGGGGCCTCTCCTGGCAGATCACTCCGCGCGCGCTAACCGATGCGCTGGCCGCCGGCGGCGCTGAGGCCAAGCGTGCCTTTGAGGCGATGATGCCGATGAAAAAAATCGACGTCGCGGCCATCGAGGCCGCGCGGCGAGGCTAACGTGAAGTAATCGATAACGCTCACTAGAATCGAATTCGACGGCATGGCGCGCCGGTGCGATCAGCGCGAACACGACACGGGCGCGGAAAGCGAAACATTACCTGCGAACGACCGTGGTTCCCGCCAGCCGGTCACCGAAACGGCGGCCGGTTGTGAGAAGCAGCAATGCTTCGCCGCCAAAGATGATAATGGCGGCAAAGAATTCGAAGATGACGCCGGCGAGCGGGATGAGGCCGAGGAATCCGGGAATGGCCAACGGAAGATTGCGCAGGATGCGTTGTGAATTCGTCGATGGTCCGCCAACCGCGTTCGCAACAAAACTGCCGAGAATCGCCTTGCCGGGACTTGCGCCGTTGACATCGCGCAACAACCAATAGAGCGCGTGCAGCAGGCCATAGAACATCCAACCGAAAATCGGCACGAAGTGCACGAGCGATAACAGCAGCATCGGCACGATATCGATAAGAAATGCCAGAACCCGGCGGCCGGTTTCTTCCCTCTCGCCGGCGCGGGTTACAGGAACAGGAAGAACACGCGCGACAGGCGAAGCCGAAGATAGCTGTGCCAGAGCCGTACCGCAGTTCGGACAGAAAGCCGCTAACTCGCCAGCCTCCGCACCGCAGCTTGAGCAATGAATCACGTCACATTCAGAAGGGCACGTCGTCGTCGGTGATTTGCATGCCGCCGAAATCGTCATCGGCCGCGGCTGCGCCGGAGGCTGCGCCGCGTCCGCGCTGCGGCGCGCCCGAGCTGCGGGCTGCGCCTTGTCCGCCGCCTTCAACGCCGCTTTCGCCGCGACCGCCGAGCAGGATCACTTCGTCGGCTACTACTTCCGTCGCGTAGACCTTTTTGCCGTCCTTATCGTCATAGCTGCGCGTCTGCAGACGCCCCTCGACATAAACCTGCTTGCCTTTGGTCAGGTAGTTCGCCAGGTTCTCCTGACGCCAGAGCACGACGTTGGTCCAGTTCGTTTCTTCCTTCCATTCGTTGGTCTGCTGATCTTTCCAGCTTCGGGTGGTTGCAACCGAGAAGCGCGTAACAGCCGCGCCTGAGGGAGTGAATTTCGTCTCCGCGTCGCGTCCCAGATTGCCGATGAGAAGAACCTTATTTACACTGCGCGATGGCATAGTCAATCGAACTGTATCACGGCGGGCGAGATTTGTGATATGTACTTTACTCAGAAGAACGGGTATGTGCACGTTGTTGCTGGCGATGGCTTTTTTGAGCTATGCCCGGCCTGCCGTGCCGGATGAACCGCAGAAAGTAGAAATACGCAGCGGACTTGTGACGCTGGGCGGCCTGCTATGGCGTCCAAAGGGCGCAGGTCCCTTTCCGGCTGTGCTGCTCAATCACGGCAGCGGCCGTACCAAAGAGGAACTGGCGCGGCTCGGGCCGTATGAGGAGCAGGCGTATCGTCTCGGCCCGGTTTTTGCGCGACACGGTTACTTGTTTCTGTTCCTATTCCGCCGTGGAGTGGGGCTGTCGAGCGGGATGGGGCAGAGCGCCGTCGACTTGCTGAAAGCAGAATTCGTGGCACGCGGCAATGCCGGACGCAACAAGTTGCAGCTTCAACTGCTCGACGGCCGGGAAAGGACCGACGCGTTCGCGGGACTTGCCTGGCTGCGTGCTCTTCCCGAGGCGGATCGCCGCAACATCATGCTCGTGGGCCATTCGTTCGGCGGATCGCTTACGGTGTTTATGGCAGCAGAAGATGCGGAAGTGCGCGCCGCCGTGGTGTTTTCCGGTGCAGGTTACAGTTGGGACCGTTCACCGGAATTACGTGCACGCCTACTCGAAGCGGTGACGCGCGCGCGGGCATCCTTTTTCTTCATTCATGCGGCCAACGACTTTTCGCTTGGCTCCGGCCAAGCGCTCGATGCCCGGCTGGCGAAAACCGGGAAGCCGCATCGTCTGAAGATCTATCCACCGACCGGGCAGACTGCCGAGGAAGGGCACGCGTTTGCATTGTCGGGCGTTCCCATTTGGGAACCAGACGTTTTCTCTTTTATGGATAGCGAATTGCAGCGATAACAACCGGCGTGGTACCAGGACGATTTCACAAAATGTTTAAGAAGAATTGCCCGTTGCATCGCCCGGTTTGAGGCATAATTATGAAACCAGAGAGCTGTGCTCACACGGCCATCTGTATTTCGTTGGGGGATGAATGGCATCGCGATTTACCAAATCGTGTTCGCCCGTACAGAATATCGTCCAGACTGCCGGTTGGGCCGTCCTCTCGGCGCTGTGTCTGGCTGTTTCCGCCCGGTCGCAAATATTGATCAAGCCGGTTGAAGCCGGCGATCCGGTGGCGATTTTGCCGTCGGACATGGCTATCTTCGAGTCGGCGGAAGCGCGCAAGGAGATACCCTGCACGGTGACTCCGCGCAAACCAGATCTCGGATTCGACCTGCGCTTTCATGCAGGATACGAAGTCATGCTCCCTTTGAGCGAGGTGGCGGGCGAAGGGGGAACACTCACCGTGGTGTTTCGAGTTCGACCGCAAGCCAACCGGCAGGGCGCGTCCTACTTTGTTCAACACTTTAACGTTCCGGCCGTGGCCGATGACGCCAAAGGAGATGCACTACTGGACGGCGGCGTGGATTTAGGTGAAGGCGCTTATCATGTCGACTGGTTGATGCGGGACCGCTCGGAGCGTATCTGCTCCTCTTCCTGGGATATGGAAGCCGAGTTGAGCGCGAAAGATCGTGACATGGATTTGTTTCTGCCCGCTAATACCGTGAAGGAATCGCCGCCGGAGCCCTTTGTGAACGATACCGACGTGCGGCGGGCGGCCCGCGGAGAAACCGCATTAACCGTTAAGTTACTAGTTAATTTCTCTCCGCAAGATGCTCTCTCGTCAAGCCTTCAGCGTAGTGATACCGATGCTCTGGTGAGCATTTTGAAAGCTATCCAGCGCAACGATCATATAGGCAAGATTTCGCTGGTGGCATTCAACATGTCGGAAGAACGGGTGGTGTACCGGCAGGACACGTCCGAGCAAATTGATTTTCCGGCACTTGGGAAAGCCCTTCAATCGGTAAAGCTCGGGACGGTAAACGTCCAGCAGCTCGGCGAGAGGGAGAGTGAGACGAATTTCCTGCAAGGGCTTATCGAGAGCGAAGTAGCGACGCCCAGCCACCCGGATGCGGTAATCTTCGCCGGGCCGAAGACGATGCTGAAGACGGACGTACCCCAGGAGGACCTGCGGCGCATCGGAGATGTAGAGTGTCCGGTATTCTACATGAACTACAATCTGAATCCGCAGGCTGTGCCCTGGAAGGATTCGATCAGCCACGCGATCAAGGCATTTCGGGGAACCGAGTACACGATTTCGCGGCCGCGCGATCTGTGGTTTTCAACCAGCGAAATGATGAGCCGGATTCTTCGAAGCAAGCGCAACAAGCTGGCAGTGGTAAACACGCTTCCGGGCGGATCGCGCTAAGCGATAACACAAAGCACGGCGGAAACGGTAAACTGGACACACAAGGGGAAGTCCGGTTATGAGCTTGCGAGTTCGGATGAGCGCGGCGCCGTTGCTGGTGTGCTCTGCTCTGACGGTCACGCTCTGTAGCGCGCAGAAATCCGATCTGGATGTCTTCGCGAAGAAGCTCGCGCCGTCGGTCGGCTCGCCGGAGAATGCCGTGGACAAAATGCTGGAAGCGGCGCGTCTGAAGCCCGGCGAAACGCTTTACGACCTGGGTTGCGGCGACGGCCGAATTCTGATCAAAGCGGCAAAGAAGTACAAAGTGAAGGCGGTCGGGATCGAGATTTCGCGCTCGCTCGCCGAGAAAGCAGCGCAGGATGTGCGCAAGAAGGGCCTGGAAGATCAGATTAAGATCGTTCACGGCGACTTCATGAAGACGGACCTGAGCGCGGCGAATGTCGTGACGTTATACCTGGCGCCTACGGCCAACGATACGCTGCGGCCCAACCTGGAACGTGAGCTGAAGCCGAATACGCGAGTTGTATCCTACGATTATCCGATCGAAGGCTGGACTCCGCTCAATACCGTGCAGACGTCCGGGCATTTGGGCGATGTCCACACTATTTACCTCTACGAGGTTCCCAATTCCATCAAAAAGTAGGCTCTCGTGAGCCGGTTCGATGTGCTCGGCATCGGTCTGAACGCGACTGATACGCTGATTCTGCTCAGAGAGTTCCCGCCATATGCCGGCAAAGTTGCATTTGAGCGGGAGATGCTGAGCCCGGGCGGGCAGGTGGCGACGGCGGTCGTAGCTTGCGCGCGGTTGGGGCTGCGGACGCGCTATATCGGTACAGTCGGCGATGATCTGCGCGGCGAAATACAACGCGAAAGCCTGGCTGGAACGGGCGTGGATACGAGCGGGCTGATTGTTCGTACGGGATGCGCGAATCAGACGGCCTACATTCTGATTGACGAGCGCACCGGCGAGCGGACCGTGCTCTGGCAGCGGGCAGCGTGTTTGAAGCTGCAGGCATCGGAGATTCGCGAGGAAGATATTGCCGGGACGCGCCTGCTGCATATCGACGGCTACGATACGGAAGCCGCGGGGCGGGCGGCGAAGATCGCGCGGGCGAACGGTGTGGCGGTGTCGCTCGATGTGGATACGGTTTATCCGCGGTTTGAAGCGGTGCTGCGGAATGTGGATTACCTGGTCGCCGGGTCGTCGTGGCCCTCGAAATGGACGGGTGAATCGGATCCGTTTGCCGCGCTATCGAGTCTGCATCGCGAGTATCGCAATCCGGTAACGGCGATGACATTGGGAAATCGCGGAGCGCTCGCGCTGTACCGCGGGGGCTGGTACTATTCAGCGGCCTTCGACGTGAATTGCGCGGACACGACGGGCGCGGGCGACGTGTTTCATGGCGCGTTCTGCTACGCGCTGCTGGAAAAGATGCCGATGGAAGCGGCACTCGAGTTTTCGAACGCGGCGGCGGCGTTGAACTGCACTGCGATAGGAGCGCGCGGGCATGTGCCGGCGCTGGCTGAAGTAAACAAGCTCTTGGCAGATGCACGCGCGGGAAAGGTCCAGCGGCGGACCGACGACGAGATCGCGGAGCAGGCGGCTTCAGCGCGCGCCCGTGCTGCATTGCAGAATCGATGATCCCGCTACGCGCGCTGCTGCTCAGAAACTCGACGCCGGTGATGACGCTGGCGCTCATCGGCGTAAATGTCTTGTGCTTTTTCATCGAAATCGGACAACCGCCGTACGCACGCGATGCTTTTATTGAGCATTACGCGTTAATCCCGGACCGTCTGTACCTGCCTTCCTTCGTGACTTCGATGTTTCTGCATGGCGGGTGGCTGCACCTGATCGGAAACATGTGGTTTCTGTGGGTATTCGGATCGCACATCGAAGATGCGATGGGGTCGGGGAAATTTCTCGTGTTCTACCTGATTTCCGGAGTGGCATCGGCGGTGGTGCAGTTTGGAATCAGCATTGGAAGCCCGGTACCGACCGTTGGCGCAAGCGGCGCGATTGCCGGCGTGATGGGCGCATTTCTGATTCTGTATCCGCGCGTGCGCGTGGTCACGCTGATCTTTATTGTGATTTTCGTAACCACTTACGAGATACCGGCGGCATTCATGCTGCTCTACTGGTTTGTATTGCAGCTGCTGAGCGGGCTCGGGTCGCTGGCTTCGGTGAGCCAGGCGCAGAGTATTGCATGGTTCGCGCATGTGGGCGGATTTCTGGCGGGGATTTTACTCGTGAAACTGTTTGCAGGCAACCGGCCGCGCTATCGCTACTATCCGTATTGATGCGTGATCCGAACGAGCCGTTTGAAAACCTGCGCCCGCTGGATGTGCTGGCGATTGCGGCCCATCCTGATGATGTCGAGCAAACCTGCGGCGGCACGCTGATTCGCATGGCCGAACAGGGGTACAGGACGGGGGTGCTCGATCTGACAGCGGGCGATATGGGGACGCGCGGAACGCCGGAACTGCGTATCGAGGAATCGCAGCGCGCCGCTGCCGAGATGCTGCTGAACTGGCGGCAGAATCTGCGCTGGCCGGATGCGCGGCTGGAAAATCACGTAGGGGCGCGTATGACGCTGGCGGGTGTAGTCCGGCGCCTGCGGCCGCGCGTCGTGATTCTGCCGTACTGGACGGGACGGCATCCGGATCACTACCGGGCTTGCGAGATCGGCTTTGAGGCGTGCTTTCTGGCCGGGTTGAAGCGGCTTGAAGAAGATACGCCGCCGCACCGGCCTTTCAAGATTCTCTATTCTTCGCTGTATGCGAATGTGACGCCGTCTTTCGTCGTCGACATATCGCGCCAATTTGAGCGCCGCATGGCCGCGCTGTTCAGCTATGCCTCGCAATACGGGGACAGCGCAGACGGATCAGGACTATTTCCCTCGCATGGCGAGATCGAAGAGCGCCTGGCCTCGATTGCGCGCTTCTACGGAAACCTGATTGGTGTGAAATACGGCGAGCCATTCGCAGTCAAAGAGATGATCGAAATCGGCGATATTGTGGCTATGCCCGTCCGCAGCATCTGATTCTCCGGCACTCGGGAGGATACTGGAACAGGCACCCCCGGACGCATGCATGTAGCGACGAACATTCTGGTGGTCGGTGCGTTGGTTTTCGTGGCGCACGCCTTCACCGGGTTATTCAGCAGAACGCGCGTCCCTGACGTGCTGCTGCTCACGATTATTGGAATCACCCTGGGGCCGGTGTTTCACCTGGTAACGCCGGAAAACTTCGGGGCGATCGGTCCGGTATTTTCAACCGTCACGCTGATCATCATTCTGTTTGAAGCCGGATTGACGCTCGATTTAGATGTGCTGCGGGGCGCCATCCGGCCGACGCTGACGCTGACACTGGTGAATTTTTTTCTGACGCTGGTCGCGGTTGGCTTTGCGGCGCAACATCTGCTGGGGCTCAGTCCGCGGTTAACGTTCATGTTAGGCGCGATCATAGGATCGACCTCGCCGGCGGTGATCGTGCCGTTAACGCGACGGCTGCCGCTGGCACCTTCGACCAAGACGATTCTGTTTCTCGAATCGGCTGTGAGCGATGTACTGAGCATTGTGGTGGCAATCGGGTGTCTGGACAGTTTCCGGCTGGGAAAATTGCGCTTCGGACCGATGCTCGGACAGATTCTGGCAACGCTCGTTATTGCGGGAATTTTCGGAGCGCTGGGAGCGTTCCTGTGGTCGGCGCTGCTGCGGCGCGTGCGCGGGCTAGAAAATTCGATCTTCACCACGCCCGCTTTTGTGTTTGTGCTATTCGGCATTGTGGAACTGCTCGGATTCAGCGGATACGTGGCAGCCGTTGTTTTCGGCGCGGTGCTGGGCAATATCGAGACGTTTCACGACATTTTCTGGATGCGCCGTTTTTTGCCAAACGAACCGATCACGATGAACCAGCAGGAACGCGAGTTTCTCGCAGAGGTGGTGTTTCTGCTGAAGACGTTTTTCTTTATCTATGTCGGTGTCTCGATCCGGTTTGCGGATCTGGCGCTGGTGACGTCGGGTCTGCTGCTCACTGCGCTCATTTTCCTCGTGCGCATCCCGGCAGCATGGCTCGGCTTGAATCGCACGACGCCGGTCCGGGACGCATCATTCGTCGCGATCATGACGCCCAAAGGGCTAGCTGCGGTTGTGCTTGCGTCGATGCCGCTGGACCGCAAGGTTCCGGGCGGCGAGGTGCTCCAATCGACGACTTACGCGGTGGTATTTGTGAGTATCGTGCTGACTTCTGTCCTGAGCTTTCTTATGGAACGAACGTGGCTGTCGCGCATCTACGATTGGATTTTCAGGCGGTCCGGATTTGGCAAAGAGGGCCCCGTTAGCGCGGCGGCAGTCACCGTTCCGGAACACACGTGAGCGGCCAACAGCGCATCGAAGACGAGCGGAGCGCGAGCAAACACCGGGATGACGATTTTCTGCAACGCAGTCGATCGGGACATTAGCAACAGAAGCTTCGCCATGATCCGCGGCCGGCGCATGATCCGGCGGTGGGATACTTCGTAGGCGGCAAGGTCGCCCTTCCGGAGAGCTTCGGCAAGAGCGATTGCCTGCCGGACAGCAAGCCCAATTCCCTCCCCCGTGATGGCATCGACGGAGCCGGAGGCATCGCCGATCAGCGCCAGATGATCGCGACACACATTTCTCAGGACTCGCGTGGTAGTAAGCGCGCCCATTTCAGAGGAGACGCGGCGGGCGTTTTGGAGGCGTGCGAACAAAGCCGGAAAATGCGGCAGCACATTCTGGAGCCGTTCGGGCGGATTATGAGTCAGGAGCGCAACGTCTATTTGGTCTGGCGCAACCGGCGTGACATAAATTTGCCGCCGCTTGTCCCAGTAGACTTCCACGTACTCACACCAGGGCTCGAGCGCGTAGTGGCAGCGGAAACCGTAGCGGCATGAGACCTGCTTTTGAGAAAATCCTTCGGCTCGCCGGATTCGCGAATTTTGCCCATCGGCGCCGACTAGCAGCCTGGCGTCCCGTGGAAAGCCATGCGGGGTATTCCAGTGCAGATCGATGTTCAGCTCGCTTGCCCGCGCAATGAGCGCCTGATGGAGCAGCGTGCGGCGAAGTCCCAGGCCGTGGCCGTTTGTGAAATCAGCTTGCGCCTTTGTGCCGGCAGAGATAAAGCGGATGCCGCGGAGCGGAAAGCCCCCGCTCAGACGAATCCCGAGCGCATGCAACGCTTCCAGCGTATCGGGCATTAAACCTTCGCCGCACGCTTTGTCGATTGGCGGGCGATTTGTTTCGAGCACCCTGACGGATTTTCCAGCCAGGCTCAAGGCGATGGCGGCCGAGAGCCCGGCCGGGCCGCCGCCTACAATGCACACATCGGGCTCGGGCACGTTCCGATGTTAACCCGCAAGCGCAGCGTGCCCGGTGCAGAAGAGGAGATTGGGAAGGTGATCAGCAAACGGGCCGGCGCGCACCGGCTAGCGTGAGGACGGTGAAGAGATATAGTCGATCAGTTCCGCTATTTGCGCGTCGGTGAGCTTTTTGCCGAATGCCGGCATCAGCGCTCCGCCGAATTTGATGCGTACGATTACATACTGACGGTTAGGCTTGGCATGGCTCAGCGGCATCCGCTCGTTCTGAAATAAGCGGTGCAAACTCGGTCCGAGCTTACGCGAATGCTTCTGATCCTTGTCGATGTCGTGGCACACGGCGCAATTCGCGCGATACAGGTCGCGTCCGATTGCGGCATTCGATCCTTCCCAGGGTATGGTTTTGGTATCGGCGGCTTGCAGTCCGGCCGCCAGGCACAGCAGCGCCAGCCAGATCTTCACGCGCGCTCCCCCAGTTCCGTTACGCCTTCGGCGCCCGCAGCCGTGAGTGTCTCGCCGGCGGCTGCCTTCTGATTTTCGCCGCAGCGCACGCGTATATAGATCGCGCCGCTCGCCATGGCTGGTACTGGAGCGCGCCCTTTTCGCAGCAGGATGCCGCTCTCGAAAAGAAACCAGCCGAACGTTGTCAAAATTGCGCCGAGCATCGTTAACTCGTAAAACACCACACCCGTCGCCCAAAACGAAAACAGCGGCATGCCGCCGGTAATCAGCGGATAGTTGTACTGCGTGTAGTAGACGAAGCCGATCGTGAGCAAACCGAGCAGCACGGCGCCGCTCACTGCCATGAATGACATCCGGCTCGGACGCGCCAGAACATCGTGGGGCAGCTCGAGAGGCTCATCCGAATAGACATCGAGCGCATCCGGCGCAAATCCGTTCGCCTGCAATTCGCGCAGGGCGCGCGTTACGGCTGCGCGGTCGCGAAATTCGCCGCTAAGATACACTCCTGGTCACCTCCGGCGCCGGCTCGGTTTCAAACTCCCAGACTGCAATGATCGGAAACAATTTCGCGAAGATGAGGTACAACAACGCCATCGTTGTGAAAGTGGCGACAGTAATCGAAATCTCGACCCATGTCGGCGCATAATGGCCCCAGGTTGCAGGCAGCCGTCCGAAGCTTAACGTGGGCACGATGATAATGAACCGTTCGAGCCACATCCCGATCAGCACCGTGATGGAGGCAATGACGGCCGTTCGTATCGTGCGCAGCTTTCGAATGCCAAGCAGCACAAAGGGCACAACGAAGTTGCAGGTCACCATCGCCCAGAAATATGGTGCAAAATTGCCGCGAATGCGCGAGCCGAAGACCTGCATTTCTCGGGTTTCGTTGCCGTACCAGGCGGTCAGGTTCTCCGCCACGGTGAAATAGAGCCAGAGCAGGCTCATCAGTAGCAGCAGTTTGGCGAGGTTATTGAAATGGTGCGCTGTCAGGTAGCGCTCCAGATGCAGCGTCTTGCGAATAACAGCCATTGCGACCAGTAGCGCAGCAATACCGCTGAAGATCGCTCCTACGACGAAGTATGGTCCGAAAATAGTGCTGTGCCACATCGGCGCAACCGCCATCGAGAAATCCCAGGCGACTACGGTATGCACGGAAACGGCGACCGCCAGAATAATTCCAGCCATAAGTTTCATGGCGCGCTCGAGCGCATGCCACTCGCGATCGCTTCCGGTCCAGCCAAGCGACAGCGCGCGGTACACTCTGCGCCGCCAGCCCGTTGCGTGACGCCCGAGCTCGGCTACGTCAGGAATCAAAGGGAGAAAAAGATAAATCGTGCTGCCGGTCAGATACGTGCTGATGGCCGTCAAATCCCATAGCAGCGGCGAGCGGAAATTCGGCCAGAGCAGACGCTCGTTCGGATAGGGAAACAGCCAGTAAAAAATCCAGGCGCGACCCAGGTGGATGATCGGGAACATGCCGCCGATCATCAAAGCGAAGACAGTAATCGCTTCCGCCGCGCGAGTGACCGGTTTGCGCCAGCCGGCGTCCGTCAAACGCAGAATCGCCGAAATCAGCGTTCCTGCGTGCGAGATGCCGATCCAGAAAACGAAGTTGACAAGATAAAAACCCCAGAACACCGGCCGCCGGATGCCCGCCACACCGATTCCGCTGCGCAATTGATAGCCCCACGCGATCAGGCCCCAAAGCGTAACCGCCGCGAGCACCGATAGCACGACCGTGTAACTTGCGCTCGCGCCTTTAAGCGGGCGCCATAAGTCATCGCGAACTTCCCGCACCAGCACCGGCTCCGAAACAGTGGCCACCTAGGTAGCCCTCTGCAGATAGAACACTTTGGGCTTCGTTCCCAGCTCCTCGAGCAACTGGGTCGAGCGTCCGCTCGCCGCCATCTGCGAAACCCGGCTCTCCGGGTCGT
The DNA here is from genome assembly GCA_036557945.1 of Bryobacteraceae bacterium. Taxonomy (GTDB): domain Bacteria; phylum Acidobacteriota; class Terriglobia; order Bryobacterales; family Bryobacteraceae; genus Bog-105. Next base: position 657 of record DATBGM010000162.1, on the reverse strand, counting down.
TCAAATCGCCGAACACCATCGCGTCCGCCGGGCAGGATTGCGCACATGCCGGTTGAATCTCTCCATCGGCCACCGCGCGTTTTTCGCTTTTGGCATCGGATTCGGCCCGCTTAATCCGCTGAATGCAGAACGTGCACTTCTCCATCACGCCGCCCATGCGGATGGAAACATCGGGGTTATGCTGCAACTGCAACGGCTCGGGCCAGGCTGGATCGAACCAGTTAAAGAAACGGACCGAATACGGGCAGTTATTCGCACAATAACGTGTTCCCACGCATCGGTTGTAGACCTGTACGTTCAACCCTTCGGAATTCTTATAAGTCGCATACACCGGGCAGACCGGCTCGCAGGGCGCTTCGTCACAGTGCTGGCAGAGCACCGGCATATGCTTCACGCGAATATCGGGAAACTCGCCTTCGTAATAGCGGTCGATTCGAATCCAGTGCACGGCGCGACCTCTCGCGGCGGACTCCGGATCGGACACCGGAAGGTTATTCTCCGCATGGCATGCGACAACGCACGCCTGGCATCCTGTACAGCGATCGAGATCGATCGCCATGCCCCAGCGGTGTTGAGTCTGTTTTGCTTCCGTCATCGATACCCCCAGGGACCTTGTTCACGGTCCTTCGGCGAGAATTGTGCGAGTTCACCAGCCTT
>DATBGM010000161.1:0-28890 GCA_036557945.1 Bryobacteraceae bacterium | reverse complement strand
GTCTAGTTTGTCGCGCGGTGAATGGCTGGTGGGCACTCATGCCGATCTGCTGGCCGCTGGAGACGGCCAATCAAACCTGAATCATCTCCGATCGAGCATGGTTTGCAGCAAATTAAGATTCCATTCGGGCGGAAGCGGAGTAGTTGAACAAGTGACAAGCCGCCGACATTCTTGCGTTTCAGCATTGCGTTGACGCATTGTCTGGCAGAGCCACGCGGCGTAAGCGCGGGCAACACCGCTCCCCGATTATCTCCGTATCATCTTTGCCAGAAAATGCTCGCCGCGGAACACGATGGATTCCACGCACGAACCCGGTGCGGCAAGCGCCGCAATTCGACTCGGATCGTGTGCGAAGCCATAGACCAGGTATTCCTGGTGCTCTCGCACGAATTGCGAAAGCAGGACTGGATCATTCGAAATGCGAGCGCAGCAATGGAAAAATCGCGGAAAAGCCGCATAATCGTAATCATCTGCGGAAGCCGCGACATAGTAGAGACGGCTACGAACAGCAGGTGCGTAGTGCGCCAGGTAAAGATACTCGAACGGATGGATCACCGCCACTGGCAGCGCGCTTCTGTCCGAAGCGAGGAGTGGATGCATGGCAAGCGGCTGCCCGGGCGTGGTATCGAGCATCAACCCGGAGCTCGGTTCTTTCAGCGGCTCCCCCCGTCCTTCCAGCCGTGCTATCGCAAGCCGCGAAAAACTCAATAAGAGAGCTGCGACCAGAATGCCAAGAAGCGCCCGTGCGGTCCAGCTATGGCGGCCTCGCCAGGCGGCGCCTGCTCCGATGACGATTGTAATTCCCGCCACTGCCGAAAGAAAATAACGGTTAAAAAAAGGCCCGTGTACCACTTTCCCCAGCACGACGCCCCAAGCGGGGAGAAACAGAAAGGCGACCGCGAGGCCGATATCACGCCTTATCGCTGCTCCGGAAAGCATCGAGTCGCTCTTCGATAAATCCAAAGCAAACAACACCAGCGCCGCCAGGAACACGATCAGGCAAGGCTCCAGAAGAGCCATGTAAAAGTGGCCGGCCTGCGACCAGCCGGGTAGCGCTACCTGCGCAAAAGTGGTTGCGGTTTGCAGCTTTCGGAAAGAGCGAAGTAAGGCACCATAGACCGGCAGAGCAAGTGCGATGGGAACTGCCAATGCGATCCAGGCGCGCCACTCAATACGCTTCGAGCGCAGGCTGCGAACGAGTTCCACCAGAGCGAATGGAGTCACCAGCAGGATCGCGTAACAGTGCATCAGGAAAGCCCCAAACAGCGCAGCCGCAAATCCTGCAAGCGCGCCATGCCGATACGGCGCGGATTCCGATGCCATCTGCCAGAACACCAAAGCCAGCCCGCAAAACCCGAGCACAACAGCATGCGGCCGCGCCTCAGATGCGTAGAAGTAAGCGCCCGTCACCATCGGCAGCAGCATGGCGATCGATCCCGCCAGAACGCCTGCCCGCCGGTTGACAAAGCGATACAGACACAGCGCAAAAATCCAGAATCCGACAATCTCTGGAAGGCGCGTGGCGATGGTTCCTTCTCCAAACAGCAGGTTCGAAGCACGCGTCAGAAGATAAAATGACGGCGGGTTAAAATCGATGCCGTTGCCGAGCGCCGCCCAAAGCGTGTGAAAATCCGGCAGCCGGGCGAAATAGACAGTGACCAGCTCGTCGTACCAGAAAAATTTTTCAGAAGCTCGCAGCAGGATGTCGCAGAAGTAGAAAATGGAAAAAATGACGGCAACTAAAAGTTCGAGGCGAACGCTGGCTATCGGCCTGTCTGCCGTGGTTTCCGGAGTGTCTTTGACGGCCGGCACTCTATCAAGTCTACCTGCGAATTCTCCGCAACACGCCGGAGAACCGGTGCATGCCTAAGCTCTCGGTGGTCGTTCCGGTTTACCAGGACGAGTTCTCGATTCGCGCCAATTTCCTCACTCTCAAAGCGGAACTCGACCGCGCGTCCGATCTCTTCCACTATGAGATCGTCCTCGTGAACGACGGATCGCGTGATAACTCCATCCTGGTACTCGAGCAGTTGCACAGTGAATTCCCGGCATCGGTCGGCGTCGTAAATCTGGTGCGGAATTTCGGTCAGGTACCGGCTGTTCTGGCAGGCTTCGAACGTTGTACCGGCGATTGCGTGGCCGTCATCTCGAGCGACTTACAGGACCCGCCCCAACTGATTGTCGAGATGTTTAAGCGCTGGCAGGCTGGCGCGAAAACTGTGCTTGGAATCCGCGAATCGCGTGACGATTCGTTCCTCGATAAGCTTGCCTCGCGCCTTTTTTATCGCTTGATGCGCCGCTATGCGCTTGCGTCGATTCCTGCCGGCGGGTTCGATTTCTTTCTGCTGGATCGCGCCGTCGTAGATCGTGTTCTGCGCTCCGCGGAACAAAACGGCTTTCTGCAAGGGCAAATTCTATGCGCCAGCAGTAAGGTCGTCCAGATCCCGTATCGCCGCGTGCGCCGGAACGGCAAATCGGGTTGGACGCCGCTTCGCAAGCTCAAGTATTTGGTGGATGGTTTTGCCGCCTACTCCTTCGTCCCGATCCGCTTGATTACGTTCCTCGGAATTGTGGCTTTTCTTCTCGGAATATTGTTCTCGATCGTGCTTGTCGTCCTGCGCGTTATGTCGCGTACCGACGTGCCCGGATGGAGTTCGCTGATGATTGCGCTGCTCGTGCTCCACGGCTTTGAGCTGCTCGCGATCGGAATTATTGGCGAATACGTCTGGCGGGCGCTCGATCAGGTACGGCCGCGGCCCATTTATGTGGTTGAGTACTTCAAGCCGCCGGTCGAGGGCGCGAAGTGAAGCGTCTGTTCGTGATCGGCAGCTCCGGCCATGCCGGTTCCGTGCTCGAAGCGATCGAGCTGCAGGGTGAATATCAAGTGCTCGGCCTCCTGGATTCCTTTGAGCCGGTTGGAACCAGGAAGCACCGCTATGAAGTATACGGCCCGCCGGAAGACGCGGTAAAGTTAGCAGCCGCCTTCGATTGCCGCAGCTTCTTCATCGCGATCGGCGACAACTGGTCGCGCTGGCGCATTTCCAGATGCCTCGAAGAAGCCGTGCCAGGCTTCGATTTTCCGGTGGTATGTCATCCGGGCGCGGTCGTCTCCCGCAGCGCAAAGATCGGCCGCGGAACCGCCGTTTTGGCCGCCGCCGTCGTAGGTACCGACACGATGATCGGCGAAGGATGTATCGTAAACGTTGCTGCTGCTATCGGGCATGATTGCCGCATGGAGAACTATTCGAGCATTGCCGGGGGCGTACGCATGGCGGGCGGAGCCGTGATTGGCGAACGGAGCACCGCCGGCGTCAGCTCGACTCTGCTCGAAAAAATCACGGTCGGCCGGGACAGCGTCGTCGCCGCCGGCGCGGTCCTGTTCAAAAATGTGCCGGATGAGGTTGTTGTCTTCGGCAATCCAGCCAGAATCGTGCGTACGCGAAAGCCAGATGAACCCTACATGCGATAAAGCGGTTTCTCGTCCGTGCGATTTGGCGATCTGCACCGGCAAGCCGCGTTTCCCCGAGCCGCTGCACGTCGGACGGCCCAACATTGGATCGGAAGATGCGCTCATCGAGCGTATCCGCGGCGTTCTCAAGCGCCGCTGGTTCACCAACGACGGCCAGCTCGTGCAGGAGTTCGAGCGGAAACTCGAGCGCTTCCTCAGTGTCCGCCACTGCGTGGCTATCTGCAATGCCACCGTGGCGCTCGAAATCGCCATTCGCGCCCTGGAGCTGAACGGCGAAGTCATCGTGCCTTCGTTCACCTTTATTGCCGCTGTCCACGCATTACAGTGGCACAACGTCACGCCTGTATTTTGCGATGTGGGACCTGATTCCCATAATCTCGACCCCGGGCTGATCGAGGGTCTGATCACGCCCCGTACAACAGGAATCCTCGGCGTTCATGTCTGGGGCAACGCCTGCGATACGGAACGCCTGGCCGCGATTGCCGAAACGTTCAATTTGCGATTGCTGTACGACGCTGCCCACGCCTTCGGCTGTTCGGTAGCGGACCGCATGATCGGCAGCTTCGGCGATTGCGAAATTTTCAGCTTTCACGCCGCGAAATTTTTCAATACCTTTGAAGGCGGCGTAATCGCAACCAACAATTCCGATCTCGACCGCAAGTTGCGACTGATGCGAAACTTTGGTTTTTCCGGGATTGACACCGTCTCGCATCTCGGCACGAACGGGAAAATGAACGAAATATCGGCCGCGATGGGCCTCACCGGGCTTGAGTCTCTGCCGCATTCATCGAGAGTAACCAGCGTAACTACCAGCAATATCGAAAGCGCCTGAAGGACGTGCCGGGTATCCGGATGTTCTTATTCGACGAGCACGAACGTAACAATTACCAGTACATTGTGCTCGAAATCGATGAGGTTGTTACTCGCCTTCACCGCAACGACCTGGTCCGAATCCTGGAAGCCGAACAGGTGCTGGCGCGCCGCTACTTTTATCCGGGATGTCACCGCATGGAGCCGTACAAGTCGCTTTCGCCGCAAGCCGGATTGCGGCTGTCGCGCACCGAAGCGTTGACTGAACGTGTTCTGGTTCTGCCGACCGGCACAAGCATAGGCGTCGAGGATGTCGATGCGGTCTGCGACATCATTCAGACCGCGCTGCGCTTTCCCGAAGAATGCAAACGAGCGCTTCGGTCGAAGGCTTCAACAGGCGCTAGGCCGTCGAGGTGCGGCGTTTAAGAGCAGGAATTGTCTTATAAGAATTCTGCAGACCGCAGAAAAGATTGAATCTCACGATATACCAGAGCGCCGCTATTCCGTCCTTCAAGCCGATTTTCTTTCCTTCCTCGTACGTGCGGCCGTGGTAGGAAATCGGTACTTCGTAGATGGCGCATTTCAGCTTGGCGGCTTTCGCCGTCACTTCGATCTCGAAACCGAATCCGGAGCTCGTAATAATCATATTGCGGATAATTTCCCCGCGAAATGCCTTGTAGCCGGTTTCAACATCCGTCATATTGACGTTGGTAAACAGATTGGAAAGAAACGTGAGGCCTTTGTTCGCGAGATAGTGATAAAAGTAAAGCACGCGCGACGCCTTGCGGACCAGAAAGCGCGAGCCGTACACGATATCGGCTTCGCCGGCCAGAATCGGCCCGATCACTTCCGGAATTTCATCCGGATCGTATTCGAGATCGGCGTCCTGTACAATAACGATGTCGCCGGTGGTTAGTGCGACGCCGGTTTTTACAGCCTCGGTCTTCCCGCGGTTGACCGCATGATGAGCCACCTTGACGCGCGGTTCCAGACGTGCTAACTCGTCAGCAATCTTTCCCGTATCGTCTTTTGAACAGTCGTCAACGATTACGATTTGTTGAAGATGCGGCTGCGTCAGCACCCGCCGAGCGACCGTCAGTAACGTGGCCTGCTCGTTGTACGCCGGAATAACGACGGAAAGACACTCTTGCAGTCCCTTGACAAATTATAGTTCAGCAAAGGAATCGGTCCGCCGGGAAGCGGATGCGATGGTTATCCGCCGTCCCGTTATAACAGCGGTCTGGTGGTGTCTCCTGTTTGCACTCTTCATCCCTATCTGGTCGTTTCCTTACTTCCCGTCCAGTGACGGACCTTCGCATCTTTTTAATGCATACGTATTCGTGAATTACGAACACGTGCCCGTTTTCCAAAAGGTCTACTCCCTTCATGTCCCCACAGCGGGTAACCTGGCCGGACACGGCCTCGCGATTCTTTTTATGAAGGCCGGCCTTCCTTGGGACGTCTGCGAAAAGTTGCTTGTGACGATCTGCATTGCCGCTCTGGCGCTCGCGTTTTACTACGCCGTCTCAGCGATCCGAACCGTCCCGCCGCTGGCTTCGTTCCTCATTTTTCCCTTTCTCTACAACTGGCCGCTGCAGATGGGCTTTTGGAGCTTCAGCTTGGGCGTTCCCTTCCTGTTCGTCTGTGCGGGCCTCGTTCTACGAAATCATGGCCGCTGGCGTGCGCGCCCGCTTATCTGGCTCTTTCTGGTTGCCGGCGGTGCATACATCTGCCATCCCATTGCCTGGGCCGTGTGTGCGCTCACCGTAGCCATCATGGCCGTTGGAACCGAAGGCCGGCAGCTCTTTCACGGGCCGGAGCGCGGTAAGGCATTCGTCCAAATCGTGCTGCCGGTGGCCGTTTTTGTTCCATTCGCCATCCCGAACGCCTTGTTTGCCGAACAAAACGCGCTGGTTGAATGGCAGCATTTCACTTCTATCCGCACCTTCCTCTGGCCGCTTTACACAGACACGCCGCTGCATCTGTTCGCTGCCGACAGCCGCCCCGCCCGCGCGCTTTTCCTGGTTCTCGTGCTCGCTTCGATTGGTAATTTTGCCCGAAAAATTCGCAAACGCAATTTGCAAACCGCCGACGTCCTCCTGCCGCCTTTTCTGATCCTGTTAGGGTTGGGCCTGGTCAGTCCCGGCAGGATTGGAGAAGGCACGTTCATCGCGGTCCGGCTCTTGCTATTCGGCTATCTCCTGTGGGCGCTTTGGCTGGTCATGACGCTTCCGCGCCGGGCCGTGCCCGTGGCCGCGTCCATTGCTGTTTTGTTTACGGCCTGGCTGGTCGTGGCCCGCCTTCCGGCATGGCGAGCAGCCAATCGATCGTTAACTGAAATCGTGGCGCTCGGGCGCAGCGTGCCTGCCAATGCTTTCGTCTGCCAGTTGGACTTTCTCCCGCAGACCGAGACCGTGCGTCCGCTCGATCACGTCATCGACTTGTTGCCCGCAAAGAATATCGTCGATGTTCGTGACTACGAAGCGGGCCGTTACGCCTTCTGGACGCGTTTTCGTCCCGGCTATTTCCTTGACGAAAATTACATCCGCGTATCGTCGCAGCGTGATTTCGAAGGCGCGCTTAACCGTTTCGAGCAGCGCACCGGCAAGCACATCGATTTTCTCGTACTGACCGAGATGACGAAACCGCCCGACGCGACACTACGTTCTGTTCTACCGGCGCGCTGGAAGGAATATCAACTGGTGCGCGCCGCTCCGCCGGCGGTCGCAATCTATCGCTATGCACAGTAGTAGTGGGCCCTGAAGGATTTGAACCTTCGACCAAAGGATTATGAGTCCTCTGCTCTGACCGCTGAGCTAAGGGCCCGCACGACCGACTGTACCAGTTTAAACAGCGAATTCGTCGAATCTGCCCGACCGGATCGATTCGCTGAGTTTTTCTATATCTTCGGATAGCGGCCGGTCTTCTGTGAGTCGCGGTACCAGCGCGCGAATCAGGGCACGAGCTTCTTCGATTGCAAGTGACGAGCGCAGCGGTGCGCGATAATCCAGCGCCTCGGCCGCCGTGACCAATTCGATGGCCAGTACGCGCTCCGCATTCGAAACAATTTCACGAAGCTTCAGAGCCGCGGTCATGCCCATCGAGACGTGGTCTTCCTTATCGCCTGAAGTCGGCACATTGTCGACACTTGCCGGATGAGCCAATACTTTTGCTTCATTGAGCAGCGCCGCCGCGCAAATCTGCGCCAACATGTAGCCCGACGACAAGCCGGGATGCCCGCTCAAAAACGGAGGCAAGCCTTCATTCACATCCGGGTTTACCAGCCGGTCGATGCGCCGCTCGCCGATACTGATCAGGTCCGTCATGGCAATTGCAGCGTAATCCAGCGCCAGCGCAACGGGCGCACCGTGAAAGTTGCCGCCGCTCAGAACGGCGCCATCTTCAAAGACCAGCGGATTGTCGGTAGCCGATCCGGTCTCGACCTCGATGACCTCCCGTACATGATTCAAAACGCCGCGTACCGCGCCGTGCACCTGCGGCATGCAGCGCAAACTGTAAGCATCCTGCACGCGCGGATCGCCCACCAGGTGCGAACGGCGGATTTCGCTGTTTTCCAGCAGCTCACGCAGGTGCGCTGCCGCCGCGATTTGTCCGGCATGCGGACGCGCGCCATGGATGCGAGGATCGAATGCACTCGGTGTTCCGAGTAAGCCCTCGAGCGTCATCGCTCCGGCGAGGTCAGCGAGTGCCGCTACCCGCTGCGCTCGCCAAATTGCTAGCCCGCCGGCCGCGGTCATCGCCTGCGTTCCGTTCAGCAGGGCCAGTCCCTCTTTGGCGCTCAGACGAAACGGCTCGATTCCGGCGGAGCGCAAAGCCTCCGCACTCGTTACCTCGGTGTCGCGCCAGCGCGCCTTTCCTTCTCCGATCAGCGATAGCGCGAGATGAGCAAGCGGCGCTAAGTCGCCGCTCGCGCCCACCGATCCTTTCTCCGGAATGACGGGGTGCACGCCTCGCTCGATCATCGCGAGCAGCATTTCGACCAATTCCACCCGGCAGCCGCTATTTCCTCGCGCCAGGACATTTGCGCGCAGTAGCATCATCGCTCGCGTCTCGCGTTCGGAAAGCGGCCTGCCAAGCCCGCAGCAATGGCTCCGCACGAGATTCACCTGCAGCTTTTCCAGGTCCTCATGGGGGATATGAACGTCCGACAGCTTTCCAAAACCGGTGTTCACGCCATAGACGACACGCTCCTCCCGCAAAACTGCTTGGATCACTTGGCGGGAAGCGCGCATCCGTTCGCGAGCAGCGGCGGCAAGGCGCACCGTCAGTTTTTGATCCGCCACGGCATCGATTTCTTCGAGCGAAAGCCGCTGGCCGGATAGCTCTAGCATGCGTTCTAGAACAGATGTCCGAGTTTTTCGCGTTTAATGCGCAAATACTCGGCCGCGGTAGCAAGCGGCGGAGCCACAATAGGAGCGCGTTCGACGACCTTGATGCCGGCCTGTTCGAGAGCACTCACCTTGTCCGGATTATTCGAAAGCAGCCGCACTTCCTGCACGCCGAAGAACAGCAGAATCGCGGCCGGCAACGCGTAGTCGCGCAGATCGGCGGCAAAACCGAGCCGCTCGTTCGCTTCTACCGTATCGAGCCCCTGATCCTGGAGCTCGTAGGCGCGTAGCTTGTTCAAAAGTCCGATACCGCGACCTTCCTGATGCTCATAAATCAACAGCCCGCGGCCTTCGGTAACAATTGCATCAAGCGCCAGCTCCAGTTGCGAACGGCAATCGCAGCGCAGACTGTGGAACACATCGCCCGTCAAGCATTGCGAATGAATGCGCACGAGCGGCGCGCCGAGTTCCGGCGATAAGTCGCTGAGTTTCAGGACAACCGCTTCTTCCGTCTCCTGCGGCCGCTTTCCTTCGAAGCCGTAGATCCGGAACTGGCCGAACCGGCTTGGAAAATTTGCTTCCGCTACCTTGTTTAGTTTGAGATCTGGCAAGGAAATCCTAGCTCCCGGAGTGAGCCGGGCGTCAGAGCGCACCACGTAACCCCGTGCTTTCCCTTTATTATAGGAGCGCGTAGCAAAAGTTCATGGTGACGCAACAGCAGCTCGCGGCCCTCCTGATCAAGGTGGCCGTTTCGGCTTCCATCGCGAGCATTCTCATGCGCTTCAACCGCATCCAGAAGATCCTGTTGCGCGACGATCGCACGGTAGCCGACCGCGTTCAGCTCGCTTTCATTTTTTCCATTCTGTTTGGCGCGAGCGCAGGTGTGCGCAGCCTTACAACTCAGTATCCGGCCATTGATCTCGCTCTCGAAGGCGCAACCATCGCCGGTTTCCTCGGCGGATATGTCAGCGGACTTATTACCGGGATCTGCGTCTCGCTGCCCGATATGTTCTCCGGCAAGTGGATGTCCATGCCGCTGTTCGCCGCAGCCGGCATCATTGGCGGCCTAATGCATGATCTCGCGCCGCGCCGGGAGGATATCTGGCATTTCTCTCCCTTCGTCGATCTCAATCTGTATCGCTTTTTCAAACAGATCTTACGGCTCAATCGCCTTGCGATCGACCGCCGCGTCGTAAAGCTAGCCGCGTTTAACGTGATTTGCAATGCGCTCGTCATTACCATCGAAATGCTGCGCTGGGGTGTTCATGAGGAGTTTAAAAAGCACAACACGTTTTTCATGTTCGAAGGCGCAGAGCCTACCACCTGGCTGATTGTGCTTTCTGCTGTAACGACGTTGTTTGCCGTTTGTCTACCGATTCGCGTCTGGGCCAGTTTTCGCGCCGAGCGTCAGCTCGAGATCCAGCGCTCGCGGCTGACCGAAGCGCGCCTGGCCGCACTCACCAACCAGATCAATCCGCACTTTCTCTTTAATACGCTGAACTCCGTTTCCAGTCTGATTCGGCTCGAGCCCGACCGCGCGCGCAGCATGATTTATAAGCTGTCGAAGATTTTGCGCCGGCTGCTGCGCAAGACCGAAAACCTTTCGCCGCTGCGCGAAGAGATTTCCTTTATCGATGATTACCTGGCCATCGAGATGGTTCGCTTCGGAGACAAACTGCGCTTCGTAAAAGAGATCGACAATTACACGCTTGATCGCCTGGTGCCCAGCATGATTCTGCAGCCGGTCATCGAAAACTCAATTAAACACGGACTCGCGAGCAAAATCGACGGCGGAACAATCCGCCTGCGGACCTGGTTGGAAGAGTCGCGCCTGCACATATCGATTGAAGACGACGGCGTGGGCATTCACGAATCGAAACTGGGTAGCCTATTCAGTTCCGGCATCGGCGTCAGCAATGTAAACGAGCGTCTGAGGGTCTTATTCGGCGCTAATTACCGCATGACGATCGATAGCAAACCCGACGAGGGCACGCGCACTCTCATTGAAATTCCAGAAGTGGAAGCGGCGTTTCAGCCGGTCGAGCAAAGCGCCTCGGCGCGCTAGGAAGACTTGAGCTCGGCAAGCACCTTCCTCATATAAGCGAAGCTCTTTTCCATGCCGGGCATCGGGTTCTCGGCCTGCACTTCATACTCGAGATTCACCGAACCGTGATAACGCATCTTTACGAGCTGTTCGAAAATCTGCCGGATCGGCAGCTTGCCGTCCCCCACCGGAACCTGCGAGTCCCGCACTTTCGGATCGGCCAGATCCTTAACATGCATATCGAGCAAACGCGGACCCGCTTCGGCCATCGATTCGACGATATCGACGCCCGTTCGCGAGGTATGCCCCACGTCCATGCAAAGGCCGCAGCGCGGATCCATGTTCTTGACCACGGCGAGCACGCTCTGGGGTGTTGGAAAATTTTTGTCTTCCGGGCCGTGATTGTGCACGGCGATCTTGATATCGAATTCGCGTACGAACTTCTCGAGCTTGGGAAGTGTCACGTGCGTAGGCGCGCACACAATCAGCGGAAATCCGGCTCGCTTTGCGTATTCGAACTTGCTACGAATATCGGCTTCGTCGTCTTTGGCAAAGCTGACGTTCCCGCAGCCGACCAGAATGATGCCGTTCTCGGCGAATTCTTTTTTTGCAGCGTCGATTTCAGCCGGCGTTGATTTCAGGCTGAGGTGAAAATCCTTGATATTCAAATAGGGCGTGCCAAGCTGCCTGGTCATCTGGATCGCCTGCTCGCGCGAAAACTTACGGAAGGAATAAGAGGCGATTCCCAGCTTGATATCGGCGCCGCCGATCCGGTATTCCTGGGCCCATAAGCGGCCAAATGAAGCGGCAATCAAGCCCGTTCCATATCGCAAGCAGTCCCGCCTGCTATGTGTTCTTCGAAGCATCTCTAAATCGCCTCCAGTTCCTCTTCAAGGAGTTGCTTTTCGTAAAGCTCGGCATAGTAGCCGCCCAGCTGCTGCAGCTCGGCATGTGTACCGCTCTCTACGATACTCCCGCGACTTAAAACCACAATGCGGTCAGCGTTGCGAACTGTGGAAACGCGGTGCGAAATCAAAATTGTCGTACGATCACGCATAACGCTTGCCAAGCCTTCCAGGATCTTTTCTTCGGTGACTGTATCGACGCTTGAGAGCGCATCGTCCAGAATCAGAATGCGAGGATTGCGAAGAATGGCGCGTGCGATGGCGGTACGCTGCTTTTGTCCGCCCGAAAGCGTCAATCCGCGCTCGCCGATCATCGTATTCAGGCCATCCGGAAAAATTTCGATGTCGCTGGTCAGGCCGGCTATATCCGCAGCCCAGCGAATCGCGCTCTCATCCGCGGCTTGAACGCCCCATGCAATGTTTTCCGCGAGCGTAGCGCTGAACAGAAACGTTTCCTGCGGCACGAAGCCGATCTCCCGCCGCAGATCTTCGGGATCGAAGGAGCGAATTTCTTTCCCGCCAAGCTCAACCACCCCCTGTTGCGGATCGAAGAGCCGCGGGATCAGGCTCACGAGCGTCGTTTTCCCGCTTCCGGTATGCCCTACGATCGCGACCGTCTCGCCCGCATGCACGGTAAGGTTCACTCGGTCCAACGCCGTTCGCCCGCCGTGCTCGACACGCACATCGCGCAAGCGAATTTCGGGTGCATATTCAGCAGGCGATGCAACTTTACCCTCCGGCCGCGCAATAGCCGGCCTTTCATGCAAAAGCTGGTTGATACGAGCGAGCGAGGCTGTTCCGCGCTGCATCAGATTGACCACCCAGCCGAAGGCGATCATGGGCCAGATCAGCATGCCCATGTAGGTGTTGAACATGACGAAGCTGCCCAGGCTGATCCGTCCCGCAAGTAACTGGCGTCCACCGCCCCACAGCACTAGCAGAAACGTGACACCGATCAGCGCCTGCAGCAGCGGCATGAAAAGTCCCTGAATGCGCGCGAGACCGATATTTTCCCGAATATACTCACGATTCAATGTCTCGAACTGCTCGACTTCCGCCTTTTCCTGCGCATAAGCGCGCACCACACGCACGCCCGCCAGATTTTCCTGCACCCTGCTGCTGATATCGGAAAACATCTTCTGAATGCGCTCAAAGCGCATATGAATGCGGCGTCCGAACAACACGACTGCCACTGAAACGAAGGGCGCGGGAATGAGCGCAAATAACGTCAGCCTTGCATCCGTGTGCAGCATGACAGCCAAAGAGAGCACCAGCAAAACTGTTGTCTCCGCGCAATACATAATGCCCGGCCCGAGCATCATACGCACGGCGTTCAGGTCGTTCGTGCTGCGCGCCATGATATCGCCGGTGCGGTAGCGATTGTAGAAATCCTGCGATAGCGCGACCAGATGCCCGAACAGGTCATTACGTAAATCGAACTCGATATCGCGCGAGATGCCGATAATGATCACACGCATCCAGTACTGGAAGATTCCCTTGAGCAGCGATACGCCGATCAGCAGCGCCGCCAGTTGGACCACGACTCGCAGAACGAAGCCGCGCGTCAGCGAGTCAACACCCTGCTTCAGAACCACAGGCAGCGCCGCCGCCAGCACATCTTTCATCAGGAGGGCCGCGATGCCGAGCGAGAGGCCCTTCCGATATCGCTTCAAATACGGCCAGAGCGTGGAAAGCGATTGGAGCAACTATTCCCCCAGCCACTCAGAGATCGTCTTTGTCCATTCCAGGAGAAATGTCTTCTTGCCCTCGCGCGATTTCCACCAGCCGTTCACGGTGAAATTGAGGTCCGGCGCAGGTACCACGGCGACCGTGAGCCAAGGCGCCGTTCCGCGGATACAACGCGCCGCCCGTCGCGTGTGATAGTTGCTCGTCACGAGCAAAATCTTTCGAATGCCCTGCGGGCGGAGAACGTTATTTGCGACATATTCCGCCTCCGCGCTCGTGGAATTAATTTCGGGCGGCAACGGCACAGCGCGGAACAGGCTCGCCGGATAACCGCGCATGACCGCATACTTGATTTCAGCGTCCGATTCATATCCGATGAGCGACTTCGGGCCATCGACTAATACATAAGGCGCATAGCCCATTCCGGCAAGTTGTGCCGCCTTTACGATTCGAAATCCGAATGCATCGCCGCCCAAGACCAGAATACAGTCCGCCTTTTGTGGGCCGTCGTCTTCCACCAGGACCACCCCCGCCGCCGTGAGGATCTGCTGGCGCAGCAGGTATACGGTGAACGCGAACAGCAGGAGAGCCGCGCAGAGGATCAGTACGATTGTCGGGAACGGACGTCTGCGAGGCCGTTCCGGGCGGCGCATGGGAGCGCGGACAGCGTCCTTCTCCCTTTCCGTAGATGGCAGTGCTAGCCCTCGTCCGAGGTGTTCGAGGATTCAACGCGTGAATCGAGCCTGCCCACAGCTTTCAATTTTTGATACAGGCGCTCGATCTCGTCTTCTTCTTCGGCGCTCAACATGCGGACAGGCTGCTCCAGCACTGGATTTTCGGTTTTTGTTCCGTTCATGTTCAGCCAGGTCCAGTAGTCGCGATGCGCCACACCGTCGAAGGTAGCCAGATGGGAGTTTTTGCGCAGTTGGAAGAGGAGTTGTTCGATCCGTTCCGGCTCGCCCGGGTAAACCAGCAGAATCCGGCGAGAGTTGGTGAGCTTGACCTTCAGTACCAGCGGGGAAAGGAACCGGCTGCTGTTGAGTTCCCGCACCTCGCGCCACGCCACGGCGCGCTCGCCCACGTTAAATTGTGTTTCTCCGATACGGATAAGCGGCCGCGCCGCCAGCCAGAACACCACCAGTGCCGTCAGACCGCACAACAGCCCCGGAATGAAGGCCAAGGGAGCACGAAAGCCGCACAGAACCGAAATCACAGTACCCGCCAGAGCCGCCCAGCCGACCCGGGAATACAGCCGTGATGGTACGAAGGTCTCGACGCTCGGCTCCATGTCTACAGGCTACTCCCGGGCCTCAACGCCGTCAATGCGAGTTTTGCCGGAGGCCGGAATTGTTCCGGGCGCCTGACTGCAGAGCGCATTCGCACACTAATTATTGTGGTCGCGGCCGGCCATGCCTATCCCGATCCGCACATACTCCAATCCGCTGAGGACGGTGAATGCCGCGCTCAATGCCAGCGCCGTCGTTTTCAGCCAGAGCACGATCTGGTACGGAAAGGCAGCAAAGCAAACGGAAAGCAAAACGAGGACAATCTGAAAAAACGTACTCACCTTTCCGAGCATCGTCGGCAGGAATTTGTGAGCGCCGCGGAGTAGCCGGAGCAACGTTGCGCCCAGCACAATCACCAGGTCGCGTCCAAGAGCCAGGGCCAGCATCCAGAGCGGAATCAGCCGCAGTACGGCCAGTACAACGAATAACGTAACCAGCAGAAACTTGTCCGCTAGCGGATCGAGGATGACACCCAGGCGGCCATCGAGTCTCAGCCTGCGCGCGATATAGCCGTCGAGCCAGTCGCTGACGCCGGCGAGAACGATCAAGTTAAGCGCCCAAAAGAACCGGTTCTGTATGAGCAGCCAGGCAAGAACCGGCGCGCTGAGCAGCCGGCCGAGAGTAATCAGGTTCGGGAGTGCGCGCAAGAGGAGTTTATGCTACCGCGCCCGATGTCCGGCTCAGGGTTACGACGTCGTAAAAGGACGGATTGGACATGAGCTTTTTGACGAGTGCAACGTGCATGGCGTGGCCGGCTTTCTCGGCCACCACGCATCCGAGCAACGGCCTGCCGATCAGCGCCAGATCCCCAATCAGGTCAAGCGCCTTATGGCGGCAGCATTCATCACTGAAACGCAAGCCGCCGGGGTTTGCCACGCCGGTTCGCGTAAAGCAGACGGCGTTTTCAAGGGATGCACCGCGAATCAGCCCCATATCGCGCATGCTATCCAGTTCGTATTCGAAGCCGAAGGTTCGCGCCGGGGCGATCTCGCGCGCATAGCTCTCCGGCGTGACCTCGAGCGAGAGCGTCTGCTCGCCTACCAGCGGGTGGTCGAAAAAATTGCGGCAGCGGAGCTCGAAGCGGTCGCTAGGCAAAATCGTGACTTTTTTCCCGGGCACTTCCACGCTCACCGGCTTGAGAATACGCAAATAGCGTCGTGGCTGAACCAACTCCTGAATACCGGCCGCGGCCAGCAGCTCTACAAACGGCAAACCGCTACCGTCCAGGATCGGCAGCTCCAGGTTGTCCAGCTCAATAAAGGCGTTATCCACGCTCATGCTGTAGAGCACGCTCAGGAGGTGCTCGGTAGTCGAGATAAAGATCCCTTTCGGGTGCATCAGACTGGTCGCATAGCTGACGCGCTCGACCAGCTTCCAACTGGCGCGGATACGGGTTCCATCCAGGTCCGTGCGCCGGAAGACGATGCCGGAGTTGGGCGGCGCCGGAAGGATCCGAAGGGTAACGGGCGCGCCATGGTGAAGACCGATACCGCGAGTTTCCACCATACGCCGGACGGTCGTTTGGGAGTACATGCGAGACATTCCAGAATATCAGGCAAACTGTCTGATGTCCTTCTAATTTACTGATTCTATGGAATTTACCGCACGTCAACTGTGGCTAAACAGCCACAGCGTGGGGCCGCGCCGCCGATGCCTGTGGCAAATCAGCCGCACCCGCCCGGCGATCCCGCGATTTCCGGGAGGAATGCCTGTGCTGAAATGAAAGTGTTTTTCCTCGACATATGAAGCAGAAAATCCGATCGACGACGATCCTTTGCGTGCGTCGAAACGGCAAAGTCGTTGTGGCAGGGGATGGTCAGGTTACGATGGGCAGCGAAGTGCTCAAGGGCAGCGCGAAAAAGCTGCGTAGGCTTTTTAATAACAAGATCGTTTCCGGATTTGCCGGCGCGACCGCCGATGCCTTTGCGCTTTTCGCCCGGCTGGAAGCCAAACTCGAGCAGTATGGCGGCAATCTTCCCCGCAGCGTGGTGGAACTGGCAAAAGAATGGCGCACCGACCGCATGCTGCGCCACCTGGAGGCGCTTCTGCTGGTTGCAGATAATAAAGACATTTTCATCGTTAGCGGGACCGGCGACGTCATCGAGCCCGATAGCGCGGTGGCGGCTATCGGCTCGGGCGGAGCATTTGCCAAGTGCGCGGCGCTGGCGCTGCTCGAAAATACCGAGCTTGGAGCGCGTGAGATCGTCGAAAGAGCGATGAAAATCGCCGCCGATGTGTGCATCTATACAAACCAGAGCGTCACCATTGAGGAGTTGAGTTGATGGTGATCTATTTGCCGCAGCAATCCACCGACGAGAGCCCGCTGCTCGATGAGCTGACTCCGCGCGAGATCGTGCTCGAACTCGATAAACACGTGGTGGGTCAGGCTGACGCGAAGCGGTCCGTCGCTATCGCGCTTCGCAACCGGGTACGGCGGCAGAAGCTCGAGCCCGAGATGGCCGAAGAGGTCATGCCGAAAAATATCCTGATGATCGGGCCCACCGGCGTCGGCAAAACAGAAATCGCACGGCGGCTTGCGAAGCTGGCCAATTCGCCTTTTCTGAAGGTGGAGGCAAGTAAGTTTACCGAAGTAGGCTATGTCGGCCGCGATGTGGAGTCCATCATTCGCGACCTGGTCGATATTGCCATCGACATGGTTCGTGAAGAGCGGCTCGAACAGGTTGCCGACCGCGCCGAGCAGCAGGCCGAAGAGCGGCTGCTCGATCTGCTCATGCCGCCGCAGCCCGAATCGAGCGAGAGCGTAGAGCGCACGCGCGAAAAATTGCGCGAGAAGTTGCGCTCGGGTAAGCTCGACGACCGCATGGTCGAAGTAGACGTCAAAGAACGCGGACCGACCTTTGAGGTCTCGACTAACGGGAACCTGGAAGAGATGGACATCAACCTCAAAGATGTCATTCCCGGGCTATTCGGGGCGCGCACGCGCAAGCGCAACATGCGCGTATCGGAAGCGCTCGAATACCTGGTGCAGGAAGAAGAGCAGAAGCTGGTCGATATGGATCAGGTAACGCGTATCGCGCTCGAGCGCGTGGAGCGCAACGGCATCGTCTTTCTGGATGAGATCGATAAGATCGCCGGGCGCGAAGGCGGGCATGGTCCCGATGTGAGCCGCGAAGGCGTGCAGCGCGATATTCTACCGATCGTCGAAGGCACCACGGTGAACACCCGCCACGGCTTCGTGCGCACCGATCATATCCTTTTTGTTGCCGCGGGTGCGTTCCATGTCTCAAAACCTGCCGATCTGATTCCCGAGCTGCAAGGGCGGTTTCCCATCCGTGTTGAGCTGAAAAATCTCTCGGAAGCCGACTTTATCCGCATCTTGAAAGAGCCGAAGTCGGCGCTGGTGAAGCAGTACACCGCGCTGCTGGAGACCGAGGGTATCAAGCTGAGCTTCAGCGACGATGCGCTCACCGAAATTGCGCGTATCGCCGCGCAGGTGAACGAGGCTTCGGAAAATATCGGCGCGCGCCGCTTGCATACCATCATGGAGAAATTACTCGAAGAGATCTCCTTCGAGGGGCCCGATCTGAAGAAGAAGACTGTCCGTGTGGACGCCGCATACGTAAAAAAGCAACTGGCCGAGATCGTGAAGGACCAGGATCTCAGCAGGTACATTTTGTAGTGCGAGGCCGGAAATGGCCGTGTGCGATGCTGCTCGTTGGACTTGCGGGCTGCGGCTACGTCGGCCCGGTCCTGCCGCCTTCGCCCATGCTGCCGCAGGCCGTTACGGACTTGACTGCCGTCGAGCGCGGAGATCAGATTGTGATCCGTTTCAGCACGCCCGTCCGCACGACTGACAATCTCGGCATAACGGAATTTTCGAGTATCGATCTGCGGCTCGGCGTTGCCGGCACGCCGTTCGACTATGATCGTTGGGCCGCTACAGCGGCTCGTTACGACGTGGAAGAGCCTGCCGGGACCGATCCGGACAATCCTCTCTCTGCAGTCATTTCCAAAACGATACCGGCGCGCGATTGGGTAGGAAAAAGAGTGGCCGTCGCGGTGCGAACCGCAGTTCGCAAAAATGATCATTATTCAGCCTGGTCAAATCGCGTCGTGCTCGAGGTGATCCCGGAGCTTGCGCCGCCTGTTGTAAACACCGAGTCGACAGCCAAGGGTGTGTATCTCACGTGGCCTTCCGGAGGCGCCGATGTCGAATACCGGATCTATCGCAAATCGGGCTCGGAGAATGCGCCTCTGCTTCTCGGGACTTCCAAAGCGGCGGAGTTTCTTGACACCTCCTCGCAATACGAGACGCCCTATGAATACACGGTTGTGGCGTTCAAGGGATCTGCAGAAAGCTTGTCTTCGCAGCCTGTCCCGATTACCACCGTCGACAAATTCGCACCTTCGGTTCCTTCCGGAGTTACTGTCTTACCAGCGCCGAATTCCATTGAAGTCTCGTGGCAGCGCAGTCCGGAATCTGATTTGAAAGGATACATGGTGTATCGATCCGTAAATGATGGGCCGTATCAAGCCATGGGAGGTATGCTCTTGGTGCCGGCGTTCAGCGATCGCTCAGCCGAGCACGGCAAGGTCTATCGTTACGAGATCAGCGCAATTGACCAGCACAACAATGAGAGCGCCAGATCCGGACCGGTCCAGGTGAATTACTGAACGCGCGCCAATGTTTGGCGAGCTGGACGAGCTCCTTACGTTTGGTTGCCAGGCAGTTTGGCAACGAATCCTCGGCGATGTGAGAGTCGCCCTGCCGTCAAAAATTCAGCTTCAGCGCAAACTGAATCTGGCGCGGCGGATATGTGGTGCGAATCGTCCCGAATGCCGCACTCGTGCTCACCTGGTTTGGCAGCCCGAGGTTCGTGTGGTTCAGCACATTGAAGAATTCCGAGCGAAACTGTAAACCCATGCCCTCGCGAGGCAACCGGAACGTCTTATTTATGCCGAGATCCCACTGCTCCAGACCCGAAGCGCGAAACGCATTGCGCGCGAGATTGCCCCATGGATTGCTCGGGGGCGGAGTTACGAATGTGTAGCCCGCAAAATAATTGTTAATCAGCGCCGATTTACTCTGACTGATACTCTCTCCCGATACATTGGGGCGCAGGAACGCCTGGCCGCGCCAGTCCTGCGTCAAACCTGTGACGTCGTTGGCAGCGGATGGCGAATAATACACATTGATGGGATTACCCGAATTCGCGGTGTTGATAGTATTTATTTCCCACCCGCCCAGAAGCGCATCCAGCACCGGATGCCAGTGCGATCCAAACCTTCGTCCTCTTCCCAACGGAAGCTCATACACCACACTCGTCACATTCATAAATTCAACATCGAAACTGGTGGGCGCTTTTTCTGCCGCCAGGTTGCGAATGTTCTGAGGGTTTGCCACGGAGTAACCCGCGAAGGACTCCAGCGCCTGTTCGGAATTGCCCAACGCCTTTGACCAGGTGAAGGAATTCAGGAAGTACAGGCCGGAACCAAAGCGGTGTTCCAACCGCGCCGAGAAGCCATTGTAGCTATTCGATCCCGCGGGATTGAGCCATGTAATCGGGCCGAAGCTTTGATCCGGGCGGCGGGGCTGCACTCCCAGCGTCGCCCCAGGCAGATTTGGAACAGCCTGGTTGTAGTCTCCGATAATCGGCATCCGCAAACTGTGATTGCCGTTATAGGCCAACTCCACCACCGTATTTTTCGCTAGTTCATGCTGTATCGAAAATAGCCAGCTTTGGATATACGGCCAGCGCGTATCGGCCGGAATGTAGTCGATATTAGAAGTGATCGGATTGAAATTTGCGGGATTGTTAATGCCTGTGGTGAAAGCGTTCTGCGTCCTCAGGAAGGTGGCAGGCACCGGGCCGCCGGCCGGGATGGACTGGCTGATGATCCCAAAGATCGCGGCAGGTGAATTGATGCCCTCCTGCGCGCTTCCTGGCCGGTTGAAGAACGAGTAACTGATTCCATATCCTCCGCGCACCACTGTCTTAGGAGTCGCGCTGTAGGCAAAACCAACCCGCGGCCCGAAGTCCTTATAATCGGGATGGACCAGCGCGCGATTGAATAGGCTGCCGCTCGCGGCCTGAATCAGTTTGTTAGTTGCGGGATCAAAGTTGGACCAGAGATTATCGCGTTCCCAGATAGGTGTGGCAAATTCCCATCGAAGGCCAAGATTCAACGTCAGTTTTGGAGTAACTCGGTAGTCGTCCTGGAAGTACAGCGAGTGTACATGCTGCCGCGTATTGGTTACCAGATCGTTACTGAGTTGGATAACACTGGGGAGTCCAAAAACAAAATCCGCCAGGTTGTAGCTTGTGCTGTCGGTTGGTATGGAACATCCCGCCGCCTTACCCAATTGCGCGCAGGTGGGTTTGCTGAACTGGCCGCTATAAGAGTTGGAGCCGTAAAGCGGATTTACGTCCAGGATCTCCGTGCGAATCGCGACGAATTCGTAGCCGGCTTTCAACGAATGGCGTCCCTTTGCCCACGAATAGCTGAATTTGGGATTGAACGATGTCGGATTCTGAAACTGCGGATTCGTCGCTTGCCGTCCAAATCCGGAGAATCCGCTGACAGATTGTGTATTCAAGCCGCCTGTCAGATCCGGCGAAGTGGGTAGACCAGGTATGCCATACAGGTCCTGCATGCTCGCTCCGCCCAGATAGGGCGGAGCCTTGCCCGCAAGTACATGAGTAAAACCGAATCGCGCATCGAACAACTGCGTCGGGGTCACCGACCATGTATAGCCAATGGCAGCCTGCTGCTGGATTGCACGGATGTTGCCATTGCCACCGCCGCCCGACGGGCCCGGAATATCCGGCTGGTAGGACTGGTTGTCCTTACGCTGGCTGAAGCGGAGAAACGAACTCATGCGTTCATTAATCTGGTAATCCAGTTTCGCGTCGTACTTGTCGCTGTAATCGCGGAGCAGCAGCAGCGCTTCATAGTTGTTCGAGCGGCCCTTGCCGTTGGGTTGCGGAAGGTTGCCTAAGACCGTGGCGGCAAACGGATTCAGTTGCGCCACCGGAATGGGCGTGTTTGCCGGATATACCGTTCCGGTCAAAGGATTCACAACCGTTACCGGCAGAACGCCGTTGCGATCGCTCAGCGTAGGAAGCGAATCGAAGTTGGCGTACCGCTGCAATTGCCGGAATCCCTCGTAGTCTCCGAAGAAGAACAACTTGTTTTTCCGGATCGGGCCGCCAATCGTGGCTCCAAATTGATTTCGCTGCAATGTTGGCTTCACACCCCCCGGCGGCTGGAAAAAGCCGACGGCATTGAGATCCGTGTTGCGCAGAAACTCCCAGGCCGATCCGTGGAATTGATTTGTGCCGGAACGCAGCGCCCCGTTAATGACTCCTCCACCTACGCGTCCGTACTCAGCACTGAAGTTACTTGTAATCACCTTGAATTCGGAGAGGCTATCGGGCGAGGGCTGCACGACCTGGCTTGAGTAACCCTGGTTACTCGGCGAATACGCGTTGTTATCGAGGCCGTCCAGGAGAAAATTGTTGTAAGTACTGCGCATGCCGTTAATATTGAGCGCGCCCTCGCGCGGCGTCCCGCTCGGGCTGAAAAGAACGGCCATCGGCGAACGGTGCACGTTTGCCGAGAGCAGCGCCAAATCCGCATAATTACGTCCATTCAGCGGCAATGCCACAATCTGGTGGCTGTTGACTACCTGGCTGTGCTGACTCGAATCGGTTTCGAGCGTGGACGCGGCGCCATTTACTTCTACTGTTTGTGTCATTGCGCCAACCTGCAGAGTCGCGTCCACCCTTTGCCGGGCGTTCACGTTGACCATAACGTCGGCTGTCGTGAATTTGGCGAATCCACTCGCCTCAACGGAAACGGTATACCTGCCGACCTTTACATTAAAGAAATCGTAGTTCCCGTTCTGGTCCGTGACTGTCTTGGCTTGGATGCCGGTATCCGGCTGGAGCAGCGCGACGTTGGCTTTGGGCACAACCGCCCCGGAATTATCGCGCACAGTCCCAAGCACTTCGGAGGTTTCGAACTGACCAAACAGATTCGGCACCCAAACGGCACACACCAGCAATAGACTACATTTGCGGACTTTACCCATAGTTTTCATCATCATGACAGACGTTTATGACGCTGAGGTTAACTCCGATTCAACTGTATTTGGCCGCTATACTCAGGCTGATGTGGCGATCTGCGGTCTCCTGTTGCCGTTGCACACTCGCTATTTGCATACTCTGGGCGGTTTCAGCACAAACCATCGCGCAGACCAGGATTCTGGTACACGGACACCGCGGCGCGCGCGCCCGTCGTCCCGAAAACACTCTTCCGGCATTCCAATACGCCATTAAGCAAGGGGTGGATGCACTCGAAATGGATATGGCCGTGACGAAAGACAACGTAATCGTCATCTCGCACGATCCAATCCTGCATCCGCCGGTGTGTACCGGGCCCGCGCCGAGCGCAATCATTCACCAGCTCACTCTTGCCGAGGTGCGCAAGTGGGATTGCGGCGCTGAGCGGAATCCGCGCTTCCCGACTCAGCAAACCGAGCCGGGGACTCGCATACCGACGCTCGATGATGTCTTTCAGCTCGCAAAGCAGGGAAACTTCGACTACAACATTGAGACGAAAAGCTCCCCTGAGCATCCGGAATACACGCCCGCGCCCGAAGAGTTTGTGCGGCTGGTGTTAACGAAAGTGCGCCAGTACGGGCTTTCGCGCCGCATCATCCTCCAGTCGTTCGATTTTCGAACACTGATCGCTATGCGCAAAATCGCTCCGGAAATCCGCCTCTCGGCACTGACCGAGCGCGACCAGCGCCCCTTTTCCACCATCGCGAAGGAAGCTGCCAATGCCGAAATCATCTCGCCTGAACTCCATTTGGTGACGCCGGCTAAAGTGGCAGAGGCCCATGCGGCCGGCATTCAGGTCGTTCCGTGGACAGCCGACACTCCGCACGATTGGGACCTGCTGATTCAAGCCAAAGTAGACGCGATTATCACGGATGATCCGGCTGCCCTGATCACATACTTGAAGCAGCGTCACCTTCACTAAAGCCGTCTGACGGAAGCCCGCGCGCTGGGGACATAGTGCCTGACAAAACGTTATACTGCTAACCAGCTTTTCGCGCGCGTCGCGCAGCGCGGAAGCATGACGAACTTTCATGTGGATTGTCCGGCTAGCCCTGATTCGTCCCTACACCTTCGTAGTGATGGCCATCCTCATTGCCATTCTCGGCGCCGCCGCTACCTTTACCATGCCGGTTGACATATTTCCATACATCGATATTCCGGTGGTCAGCGTCTTGTGGGTATACGGCGGTCTTTCGCCGGAAGAGATGGAAAAGCGCGTTGTCACCGGATTCGAGCGAAGCCTGACCTCGAATGTAAACGATATTGAACACATCGAATCGCAGTCCTACACCGGCTACGGCGTAGTCAAGGTCTATTTTCATCCCAATGTGAAGATCGATATGGCCGTCGCTCAAGTGACGGCCACGATGCAAACGGCGCTGCGTCAGATGCCACCCGGCATGTTCCCCGCCAATGTACTTAAATATGATGCCGCCAGCGTTCCTATCCTCCAGCTCGGACTCTCAAGCAAGACGCTGAAGGAGCAGGAAATCTTCGATCTCGGCAACAACTTCATCCGCACACCCTTAGGTACGGTGCAAGGCGCGTCCGTTTCCTATCCACTCGGCGGAAAACAACGCTCGGTTATGGTCGATCTGAACCTTGATGAGCTGTATGCCAAGCAATTGTCTCCCATTGATATTTCGAACGCGCTTAACAACCAGAATCTGATCCTCCCGGCCGGCACGGCAAAGTTTGCGCAGACAGAGTACCAGATTCGTTTGAATAGCAGTCCTGTGGTGCTTGACGATCTCAACAACCTGCCTATCAAAACCGTCAACGGCGCCACTGTGTACATGAAAGACGTGGCCCAGGTTCGTGACGGCTTTTCCGTTCAAAACAACATTGTTCGAACGAACGGCTCGCGCGGTGTTTTGATCTCCATTACCCGTAATGGCAAAGCATCCACTCTCGCGATTGTCAACGCAGTCAAAGTCGCTCTGAAGAGAATTCTTGCGAACGTTCCGCCAGAGCTGAAAGTGGTCGCTCTCGCCGATCAATCGATTTTTGTTCGCGCGTCCATTCAAAGCGTTCTCAGGGAGGCCCTGATTGCCGCAGGTCTTACCGCTTTGATGATTCTGCTTTTTCTGGGTAGTATGCGCAGCACGGTTATCGTCTGCATTTCCATTCCACTCTCGATTCTCGCGTCGCTTTCCCTTCTCGAGCTTCTGGGCCAGACCATCAACGTGATGACGCTGGGTGGTCTTGCCCTTGCAGTCGGTATTCTTGTCGATGACGCGACCGTCGCAATCGAAAATACGCATCGGAACATTGCCATGCGTAAACCCTTGATTCGCGCTGTGCTCGACGGCGCCTCTCAGATCGCCATTCCTACCTTTGTAGCAACGCTTTCTATATGCATCGTTTTTGTACCTGTCCTGCTTCTGACAGGTACCGCCAGGTATCTCTTTACACCGCTGGCTCTCGCGGTCGTGTTCGCGATGGCGGCATCTTACCTGCTTTCGAGAACGCTCGTTCCGACTATGATGGCTTACCTGCTTGGTGTCGAGATGCATAGACATCAGCCATCTGCGGATAACCTCCAGAGAGGCAGCCGAAACTTTCTCTGGCGTGTCCATCATTTGTTCGATACCCAGTTTGAGAAGCTGCGCTCTCGCTACATCGGGCTTCTGGATTGGTGCCTCTTACATCGCGCTCTCGCGCTTTGCTTTTTCGGCAGCCTCGTCCTTTTATCGTTGTGTCTGGTGCCCTGGATCGGCGCGGATTTCTTTCCCGATGTCGATTCCGGCCAGATGCGTCTGCATGCCCGTGCTCCGGCGGGATCGCGTATTGAAGAAACGGAGACCCGGTTTGCCGCTCTCGAGCGCACAATTCGTTCCGTCATA
This sequence comes from Bryobacteraceae bacterium, assembly GCA_036557945.1. Lineage (GTDB taxonomy): Bacteria > Acidobacteriota > Terriglobia > Bryobacterales > Bryobacteraceae > Bog-105. The sequence goes on along the minus strand of DATBGM010000161.1, from coordinate 3,408 downwards.
CCGTCCGATGAGATCGACATGCTCATCGACAACATCGGCATTCCCAATAGCTGGCCCATTATTGCGCAAGGCGACATTCCCACAATTTCTGCTGCCGATGGAGAAATCCTGATCTCGTTAAACCAGGAAAGACACAGCTCGACTCGGGATTACGAAATTCAATTGCGTAAGCGCCTGAGTCATGACTTTCCCGACATGTCATTTTTCTTTCAGCCTGCTAACATCACCAGCCAGATCGTCAACTTTGGCCTCCCCGCACCGCTTGATCTTCAGGTTGTTGGCCGCGACTCGGACGCAAACTATCGGATTGCTCGCCGCCTGGTACAGAAGATTTCTCGTATTCCGGGCGCAGCCGACGTGCACATTCACCAGGTTGTCGCCCAACCCGAACTACAATTAAGTGTCGATCGCATAAAGGCATCTCAACTTGGTCTCACTCAGCGCGATGTTACAAGCAGCCTTTTGATTTCCCTTACTGGCAGCGCAACGGTTGCACCGAACTTCTGGATGAATTGGTCAAACGGAGTGAATTACAACATCGGCGTACAGACTCCTCAGTACCGCATTGATTCACTCGATTCGCTACTACGTACTCCAATTTCTATGTCGAACGATCCCGGATCGAACGGGACCCCGGCACCTCAAACCAGTGCAGCATCGGGTGGCGGCAACTTCGTCGGCGCAGCGCCGAACGAGACGTCGCAGATGTACGGCAATCCAGGCGCCGTCGCCGGCTCAACACAATTGCTTTCGAACCTCGTTACTGTAGAGCGCGCCAAAACTCCGGTCATTGTGAACCACTATAATGTCTGGCCGGTCTTCGATATCTATGCCAACGTGGACCGGCGCGATCTGGGTGGAGTTGGAAAGGAGGTCGAGCGCATCATGCGCGAGGAAGAAGGCCATCTGCCTCGCGGCACTTCTTTCAACTTACGCGGGCAATTTGAGACGATGCAGTCGTCATTTTTCCGGTTGGGCCTGGGAGTGATCTTCGCGGTCGCGCTGGTCTATCTGCTTCTGACGGTGAACTTTCAGTCGTGGCTCGATCCGTTTATCATCCTTACCGCCCTTCCCGGCGCGATCGCTGGAATATTGTGGATGTTATTTGTAACCGGCACCACGCTGAATGTACCTTCGCTTATCGGCACCATGATGTGCATCGGTGTTGCCACTGCCAACAGCATCCTTGTCGTGACTTTCGCAAACGACGAACGTTCCACCGTCGAATCCGCTTCAGAGGCTGTCCGCTCAGCCTGTTATGCCCGTATGCGGCCGGTGCTGATGACCGCAACAGCAATGATTCTCGGCATGCTTCCCATGTCTCTGGGCATTGGCGAAGGCGGCGAGCAGAATGCTCCTCTGGGGCGCGCCGTGATCGGCGGCCTGCTATGCGCCACCATCACAACCTTGCTTGTTGTTCCGCTGATATACAGCTACTTGCGTACCGAGCCGCCCGTCGATCACGAACAACGCCTCCGCGAGCGTGAGCGTGAGGCAGAAACGATGCTGAATGCACTGCACTGATGCGCCATAGTGAACCTGACCTTCCGGGCACTGAGGATTTCGCGACCGCCGAGCAACGGCTTCGTCGTGAAAATGAAGCGCTGCGCCGCGAGCTCGAGACCTTGCGGCGAACGCCGCACAGTTCTGCCGCCGTCTCCTCCCACAACTGGCGCCCTTCCCGATTGACCATCGCGGCCCTTTGTATCGCGCTGCTCATTCTTTTGGTAATTGCTTTTTTTGCCGGCTACCTGCCGCTGCATAGCCGGACCATGACCATCGCGGCCGAGGCTCGCGGCCGCGAACAGGCTCTCCCGCGTATGGGGGTCATCACCGTCAACCGCTCGTCGCCCGATACCGATTTGCAGCTGCCGGGCAACATCCAGGCCATCGTTGAGGCGCCTATCCTCGCCAGAGCCGATGGCTATCTCAAGCAGCGCCTGGTCGATATCGGCGACCGCGTTCAATCCGGACAGACGCTCGCTATCATTGAAGCGCCTGAGCTTGATGAGCAGGTTCGTCAGGCGCAAGCCGCCCTCGACCAGGCTCACGCCGCCGCAGGACAGGCCGATGCCAATCTTCGAGAGGGGCGGGCCGAATTAGAGCTTGCTCGCATTACCGCAAAGAGATTTGCGGGTCTGGTTGGCGACGGGTCGGTTTCCGTACAGGAAAACGATCAATACCAGGCTCAGTATCAGTCGAAGATTGCCGCCATAAATTCTCTGGAGCAGGCTGTGGTGGTGCAGCGAAGCGCGGTACGAGCTGCGGAAGCGAACGTCGCACGGCTCGAAAACATTAAGCGGTATCGAGTTGTGACTGCTCCCTTCGAGGGAGTCATCACCCAGCGCAATCTCGATTCGGGCGCACTCGTGAACCAGGGCAGTACACTCCTGTTCCGGATCGCTCAAGCCGGTGAGCTGCGCATCTATGTCAACGTTCCACAGTCGCACGCCGATTCCGTTCATAAAGGTGACGAAGCCAGGATTACGGTGTCAAATCTGCCGGCCAGGCAATTCACCGGCGCCGTAGCGCGAACGGCTGACGCTCTCGACCCCATCACGCGTACGTTGCTCGTTGAAATTCACGTACCGAATCCCGATAGCGCTCTTTTGCCAGGCATGTACGCTCAGGTTACGCTGAGCACTTCGCGCGGGAACCCGCCGGTAGTTATTCCGAGCACTGCACTCATTGTCTCGAGCGACGGCACACGGGTCGCGCTGGTACGAGCAGACCGACGCATACACCTGCAAACCATCATTCCGGGCCGCGATTATGGCGACCGCATAGAAGTGATGGGCGGCCTGCATGCCGGCGACACGGTAGTCGCAAGTCCCAGCGATGTAATGCATGAAGGCGACCAGATCGATCCGTACCCGATTGCATCCGAGAAGATGAGCAGATAAACGAGGCGCGTGCGAGGCACCTGCCTTTTCGCACGGCGTCGTTAGAAATGCATGTTAACCCAAAGTGGAACCCGAATAAGCGAGCCCAGGTCGAGCATCCCACGCCTTATTGGCGTTCAGGGCTCCGGCTCACAGGGTTGTTGCGCTGAATCGTTTTTAAGTACTCGATCAGGTCGTGAACGCGGGTCTTACCATCTTTTGCGTATGGACCTGTTTGCGCAAATGCGTGGCCGAAGATCGGCATTTCTTTCGTGCCGTGGCCGAGTGCATCGGATTCCGCCTCGATCTGCTCCTGTACTCTCCGTTGCGGAAACGCACCGCATTTCTCTTCGCCAGCTCTGTCAGATCCGGCACGCTCGCCGGCTCGAATTCCGGCAAAGATCAGAATTCGATGCGTGCGTTAAGCTGCATGACCCGGTCCCCTCCGCCGAGCAGCAGCGTGCCGAAGGTGGAGTCGCCCACCGTTGTGTCATTTACGTACGGCACGGTTCTCTTGAGCGGATTC
>DATBGM010000160.1:0-10452 GCA_036557945.1 Bryobacteraceae bacterium | reverse complement strand
ACAGTGATGAAAGTGATAGCGAAGGACGGCTCCCGGCTCGAATGTGGCTGTTCCTGTGCTAAATCCGTTCGCCCCGCATGCCAGCGAGACGAACGTGCGGAGGGCTATGCCGTCCAGCGAACCGGCGTCGGGATGCGCACTTCCGGAAAAGAATGATTCGCGAACGCCGACTGCCCGGGGAGACTGGATTTGCGACAAGCTGATATTTTACCATAGGTCAGACCATCAGATGAATAGATATCTCTTCCTCGTCCTCGCTCTTGCCAGCCTTTTACGTGCGGCCGAACCACTTCGCCTCAATCCGGACAATCCCCGATATTTTGTTTTTCGCGGTAAGCCCTTGTTCCTTCTGAGCGCGACCGAGCATTACGGGTCGGTCATCAACCGTCCCTTTGATTTCGAGAAATACCTGGACGACGCCGCGCGGCACAAAATGAGCATGACGCGTACGTTTTTGCTGTTCCGCGAACTGCAGAGTGCGCGCAACCCTTCTTCCCCGTGCAAGCCGGAATCGCCCGACTATATCGCGCCCTTTCCGCGAACCGGTCCCGGCACGGCGCTGGATGGCGAGCCAATCTACGATCTCGATCAGTGGAACCCCGAATACTTCGATCGCCTCCATCGCTTCCTCGACGCCGCTTCCCGTCGCGGCATCGTTGTCGAGCTAACGATTTTCAGCAATACGTATGCCGAGCAGGTTTGGGCGTTGAATCCGTTTCGAGCCGAGAACAACAAACAGCACGTCGGCAAAATCGAATGGCCGGAATATTTATCCTTGAAGGATCCGGAACTGGTCCGGAGGCAGGAAGCGTACGCTCGCAAAATTATTGATGAAACGAGCAGCTATGACAACGTCTATTACGAAATCTGCAATGAGCCGGGAGGCGGAGTAAAGGGCCACATTCCGCCCGCCGACGTGGATGCCTGGCAGGCCCAGATGGGACGGGTGATAAGAGACGAACTGCGCCGGCTGAACCGGCCGCACCTGATCAGCGGGCAGCAGGCATTCACCTATTCGCCGAAGTTTCGCTTTCCGCTGGATCAGACCTACGATCAAACATTATTCGACATCGTGAATGTTCATCCGTTGCCCGACACCGAGTACGCGGGAACGCTCTATCAACTCGGCGGATTCATGTCGAAAGAACTGATGCTGCCCGAGATCGTTCGCTTCGCGCGCTCGGTGTACGCGGGAAAAAAGCCGACCGTTCTCGATGAGGACAACACCGCCAGCATGTATCGCGATCCGACCGGCTGGACGATTCATCGCAAACGCGCCTGGTCCACGCTCCTGAACGGCTCGCATTATGATTACATCGACTTCTCGATAACGGTGGGCAGTGAATCGGGAACGGCGGCGTCGCGGCGCGATCTGCGCAGCTGGTTCCAACACCTCTCCGAACTTATGTCGAGTTTTGACTACGTGCACGCCGCTCCGGCTGTGGACTGGCTGCAACAGCTACCGGCTCATGTTACTCTTTCGAGTCTCGCGGTTAAAGACAGCGATTATGTGGCGTACCTGGCTGACAATCGCGAAGTGACGGATGCTGCGGCCGGGAGTCCGATCGAAGGCACGATCCGGCTGTCCTTGCCGCCGGGGCGCTACGCGGTCGCCCTCTATTCGCCAGTCACGGGCGAATCTTCACCGGCGCTACCGGTCGAAAGCAATGCAACTCTAACGCTACCGGCCTTCAGGAACGATATCGTGATACGTGCGAAACGCACCGGATCTTAAGCGCAGAGCTTGTCGACGACGCTACCCGCAACGTCCGTGAGCCGGAAGTTGCGGCCCTGGAAACGATAGGTGAATTGGGTGTGATCGAAACCGAGACGGTTTAGGATCGTGGCATGTAAATCATGCACATGCACTTTGTCCTTGACCACGTTAAATCCCAGCTCGTCGCTTTCACCGATGGTGATCCCGGGTTTGATCCCGCCGCCCGCCAGCCACATGGTAAATGCATTGGGATGATGATCGCGTCCGTCATTTCCGCCCTGGACCATCGGCGTCCGGCCAAATTCGCCGCCCCAGATCACGAGCGTGCTGTCCAACATACCGCGTTGTTTCAAATCCTGTACCAACGCCGCGGACGCGCGGTCGGTATCCGCACAGTTCTCTTTGATATCGTGAACGAGGTTTGTGTGCTGGTCCCAGGCTTCGTGATAAAGCTGTACGAACCGCACACCGCGCTCGACCAGGCGGCGCGCCAACAAACAATCGTTAGCGAAGGATGGTTTCCCCGGCACGGCGCCGTACATCTCCAGAATGTGCTTCGGCTCGCGCGATAAATCCATCAATTCCGGGGCGCTCGCCTGCATACGATACGCCATCTCGAAGGAATTGATGCGTGTGGCGATCTCCGGGTCGCCCGCTATCCCGAGCCGCTCTTCATTTAGCGCGCGAATTGCGTCGAGCGAGTCGCGCTGCACATCTTTGTCGATCCCGCGCGGATTGGAAAGATACAGAACCGGATCGCCGCTGCCGCGGAATTGCACGCCTTGATAGACAGTAGGCAGAAAGCCACTGCCCCAGCACGAATTGCCGCCGCTCGGTCCTTTTTTGCCGGAACTGAAAACGACGAACGCCGGCAAATCCTTCGATTCGCTTCCGAGGCCATAGGTAAGCCACGCCCCCATGCTCGGCCGTCCGAACTGCTGCGTGCCGGTGTTCATCAGCAATTGTCCGGGCGCGTGATTGAAAGCGTCCGTGACCATCGACTTCACGATGGCGATATCGTCGACTACTTTGGAAAGATGCGGAAGCAGCTCCGATAGCTCGGCGCCGCTCGCGCCATACTTCTCGAATTTGAATTTGGGACCGAGCAGCGTCGAGTTGGGGTTAATAAATGCCGCGCGATAGCCTTTCAACAGCTCCGGCGGAGGAAGCGTTCCATTGAATTTTGCGAGCTGCGGCTTGTAGTCGAACATCTCCAGATGGCTCGGGGCGCCGGCCATAAAAAGGAAGATCACGTTCTTTGCCTTCGCCGGCAAAGGGGGCTGCTTCGCCGCAAGCGGATCCGTCGCAGTACTTGCCGCAAAGCCCGACTCGGCGAGAAGGTTCGCCAGTGCCATACCTCCCAGGCCGATGCCGCACTGTTCGAAGAACCAGCGCCGCGTTCGCTGCTTGGGATCCTCGTTCCGATGAAGAAAGTCCTGGCAATTCATCTTCTATTCCTTCGTAATCGTTTCGTCGAGATTTAACAGGACGCGCGAAACGAGCGTCCAGGAAGCAGCCTCGGCCGGGCTCACGTTTTTTGGCAAGGCTGGGCGGTGCGCCGCGTCATCGGCCAGCAACTCCCAGGGATCGAGTTTGCCGCTGTAGCGCTGCTCTTCCTTATTCAGCAGGCTCTTCAGTTCCGTCACTTCCCGGTCGCTGGGTTTCCGCGCGACACAACGGCGAAAAGCATAGGTGATGCGGGCTTCGTCGCTGCTACCTGCTTCCTGCAGAGTCTTCAGCGCGAGCGCGCGAGCCGTCTCGAGGAAAACCGGCTCATTCAATGTAGTAAGCGCCTGCAGCGGCGTGTCAGATCGTGCGCGCCGCACGCAGGTGCTATCGCCGTTGGGCGCATCGAATGTATCGAGCATCGGGTACGGCATCGAGCGGTAACGGAATGTGTAGAGAGCGCGGCGATAACGGTCAGGAGCTGCCGATTCCTCCCATGTCTTGGGCGCATAGCTCGCGGGAGGCATGAAAAGAAACGCCGGCGCGGGAGGGAAAACGGGAGGACCGCCGATCTTGTCCTCTAGCAGGCCACTCGCTTCGAGGGCGATGTCGCGCACTACTTCGGCATCCACACGAAGACGCGGGCCGCGCGCAATGAGGCGATTGTACGGATCCTTCTCATAGAGTCCCGGCGTGACAGTGGACGACTGGCGATAGGCGGCCGACGTCAGGATGAGCCGGTGCATCGCTTTCATGTCCCAGCCGCGGTCCATAAATTCGACCGCGAGCCAGTCGAGCAGCTCCGGATGCGAAGGGGCTTCGGCTTGTGTGCCGAGATCTTCACTGGTACTCACGATGCCGATGCCGAAATACGCCTGCCAGAAGCGATTCATTAACGCGCGAGCGGTCGTCGGCGACTGCCTGTCCACTAGCCATTTGCCGAACGTGAGGCGGTCCAGCGTAGCGCCCGGCGGCAGTGGATTCAAATAAGCGGGTGTACCGGGCGTCACCAATTTCGCGGGTTTGAGAAAATCGCCGCGTGTCAGGACGTGGGTTTCACGCGGCTCTTCCCTGGCCGAGAATACAAGCTGCGAAGCTCCTTCCGGATACTCCTTCCAGAGAGCAGCGATTTCGTCGTTCGCCTTGCGCCACTCCGGAACGAGTGTCCGCCAATAACTGAAAACCGTGGCACTCTGCTCGGGAGTTCGTTCGGCGGCCGGAACCGAAAGAACTTCGCGCACTCGCGCCGGAACCGGATCGGTAGAAAGATTCCGGTCGGTTGTCAGCGAAAGCCGCATCCGCCCGATGTTGTTGTTATCGTCTTTGTCGCTATTTTCCCCTGCGTGATTCTGCGCCAGATAGAACGCCAGTATCGTTCCGCCGGGATTATCGATCGGCGCGTTTGGCACAAACACCGCTATGCGAGGTTGATTTCTCAAGCCGGGGCCGGCGTCGGTGCTCCACGCCGTTTCATCCTTCCCATCGATTGCGAACGCCACCGGTCCAGATAATAGCTGTTTCTTCGCTTTGTCATCGCTCACGCGAAGAGGTGTTGGCGGCAAGTTCAGATCGGCCGATGCGCGCGCGAACTTCACTTTGGTTATCTTGGCCGGCTCATTGGCGGGTGCGGCTTCCACTTCGAATTCCGAGAGCGCGCAAACTCCCGTCATCGAACGGCCGGGTCCCGACCTCGGCAGCTCCGGATCGGTCATCAATTCCAGCCGGAACGCGCTGATGTTGCGCTCCTCGGTTTTCACGGTCATCTTCACTTTGTGATGAGTGGGCGCATATCCGAGCTCGAGGAAGGAGCCATCCTTCATGGGCATATAGCGTTCGCCGCCCGTCGAGATGTCGTCCACCTTTGCAGGCAGCACCGTCCAGGCCGGCTGGTTGTTCTGGACGGACTCCTCCCAGCGCGCCATTTGCTGCTGCCAATCGCGATCGCGCCGTTTCAGCGTACCTTCGATCTCACGTGTCCGCCGCACGATCCCGGTACGCTTCGCTTCTTCTTCGGGCGTGTACACCGCGATATCGGCTTCGTGCGTTTGATTGATGAACGCCATCATGCGGTAGTACTCTTCCTGCTTCAGCGGATCGAACTTGTGGTTGTGGCATTGCGCGCATTGGACGGTTAAACCCAATACCGCCGATCCGATAATGCGCATGCGATCGAAATTCTCTTCCATGCGGAATTGTTCGGGATCGACACCGCCCTCTTCATTGATCAGCGTGTTACGCAAAAAGCCCGTGGCAACTGCGTCCGCCTGGCCCGGGATCAGATCGCCGGCAATTTGATCGACGATGAAGTTGTTGTACGGGAGATTGCGATTGAATGCGTTGATCACCCAGTCGCGATAGAACCAGACCTGGCGCGGACGATCCTTCTCATAACCATTCGAATCTGCGTATTGCGCCGCATCGAGCCAGAAGCGCGCCCAGCGTTCACCGTAATGCGGAGAGGCAAGCAACCGGTCCACCTGCTTTTCGTATGCGTTCGGGCTTTTGTCCGCGAGGAACGCGTCCACTTCCGCCGGAGTTGGCGGCAGACCCGTTACGTCCAGACTGGCTCTGCGCAACAACGTCACACGATCCGCTTCCGGGGATGGCGTGAGATGTTCCTTTTCCAGCTTCGCGAGAATGAAGGAATCGATCGGGTTCTTCACCCAATCCGGGTTTGCGACTTTCGGAATTTCCGGCCGCTTGGGAGGAATGAAGGCCCAGTGTGTTTTGCTCGCAGCAATGTGCGCTCCGACGTCATCCGGCCATTGCGCGCCTTGCTCAATCCACTTCTGGATCAATGCGATCTGATCGTCTGCCAGCCGCCCGCCCATCGGCATTCTTGCGACCTCGCCGAGTCCGGCGACACGTTGGTATAGGCGGCTTTCCGATGACTTGCCTGGAACGACCACCCTTCCCAGAACCGATTGCTTCGCATCCACGCGCAGCCCTGCCATCTGCGTCTGCGGCCCGTGGCACATGACACAGGATTTCTGAAAAATCGGTTGGATATCGCGAACGAAGTCAACTTTCCCCGAGGAAACGCTCGCGGAATCAGGCGCCTGAGCGATGGCCAGCACGGCTATAAGAGCAACGACTACAGAGATTTTGGCTAACATGCCCGCCGGAAGGTAATACTGAAAGATATCAAATTCCGAGCTTACATGCAGCTCGTAAAATAGTATCCTCACGCGATCCTCGATGCTGATTTTCCTTCTGTTGTGGTCTTTATTGCCGGGCGAAAATGCCTCGCTTGCGAAGGCAACAGAGCTTCTTCAGCAGGGAAAATTCAGTGAGGCGCGCAGCGAATTGCTCAGCGCAACCAGGCAACATCCGGAGTCAGCCGATGCGTTCGCATTGCTTGGAATCGCCGAAATTCAACTGCACGAGAGCGCGGCCGCGCGGCGATCGCTGGAACATGCGCTGAAGCTCGATCCAAAATCGGCAAACGCGCTCTACAATCTCGGCGTCCTTTCCCTGGATGAAAATCACGCGGCCGAAGCGATCAGGTACCTGGAGAGAGCCGCACAACAGGGTTATTCCACGCCGGAGCTTGCCGTGAACCTGGTGCGTGCGCACTTCGAAAATGGCGACAACGCCGGCGGATTGAAAAGCGTGGAAGAAGCCCGCAAGCAGTTTCCCGGTTCCGCACCTGTCGACCTTGCACTTGGAAAGATACTGCTGGCGCATGGCTTCGCTTCACGTGCAGCCGGCCTGCTGAAAGAGGCCGACGCGCTTGCACCTTCACAACCGGAAATTCTTCTGCCCCTGGCCGATGCCTGCCTGCAGATCTCCGATGCGGCTTGCGCGAATGGGGCGCTTGCCAAGGCGAAAGACCCGTCGCAAGATAGTGCGGAATTTCATTTTCTGGCAGGTAAAGCCGCTCTGCTTGAGCGGGGCGAGACCACCGGTTTTCAGGAACTCGAGATGGCTGTAGCCAGGCAGCCAAAAAACATCAAGTTTCGAATTGAGCTGGCCCGCTACCGCCAGAAATTCGGCCAGCAGGAAAAAGCCATCGCCGAATTCAAGGCCGCGGGAGAAATTGCTCCCGATGTTGCCGAGATTCCGTATGGTCTTGCCGTGAGCTACTTCATCGAAGACAATTTCAAAGATGCGATCGCTTACGCGACCCGGGCGATTCAACTCGATCCGAAATTCGACCGAGCGATCTTTTTGCTCGGCCTTTCGCGCTTCGCGACGAATCGACTCAAAGAAGCGGAAGATCTTCTAGGCCAGGCGATAAAACTTCAGCCGGAGAATGCTTTTTACCGTTGTTTTGAGGGTATGATTCAAGTCTCTGCGGGCCGGCTCCCGGAAGCTTCGGAAAATTTTTACGAGGCAATACGCCTGGAACCGAACTACGCTCTTGCTCACTTCCAGCTAGGCCGTGCGCTCTTGCGGATGAAAAGTTACTCCGAAGCGCGCAGCGAGTTAGAGCGTGCGATTTCCTTACAGCCTGACCTGGGAGAAGCTTACTACCAGTTAGGCATCGCTTACCGGCAGCTTGGGGATGCGCAAAAAGCATCCGAGGCATTCGCGCGCTTCAAGCAATTTCGTACCTCGCAGCAGGAAGAGAGAACGGAAGTACTCAGGCAGGCGCAGGAAGCGATTCAAGGCAAGCGCTGATGATTGCCAATGTTCCTGTCTCCTACCGGGACACCGTTGAGAAGGTCCTCCGCCTTCCGGTTTTCCGTCCGCTTCATGTCCGACACTTTAGCCAGCTCCTTGCGGCCTTCCGCTTCCCGTCCCGCCTGCATGAGCGCGCGGCCGAGCCAGTAATGCAGCTCGGACGTGTCATCCGCCTGCGATTTCGCTTTTTCCAAAGCGTTCACGGCGTCCTGAATCCGCCCGGTTTTCAAATAAACCTTACCGATCCCGAACTCCGCATCCCCGTACTTGGGATTCAATTGCAGGGCCTTCTGAAAGTAACCCAGCGCGCGCCCATGGTCATTCTGACGTAGTGCGATATCGCCGAGATAGTAATAAGCGGCCGAGTAAGTCGGATTGAGACGAATTTCTTCCTGCAGCGGTCCAATCGCCTGGTCATACCGCCTCCAGCGCCAGCAGACGTACCCAAGCATGAAATGCAGCTCCGGCGAACGCGGCGAAGCGGTAATCGCCATCTGGAATTCCTCAATCGCCTTATCCGGCTGGCCGTCTTTGTCGTAGCCCTCCGCCAGTAACTCGTGAGTAAATGGCGAATCCGGATGCGATTTCAACAGGCGGGCCGCAGCGTCCAGAGATGCAGCCGGATTTCCCGCATATCGATACGCTCGCGTCAGGATGAATAACATCTCCGGCTGATCGCTATTCTGCGCGCCGGCCTGCTCAAGCTCGGAAATGGCTTTCGTCCATTCTTTCTGTGTGAAATAGGAAGCGCCGAGTAAGTAGCGCGCCTCCGTTGCATGGCTGGAATGAATGCCCGCTGTCAACGGCGGTATTGCTTCCGCAGTTTTGCCGGATTTATAAAGGGCGAGGCCAAGATTAAACGCAATCTCGGAATCGCTCGGGTTCAACTTGCTGGCGTTTTGGAAGGCGTTTGCTGCGCGTGCGAAGTCCTGCTGCTGAAAATAGAGGACGCCTAGATTGTTATAAGCGGCTGGATCCGGAGTGATCTTAAGTCCGGCCAGATATTCCCGTTCCGCGCCAACAAGATCGCCATGACTGGTTAACTCGAGACCCCGGCGGAAATGGTCTCCCGCAGAAGAATCGGGACTCGCCAGGAGTGCGGATAACGGTAGCAGCAGCGCCAGGAGAGCCCGGGGCATGTACTCACTTTAGCCCCAGGCACCGGGACGCTATGTTCAGAATGTCAACTTCAATGCAAGCTCAATCTGCCGCGGATCCAGCGCCGCGGTTACCTCTCCGAAATCGCCCGCACCCAGGTTCGTGGAGACGGCAGTGAAATTGGCGTGGTTCCAGACGTTGAAAAACTCCGATCGGAATTCGAGCTTGACGCGCTCGGTGATCGGGAACGTCTTGTAGAGCGACCAGTTCCAGGTGTTCTCGCCGGGGCCGGGAATAATGCCGTTGCCGCACGTGCCAAAGAAGCCAAACGCCGGCGCGGTAAAGGAACTCTGATCGAACCACTGCGAAACCGTCTTAGGCGTTCTCACGCGGCCGATACAGTTCGGCCGTGTCGCCAAACCATTTGTCGAAGTTGCCATTCCCGGAGAAAAGACAAAGCCGCTCTCGATGATGGTCATACCCGAGAAGGTCCAGTTCCCCAGGACCACCCCGACAAACCCGGTGCGATTGCGGAATATCGGAAGGTTCCAGACGTAGCTGGATGTGAAGATGTGTGTTCGATCGTATCCGGGACGCCCATACTCCGCGCCAAAGTTGCGCGGATTCTGTGCGCCATTGCCCGTCTGGCGAGCGTCGAATCCGCGGCTGGCTACGTCGGTCAAGGAACGCCCGAATGTGTAGGCCAATGACAAGGTTAAGGCCGAGGACAGGTGATAGTTGAAGCCGGCCTGGAGCGAGTGATAGTTAGTAACGCCGTTATATTGCGCCGCGCTGTTTGCTTGGCCGTTAATGGCGTCCCAGCCGGTAAATGGACGCGTATAGCTACGCGAAACGAGGCTGCGGTTCAGGCAGGGATCGAATTCAAATCCGCCTGCCGGAATACCTTGGCCGGACTGAAGACAACCCGGATCCGCAATGCTCGGTCCAGAAACCGGAAGTGGGAAATTCCGGTCCAGAACACCGGGAATGTTATTACTATGGCTGCCCACATAAGCCAGGCTCAGCACACCGTTTTGCAGGAGCTGCCGCTGAATGGTTACGCTCCAGGTCTGAATCTGTACCGGATCATATTTTTTGTTAGGAGGCCCGACGGTCCCGATGGATTGTGTCGTGAGAGCTCCGGGCGCGCCTAATCCGGGATTCGAAAGAGAGCCATTTAGTAAGTTCGTTACGGACTCGAATGGCGTGTTGGAGAGATTCCCAGCGTAAATGGCAAACGGAATTCTGCCATAACCTACCCCATATCCGCCTCGAAGCGATGTTTTGCCGTCGCCGAAGATATCCCAGGCGAATCCCACGCGCGGAGCGAGATGAGGAGATGTTGTGAATACTCCCGGAGGAACAAGACCCTTCCCCGCCAAGACGACACCATTCAACTGATTTGCAATCGAGCCGGCTTTCGTCAGAGGCTGGCCGGCGGCATTTGTTACTAGAGTGCCGTCCGGTTTCACCACTGGAGCTTGGCTCGGATCCCACTGTGCCGGATCGAAATCGCTGTAAGCGTTCCCCTGCATCTTGTCTGAAGAGAAGTAAACCACTCGCAC
>DATBGM010000159.1:0-20299 GCA_036557945.1 Bryobacteraceae bacterium | reverse complement strand
CATTTTCTGGCGGAGGAAGAGGGATTCGAACCCCCGAACGAGTTTCCCCGTTAACGGTTTTCAAGACCGCCGCCTTCAACCGCTCGGCCATTCCTCCACTACTACAGTAACTGAAAAGAATTCGCCGCCCGTTCAAATTTTGCTGGTGCTGCTGGTTCTTTCCAGCGACTCCTTTTCAGGATATGTTCCTTTTGCCGGAAGCAACGCGATGGCGATTGCGCCCGCCAAAGCGATGCTGAAGATCACGATCAGCGGCATGGCATAGCTTTCGGAGCGCTGGCGTAAAAACGAAACAAACTGTGGACACCATGTTTGCCCGATGGTATTGAGGGGCAAAATAATCGCCATTGCACGCGAGAGTGTGTTAATGCCGAACTGCTCGGCAGCCATCAACGGGATCAGCATGTAATCGGCGCCCATCGCAAAGCCGAAGAGCAACGCGAATACGTAGACCGAAGCATGATGCGCAGCCGTGACAAACAGCAGCACCAGAATTGCACCTGACATGCCAAAGTAGGTCGCCATCATGACTCGCTTTTTCGAAAAAAGATCGGCAAAATATCCGATTCCGAGGCGGCCGGCAATACTGGTCCAGGAGATCAGGACAGAAGCTGCCGTCCAGGTCGCGTTCAGGAGCTTCTGATCGGAAAAGCCGGCGTCTCGAAACACAAACTTCATGTGAATATTCACTGAGCCGATTGCCCCGATCGAGAAAATGCTGCCAATCAGAAGCAGCCAGAAGGCGCGGCTGCTGAAAAGCGCGCGCCAGCCGAGCGGAGCCAGTTTCACATCGCTTGGCGGTGTCGACGCGCCATCCGGGAATAAATTCATCTCGGCTGGTTTGTCTCGTAAGACGAGAAGAGCGAGCGGCCAAGCGAGCAGCATGAGGCACCCGACGCCGGCCAGCGCAGCGCGGAACCCGAGATGTTCCGTCAACGCGCGAACGTAAAAAGACCCCAGGCCGGCGAGCAACCCCACACCCACATAAACGATCCCCATCGCGCGGCCGCGCTTCTGTTGGAACCAGTAGGAGACCAGCAATTGATGTGGAATCGGCCCGGAACAGATGTAGCCAATCGTGTAAAGAAGGTACAAACCGAAGTAGACCCACAAACTGCCTTTCATCGCGCTGAAGCCGAAGAATGCAAGTGCGCTGACGCCGGTACCGGCTACAATCAGCCATCGCGGGCTAAAGCGTGGAATTAAAAGGGGCCCGGCCCATACTGTTAACAAGGCAGCAATCGGGAAGCCCAGTGTGATCTCTTCAACACTCCATTTAAAACTGGATTGAAAATAGTCGTAGAAAAAAGGAAGATTGTAGTAGGGTAGGCCGACAGCGATACCGAAAGTGACAACGGCAGCGGTAACAACCCACCACCCGTGAAAGAATGGTGTGTTTTTTGATCTCTTGAGTCTGGAATGAGGGTTGTGATTCTGCACGGTCTGGCTTATCCATAGTAAAGGGGCGCTATGTTACGCCCGGTACTCTGGCGTGGTGAAATGCAATTTGGTGGTTACGCTCCACCACTACGGGACGTCTAATCATCCGACTACGGAATACTATTTCGTAGAAAATTATGCAGTTCAGCGCGGACTTCCAGACGTCTCGCTTTGAGGATCGCTTATGAAAAGAATGAAGTACTGGAGAATGATGCAAAAAGGATTTTTACTATTCGTATCGGCAATCGTGGGCAGCGGGCTTGCACTCGCAGTCACGCCAAACGCACGTACGTTTTCGGCGGATGAACAAGCCAAAGTACAGGGTGTGATTGTCTCGCGCGATGGACAGACCATCAAGCTTCGAACCGATGATGACTCTATCGGAACGATTGACATCACGAGCGACACGAAAATTCAACTGAAAAAGGGCGGCCTGTTCCATCGCCGAACAGCGATGGATGCTGCGGCTCTGGTACCTGGCTTGCGGATCGAAGCTGACGGAAAAGGAAACGACAAGGGAGAACTGATTGCGAGCAAAGTAGAGTTTGATCCGAACTCTATGCGTGCATCGCGTCAGATTGATACGCGTGTCGCGCCGATAGAAGCCCGAACCGGAACACTGGAAGGGCGCACGAATACCTTAGAAGGGCGGGCGGGTCAGTTGGAAACTCGTGCGGGGCAGATCGAAACAGAACAAAAACAAACTGAGCAGCAGGTCGGCGAGGTAAAAAACTCGGCGGACCAGGCCAACCAGGGTGTCGCGACCGTAAACAACCGCGTGACCAATTTGGATACGTATCAGACAACCGATACCGCGACCGTCTATTTCAAAACCAACAGTTATGTCCTGAGTCCGCAGGCTAAGCAGGACCTGGATGCTCTCGCTCAAAAAGCACTGACGCAAAAGGGCTACATGATCGAAGTGGCTGGCTTCGCGGATACTACCGGTAAAGCGAACAAAAACCAGATCCTGAGTGAGAATCGCGCGAACGCGGTCACTCGTTATCTGGAACAACAGGGAAATATCCCGATTCACCGGATTATCACGCCGACTGGTATGGGAACGTCCCACGAGGCTGCCAGCAACGATAGTGCCGATGGACGCAAGATGAACCGGCGTGTTGAAGTCAAAGTACTGGTAAATCAGGGTGTGGTTGGCGGCGGCTCTGCGCCGGTGACCACATCAAGCGCCCGACCGGTTACTGCCGCAGATACGAACCACTAAACCTACTGGCTGCCTCCGGCAGATGGCGCATTTGCCGGGGGTTGCTGAAAGAGCTGAGGCGCAAACGCGATCAGGTTGCGCCTCCATACCATCCAGGTGTGCATGCCGGGTGTCTCGATCGCGTCTACATGCACGCCTTTCGACTTGAGCCAGCTCACCAGGTTGCGATTGGGCGTGATCAACCGGTCATCGGTCCCGCAGGCCACCCAGAGCAGATGAAGCTTTTGATTGGCGGAAGCGTCCAGTTGTGGAAAAGCCGCGCCGAGGTCCTGCCCGAGGCCGCCGGAACTAAACGCACCCACCCAGGAAAACAAATCGAGCCTGTTCAACCCGGTGAGCAGCGACTCGGCGCCGCCCATCGACAGCCCGGCAATCGCGCGCGCATCACGTCCGCGGTCCACCTTGTAGGTGCGCTCCACGAACGGAATCACCTCCTCGGACAAAGCCGCACGGAACTTCGTAAAGTTCCTCTCGCGCAGTTCGTCGTTGCGAAATGCATTTTCTCGATGCAGAATCTCCGGAGCCCCATAACCAAGCGGCATGACAACGATCATCGGCTTCGCCTTGTGCTCTGCAATAAGCGAGTCGAGAATCAGGTTCGCCTTACCTACTGCCGTCCAGCCGCTTGCATCGTCGCTGAATCCGTGAAGCAGGTAAAGCACCGGATAAGCCGCGGCCGCTGCCGGGTCGTAGCCGGGAGGCGTGTAGACATAGAAATCGCGGTTGTCGCCCACGATTGCGGATCTGTAAAAGTGATGATGCAGAAGTCCATGCGGAATATCGCTCGCTTCCCACGGCTCAGGCGACGGGCCTGAGACATGCGCGACGTTGCTCAAATTCAGCAGATTTGGTTTAATTGCCGTGTTTGCTGGGTCCAGCCGCGTTGCGCCGTCACTGTCGAACGTGTAGCCGTACAGGTCGGCTGCAAGCGGCTCCGATGTATAAGTCCAGATGCCGTTCTGGTCCTTCTGCATGGGGAATGGCGCTTTTGCTCCTTCCAGATGAACTTTTACCTGATGCGCGTTCGGATCGTAATAGCGAAAGATCACGCGCCGATCGCTCTGAACCTCCGGCGATTCGACTCGCGGAACGTGCGTCTGAGCCTGCTGTGCCAAACTGGCGGCAGCCGCTATGAAAAGCGCAAAGAAGACTTTCATGTTTTCCCGCTGCTCGTTATATCAGATCTATAACGGGGCGATGCCCGCGAAATGAACGTCGCCGAATTTACCCCGATCGTTTTCGCGGCAGCACTCGTCGCCGGCTTTCTTGGATCGCTCACCGGCCTGGGAGGAGGCGTGATCGTCACGCCCGTTCTGACGCTCTTTCTGCATGTCGATTTGCGTTATGCAATCGGCGCCAGCCTCGTTTCAGTAATCGCTACTTCGTCCGGCGCGGCGGCGGCTTATGTGCGCGACGGTTTTTCCAACATCCGCATCGGGATGCTGCTCGAGGTTGCCACGACACTAGGCGCGCTGTGCGGAGCTTACCTCGGCACACATGTCTCTACGCGGATGCTGAGTGTCATTTTCGGACTCATCCTGCTGCACGCAGCCTGGCAGACGGCTCAGGAGCATAAGGAGTTCCGCAAACCGCTTTTACCCGACCCGATTGCTTGCACGCTGAAATTGAATTCCTCGTACCCCAGTGCGGAGGGCGAGCACCCCTACGTGGTTCATCGCGTGAAGACCGGCCTCGGATTAATGTTCGGCGCAGGCGCGATCTCCGGGCTTCTCGGCATCGGTTCCGGATCGTTGAAGGTGATCGCAATGGACAGCGCCATGCAGATTCCATTCAAAGTTTCGACAGCTACTAGTAATTTCATGATCGGTGTAACGGCCGCTGCGAGCGCCAGCATTTATCTGAGCCGCGGTTATGTGAGTCCCGCGATAGCCATGCCCGTCATCCTCGGCGTTTTAGGCGGATCGATTGTCGGTACGCGCTACTTAAGTCGGCTCTCAGTTCCGTTACTGCGAAGAGTCTTTGCGGTCGTGGTAGGTGCAATCGCAATTGAAATGATCCGGAACGGCGTTCGAGGCACGGTATGAATGTGACGGATCGGTCGATCGAGCGGAACGTTAGCGTGCTGTTGAAGGCAGGCGTACTGCTGTCGGGCGCAGTAACATTTATCGGAGGCATTGTCTTTTTGGTGCATCATTGGCGGGAGCCGGTGAATTACCAGGTGTTCCATAGCCAACCGCAAATCGATCGCATCATTCCGGAAATTCTGAGGGGTGCATTACGGCTGCGCGGCCGCTCCGTCATTCAGACGGGCATTCTGCTACTGATCGCAACGCCAGTCGTGCGCGTGGCTTTTTCGCTTGTTGGCTTCATGCTCGAGCGCGATAGAAAGTTTGTGCTCATCACTGCCGCCGTCTTGCTCGTCTTGGTTTATAGCTTGATATCGGGCGCTCTTGCGAGCTAGCGCAGCATTGTTTCCAAATTCTCAAAGCGATCTTTGAGCGCCTCGAAGTCGGCGCGCAATTGCCGCAGATCTTCTTCAAGCTGGGCGACACGGCTCGGTGGATGCGCCGGTTCCGTTTCCAGCTTCGATAGATCGATTGTTGGCTCTCCGCTTAGTAAATGAACGAAGCGGGCTTCCTTCTGCCCGGGTTGCCGCGGCATCTTTTTCGCTAAACCGCCACTTGGCCACTCCGCGAGTCTTTCCAGTACCCTCTCCGTCTCCGTTAAGTCGCCGAAGGAAAACATGCGCTCGCTGCGATCTTTGATTTCGCCGAGCGTCTGCGGGCCGCGTAAAAGCAGTGTGCAAAGCACGGCGCACTCGCGGCGTCCCAGGTTCAACGTTTCTGAAATCCGCTGAGCGTATTTATCGACGCGGCCGCTGCCTGTGACAAAAACGGCGTACCCCTTTTGCCGCAGCCCTTCCAGCGCCTGCTCCACCGTATCGGAATCGTAGTTGACCACAGGATCGCGATTCGATTTCTGATTGCAACCGTTCACCAGCGCATGCAGCGTGAGTGGGTAATACTCGGGCGTAGTCGCTTCTTTTTCCAGAAGCGTTCCGAGCACGCGCGCCTCGGCTGGACTAAGCAGGCCGCTGGACATCGAGTGAGCGGAAATTTGTCGCGCGCGAGCCGGCGTTTTGTGCGTACTTTTCCGCCAGATCGGGGCGGAAAAATTTGAGCATCTTGAGCGCGATCTGTTTCCCTTGGTGGAAGGCATCGGCATAGAGGCGATCGCGTTCTTCACGGGTATAGGTGAAGCCGATACTGTAGTAGTGATCGAGCGAAAGACCGAGCACTTTCGTCCCGGCGTAGGCCACCGCCGCCTTGGCAATAAGGCCGCCGCCGAACGGTATTTTGCCCACCAGCTGGCGGGCCAGCGCGCGCCAGCCGAAAGCGCTGCCGATTACCATTGCGATTTCCGATTTTTGATGCATATAGCCCACCTCACGGTCGCTGGCGGCAGCAATCAGGAATGCCATCCGGACCTGGTTCATGGTGAGGAAGGCCGTATCGGAGGCGAATTCCGCTATCGCCCAGGGCAGCTCTATCACGTTGGGAACAATATCGGGCAGGGCCGTTGCGATCGAGAACATGGCGTTTTCCCGCGCTGTTCTGGTAATCACTCGTTCAACAAAAGGCCGCCGGAACGGAAGAAACGACTTGGCGAGTGGTACGCCGAATTGCGGAAAACGCGTCAGTGTGCGATGCACAAACTGCTGCGGATGCGCTGCATGAAAAACCGGCCACTCCCCCATGACCGGCGCACCCTCGTCGTAGACGTGCAGATCGGCAGCCGGAGCTCCCGGCGAAAGCGGCGCTCGGATCAATTGCATAGCCGAACTGCGCCTGCGCGCCGGGCTCAAGTCCCGTAAGAAGAAGTTTTCCAGATGGTTGAACGCTTCGTTATTAGGAGCATGTAAAACTACCCGGAACGGCCGTTCGGTGGATTCGCGGATTTCATGCGGATTCAGCGTGCCGATGGCTCTCTTGATGTGAACAATTCCGTCAAGTATCATTTCTTTCCTGATGCGAAATGGGTACCTCCGCGCCCTGCAGCCGGAAAACGACGCGCAGGCCGGACTCCCAATCAGAGTTTACGCCGATACGTTCGACTGAAATTTCGGGTGAGAAGTAACGAAGAACGATTTCGTTTGTCGGATGAAACGAAAAGGCTGGGGCGACCAGCAGCAATTTGGGTGAAACCGGGGCCACGGCGCCGCCGGGAAACAGATGTCCAAGCTCCTGGCGTTCGGCATGCCAGCGGATGCGCATCCAATAGTCGAGCCCTTGCAGGGGAAGGTGAATGTCCTCGGAGGTTTTTAATTCGATAATAGTGAGCCGGCCTGAACGGGATATGGCGACGAGATCGATCAGCTCGCGTGTGCCGCCGGCAAACGTGAGAACCTGGCCATGAACAGGATCGGCAAGCAGGTCTGCATCGAGCATCTGCAAGTTTCCGCGGATCGCCCCTTCGAACCATTTTTCAGCGAATACGGGAAGTTCCGTTTCCCGGCGCAACTCGGGAGCAAGGCTCGCGAGATGCCGGGCGAAATTTTCGACTTTGTGCAGCTCCGAGATGCTCAGCTCTTCCCGGTTCTCAATGCCAAGCACGATTCCCGATCCCCTGATGCGAGCAAACTCGCAACCGCGAAAACGGATACTCAACGATCCATCCAGTTCCGGACAGCACACGAGACCTGGGGTGGACATCAGCCGAGAGAGAGAAGTTTTTAACTCCGCGGCTGGCTCAAAGGGTGTGTATTGCGACGTCAATTTTGTTTCCAAATTACCCAAGTCTTTCGGATCGACTTCACCCGCCATTCCCTGGTCGCTAAACCGAAATAAGCGCGCTCCGAGGCGCCTTGCGGTGAGCCAGCGCAGCCTGTGCGCGGTGAGGTTGCCGGATTGCTCCGGCAGAAACAAATGCAGCGCCAGCCGTTCCTTTGCGTCCAGTCTGCCGCGCAGATAGTCGTACCACAGGATTGCATTCGCAAGCACCGCCGGTTCCGAATCAGAATCGGGGCACGCCAGAGCAGCCACATGATCCAGCCCGCGACATAGATGCGCGCGTGGAAAACTGGCCGAAAACGAGCGCCGCAGGTCCAGGGCGGAAGAAAGAGACCGGATTTCCCAGGCAGGCAATTGCCGCTGAAGCATCCGGCGAAATTGCTCGGCAAAACTTTGCCGCGTCGCTAGTGCGGCGCGAAAGGACGTCTGCGGCCTTTCCAGGTCGAACAGCGTCAGTTTGCCGGCGGCTCCGCCAAATCGCTGCACGGTGCAATCGATCAGGCCCGGCTTCGTGCGGTCAATTGAAAGAATGCGGCGTGAAATGCTGCGCTGCTCGTTCCAGACCTCAATCATCAACTTGCCGGAGCGTATTTCCACGTTATAGTGGCCCTGCTCAAGGGCGATCGGCTCATCACCGTAGTCGACGAGCGCCGGAGCCCGCGAGGAAGCAAGGAATGATTGAACTGCTTCGAAGAGATTCTGCGGATTTTGGGCGCTTTGCCGTCTCAAACTCTTATGATGGAATTTTGCCACTCGATTCGTCCTCTTTCGCGGCTCGCCTTGATGCGGTAGAAAACCGTTTGCAACAGGTTGTCGCCCGCACAGGACGTAAGCGCTCCGATATCACCTTAGTGGCGGTCGCGAAGAAATTTTCTGCCGAGCGAATCCGGGAGGCGTACTACGCAGGCCTGCGGGATTTTGGCGAAAATTACGTGCAGGAATTTGCCGCAAAAAAGCCCTTTTTGACCGATTTGCAGCAGGCACGTTTCCATCTTATCGGTCATCTGCAATCGAACAAAGCGCGTCTGGCATGTGATCTGTTCGACGTGATCGAGACAGCGGATTCGTCAAAAGCACTAGAAAAGCTCGACCGTTCTTTGCAAGAGAACGGCCGACAAATGAACATTCTCTTCGAGATCAAATTGTCGGCTGAGCAGAGCAAGACCGGGGCATCGCCGAATGAGATACCGCAGTTACTCGCCAGCGCGGCGCGCTGTTCTCAACTGAATGTCACAGGGTTGATGACCATACCTCCCTGGTCCGAAGATGCGGAAGCGTCCCGGCCTTATTTCCGGCAATTGGCCGCACTCGCGCGTCAATACGGCTTACCACAGCTCTCTATGGGGATGTCGAACGATTTCGAAGTGGCCATCGAGGAGGGCGCAACCATCATCCGTGTCGGCACGGCATTATTCGGCCCACGCCCGAAACCGCAGACCACCTCGCCGGCATGATTCGCTCTGCCGTTTGCCGGCTCCAAATTGCCGTCCTCATGCTCGCAGCCGCAGTTTTGGGATCGGCGCAGGTTGTAAAGAGCATTCCGACGCCGCCTGGAGGTCTCGAGCAACTTGGCGTTGCGATCCCCATGCGGGACGGCATCCGGCTTGCTGCCGACGTCTTTTTGCCGCATACTACGGGACGCTGGCCAACCGTTCTCTTTCGCACTCCATACAACCGCAAAGGCCCCTCCGCTCGTAGCTATCGCGGATTTCTGCAGCGCCGTTACGCGGTCGTGATCGAAGACCTGCGCGGCCGCTATGCTTCGCAAGGCACATTCGGGAGTATTGACCGGGAAGCCCCCGACGGCAGCGATACCATTAGCTGGATCGCCGCTCAGCCCTGGTCCGATGGGCACGTATTCATGGCTGGCGCCTCGTATGTGGGCATGGTGCAGTGGTGGGCTGCCGTGGAGGGCAATCCGCATCTGACCGCAATTTCGCCGCTGGTTTCCGGCGACGACGAGTACACAGACCGCTTCTACTCGACTGGCGGAGCAATGAAACTCGGACACCGCTTGTCGTGGCTCGCGCAGAATCTTACGCCACCTTCGCACGTCCGGCCCATCTTTAGCAGCTTTATCGGCCACCTCCCGCTGCGCACCGCCGACATTGCCGCCACCGGTGTCAAACTTTCTATCTGGCGCGATGCCGTCGACCATCCTTCCTTCGATAGCTATTGGAAGCGCCACAGCATTCGCGAGCGCGCCCGCCAGATCCATGTGCCGGTCCTCTCGTTCGGGGGCTGGTTCGATAACTACGTCGAAAGCGATCTCGACCTGTTCTCACGGCTGGCTGCTGCCCACAAGCCAATCGAAAGCTGGATCGGCCCCTGGGCTCACAATCCTGCCCTGAAATTTTCGACAGTGAATTTCGGTCCCGAGGCTGGCGTCGCGATCCGCGCGACACAAGCTGACTGGTTCGACCGCTGGCTCGGCCGCAACCCATCTGGTGAAGACTCCCGGCTGCCGCTACTGCATATTTTTGTGATGGGGCCAAATATCTGGCGTGAGGAGCATGAATGGCCGCTTGCCCGAGCGCATTTCACTCCGTTTTATCTTTCAAGCGGCGGCCATGCCAATACACGTTCCGGCGACGGCGTGCTTTACCGGCATCCTGTTTTGAAAACGGCTCCTGATACGTATATCTACGATCCAAAGAATCCGGTTCCGACCGTAGGGGGCGCAATCTGCTGCGATGCCAGAATCCTGCCGCCCGGGCCACTGGAACAGTCCGGCGTGGAGCAGCGGTCCGATGTCCTTGTCTACAGTTCGGCTCCTCTTAGGGAAAATCTCGAAGTTACCGGCCCGGTCAAGGCTGTACTCTATGTTTCTACATCGGCCAACGATACCGATTTCACCGTCAAGCTCGTGGATGTTTCGGCCGAAGGCCGCGCGCTTGCAGTCTGCGACGGCATCCAGCGTATGCGCTACCGGTTATCGCTCGACCAACCGGTATTTGTGAAACGAAACGCTGTCTATCAAATCAGCGTCGATGCGGGAGTGACGAGTTACGTTTTTTCAACCGGCCATCGCATTCGCCTCGAGATCTCGAGCAGTAATTTTCCGCGCTTTGATCGCAATTTGAACTCTTCTGCGCCCAATGCCGATGCTACGAAGACCATAAAGGCGAAGCAGAGCATTTTTCACGAGAAGAGTTATCCCTCGGCTCTGATTCTGCCCGTTGTGCCGCGCCATGGTTCTTGAAGCAGCCGCCGAAACGCGCCACGATCTCTTTGCCAAGGCTGAGAAATTGCTGGCGCAGAGAGATGTGGAGCAGGCTCTGAAATTTTTCGATCTGGCCGAGCGCGCGGCCTGCGATCCCGATCGTTGCGCGGCCGGGCGCTGGACGTGCTACATGCTGAGTGGGCGTTTTGAAAATGCTTGGCGTGAAAGCGACAGCATTTTTGCACGAGGAAAGCCCGACCCGAACCGATACTGGAACGGCCAATCTCCCGCCGACAAACGCGTTTTGATTCGCTGTCTGCACGGGCTTGGCGACACGATTCAATTTATACGGTACGCGCCGATTTTACGGAGAATGGCGCGATCGGTCGCAATCGAAGCGCAGCCCAATCTGCGAAAGCTTCTCGCAGCGAGTGAACTGGCGGATTTCGTCTTCACCTGGGGCGAGCGGGAGCCTGAGTGGGATGCGCAGGTGGAGGTCATCGAGCTTCCGCGAATGTTTCGTACGACTGTGGATTCCATTCCGAATCGAATTCCGTATTTACGAGCGCCGCGTAAACGGCCTGGTGTTGGAGACGGTTTCGGTTTGCCTCGCGTAGGCGTGGTGTGGAGCGCAAGCAGTTATAACCCCGCCCGATCTATACCGCCCGAACAGATTGCCTCGTTGTTCGATACGCCCGGTGTTGACATCTTCAGCCTTCAAACAGGACCGGAACGCCTCGCGCTGGCGGTTCCCAGCCTGCAAAACGAGAACGCCGACCTGCTGTTGACAGCCGGTATCGTAAACGAACTGGATCTTCTCATCACCGTGGACACGATGATGGCGCATCTGGCCGGAGCGCTCGGCGTGCCCGTCTGGATGCTGCTGCCCTGCCAAAGTGACTGGCGCTGGATGCTCAAGCGCAGCGATTCTCCCTGGTATCCCACCATGCGGCTCATGCGCCAGCCGAGCCCCGGCGATTGGCCGGCCGTGATCCAAACCGCGCGC
Organism: Bryobacteraceae bacterium; assembly: GCA_036557945.1. Taxonomy (GTDB): domain Bacteria; phylum Acidobacteriota; class Terriglobia; order Bryobacterales; family Bryobacteraceae; genus Bog-105. Next base: position 8,714 of record DATBGM010000159.1, on the reverse strand, counting down.
GCCGATCTGCTCGATTTAGTGCGCCTCCGGTCCCGGAAGTGTGAAGAAGAAAGTGGAACCACTTCCCACTGTTGACTCAACCCAAATTTGGCCGCCGGCGCGCGTCACAATTTTCCGGCAGGTGGCGAGCCCGATTCCGCTGCCCGCGATTTTTGCGCTGTGAAGGCGCTGCATCGGCTGAAAAATACGCTCAAACCACTCCGGTTCGATTCCCATTCCGTTATCGCTCACACTCAGCAGCCACATGCCATCGTGCGCGCGCGCTTGGATCGTGATTTCTGGCGCGATGCCTTCGCGCCTGTATTTGATTGCGTTGGCGATCAGGTTTTGAAATAACTGGGCGAGCGGTTGCGCTTCGATCAAAAGCTGCGGCATAGGCTCGCGTCTCACCACTGCTCCCGAAAGATTTACGTCCTTCTGCAAGTTGGCCAGCGCCATATCCAGCGCCTGGTCCGCGCTCACTGGCTTGGGGGCGCCAATCGGTTCTGTCCCGACGCGTGCATGAGAAAGAATCGCCTCCACCAGGTCCGTCATGCGCTGCAACCCGACTGTAATCTGCTGCAGCATCTTCTGCCCTTCAGCATCCAGCGATCCGGCGTGCCGAGCCGCCAGAAGCTCCACCAACCAGCGAGCGCTCGTGATAGGCGTGCTCAGATCATGCGAAGCGATGCGCGCGAATTCTTCCAGCTCGGCATTTGAGCGCTCCAGTTCGCGCGCCATCGATTGCAGCCGCTTGTTGGCATCCTCCAACTCGCGCTGCACTTGAATTCGGGATGTGATGTCGGTATGCGTGGCAATGACGCTCGGCTGCTTATCCTGCCCGTCCGAAAACAGAACCCAATCGGCCGAGACGTAAACCGGATTGCCGTCTTTCTTTATCTGCTGCAACTCCCCTTGCCAGGCGCCTTCCTGCAGAAGCTGGTCGCGGATGCCGCTCGCGCCATCCGAGTAGACAGTCTGAAGCAGGTCGTCTGCGTTTTGTGCCACCGCCTCCTGAGCCTTCCATCCATAAATTCGTTCGCAGCCGGACGTCCAATGCTCGATGATTCCGTCCCAGTTAAAGACGTAAATGCTCGATTGGTCGAGCATGCGCGTCAGCGTTTTGCGATCGTCTTCGGTCTGCTTGCGCTGCGTAATATCGTTCAGCACTTTGCCGAAGCCGAGCAATTCGCCGCTGGCCGGATCCCGCAAAGCGAGCGAGAGGCCCTCTACAAAAACGGGACGTCCATTTTTGGTGACCATCCAGTTGGTATCGCCAGCGCGCCCTTTCTCGACCGCAGTCTGCAATTCGCGGCGAAACGCACCTTTAAAACGGTCCGGCAACGGAAACAGAATTTCGCCGCTCTGCCCGAGAAATTCCGCTGCTGAATAACCAAACTGGCGCTCGACACCGGGGTGCCAGGATATGACAGTCCCTTCGGGATCGAGCAGCAGGATGACGTAGTCGCTCAACCGGGAAACCAGCAAATCTAACAGGTATTCACGGCTCGGGAAATTCTTGTCGCTCATCGGGGAGTGCGCGCACATGTTACCAGAAAAGCTGCGACGCCGCTAATATCGTTGGTTCATGCGTTTAATAATCGGAGATGAATCGCCGAGCTCAACTTCTGTCAAGCAAGCGGGTGATATTTCAAGCCTGTGGATATAATCCAGCGGCAGTCCTAGCAGCAAAATAAGCAGTGCGCGGATTACATCTCCGTGCGTGATGAACGCGACGGTTCCCCCCGCCTTGCTGCCAGTATGATCCGCAAGGCTCTGCCGCGCGCGCGCCTGTGTTTGCAGCATACTCTCGCCGCCGGGAGGCCGGTAGAGCGAACGTTGGCGGTTGTAGCTCTTCCACTCTTCCAAAACGCCAAGCTCCTCAAACGTTTTGCCAGTCCAGCTGCCGACATCTATTTCAGTAATCTGCTCATCAATCAGGAGTGTTCGGCCTTGTATCTCAGCAATCGGGCGTGCCGTTTCAAGCGCGCGCTCCAGCGGACTCGAAACGATCTTGCTCAATTCGTACTCTTGTGTGAGTCTCGCTGCCAGACTGCGTACCTGGCGATTCCCTTCAACGTTGAGATGCACACCGGGCATCCGTCCATATAAAACATGGCCCATAAGATCAGTGCTGCCGTGGCGGATGAGTAGAATACGAATCATAAGAGAGAAAGGGAGGATGGATTTGGACAGCAGCCAGTCAATCTTCGCAATCGAAAAGCGAGTAAGTGAGTTAGGTCCATGGTTCCACAACATCGTATTGCATGGAGTTTCAACCGCCCCAAATCACTTCCTGGGAGATTATCCAGCCACTAAGTGGCGTACTTTTGAGCATTCTATTCCAGCCGATCTAAGCGGCATGACCGTGCTCGATGTAGGCTGCAACGGCGGCTTTTATTCGATTGAGATGAAGCGCCGCGGTGCGGCCCGCGTGCTCGGTATCGACCACGACGAACAGTATCTCGAGCAGGCGCGCTACGCCGCCGAAGTTGTGGGCCTCGACATCGAATTTACCGCCATGTCTGTTTATCAAGTCGCGAAGTTACGCGAGCGATTCGACATAGTCTTATTCATGGGAGTCTTTTATCATCTGCGCCACCCGCTGCTCGCCCTCGATCTGTTGCGCCGGTATGTGGCAAAAGACTGGTTCGTCTTCCAATCCATGCTTCGCGGCAGCCGCACGGTACCGAAGATCGAAGAAAACTATCCGTTCCGGGAAACCGTCGCGTTCGACAAGCCCGGCTTTCCAAAAATGCATTTTATTGAAAACGAATACTCGCAGGATCCGACGAACTGGTGGATACCCAATCGCGCCTGCGCCGAGGCCGTTTTGCGGAGTGCCGGATTTCGCATTGAAAGTTCTCCCGAGGAGGAAGTGTTTATCTGCCGCTGTGATGAGGAAGCTCATCTTCATGAATTGCCGGAGCTCGGATAAACGGCCATGATTGAAGCGGTCATGTTCTGGAATGAGCCGAACAACCTTTCCCACTGGGATTTCGAGCTGGATAAGGACTGGTCCGCTTATGCTTCCATGGTGAAGGGCGCGGCGGCGGCGGTAAGTGCAGAGAATCCCCGGCTCGCAAAGGTGCTGGGCGGCATTTCTCCCATCGATCCTGTGTTTATTACTCGCATGCACGAACTGGGCGCGCTGGATGTGTTGGATGTCGTTGCCGTACACGGGTTCCCGCTCGACTGGAATCACTGGAGTATCCACCAGTGGCCGGAGAAGTTGGAAGAAGTTCGGGCAGTTACCACCAAACCTGTCTGGGTTTCGGAAGTCGGCGCATCATCCTTTGGGGCCGAGGAAGTGCAGGAATTCGGCCTTCGCCGCACAGCCGAGCTGCTGCTGCCGCGGGTCGACCATGTTTACTGGTACAGCCTTTTCGATCTGCCGCGCGCCTGGCCTGCTACTACGCGTCATCGCGAGAGCGAAGGCTCATCGTATTACCGTCACTTTTACATGGGACTTCTCCGCGAGGACGGGACGAGTAAGTTGGCGATGCGGCATTTCCCCGATTATGCGCCGGCTCTTGGCATATGCCAGTGGTTTCATTTCGAAGATCACCGGCTTGAAAAGGGCGCACAACTTTTGCGGGAACTGGGTGTGAAAAAGGTGCGAACAGGACTCAGTTGGGCGGATTTCGAACGCCCCGGCGCAAATAATTGGTTCGATCGTCAGATGTGCTGCTTAGAAGACTTTGATCTCACCGTAACGTTCTGTTTTACTCCGGAACGCTGCGGTGTGCGACGTCACCATACGAGCCCTCCCCAGAATCCGCAAGAATTCGCCGATTTCTGTAGCTCGATGATCCGCCGCTACGCACGCCCGTAGAACTACTTACTATTTCGCAAAACTTTGCTCTTCTGCCAGGTAAGTAGAAACAAACCTGACCGCCAAGCTTCTTACCACAAGGAAGCAGGCAAAAGCTCCCGCTTAACTGCATTCAGAAAATGAAAACAATGGGATTTACAGCCGAATGAAGGGAACTGTTCTGATTACGGGTGGCGCCGGGTTCATCGGTTCTCATGTAACAAACGAATTGCTGAAATCCGGCTATCACGTTCGCGTTCTGGATAGCCTTGTCACTCAGGTACACGGCAGCGACCCGGGGCGTCCGGCTTATCTGCATAAGGATGCCGAATTTATATTAGGCGATATTCGCAATCCGGAGGTCGTTGACGATGCGCTGGCTGGCGTCGATGCGGTATACCATTTCGCCGCTTTGGTAGGTGTCGGCCAGAGCATGTATCAGACGGCTGAGTACACGAGCGTCAATAACCTCGGCACCGCCGTGCTGCTGGAACGCATCGTGAAGCAGCCGGTCAGCAAACTAATCGTCGCCTCCAGCATGAGCGTATATGGAGAGGGGCTGTATCTGACCGAATCAGGCGAGCCGTGCATGCATGCAATTCGCAAGCCGCAGCAGCTTAAGGCGCGTGAATGGGAAATGAAAACTGCCGACGGGTTGCCCCTGCGTCCTGTTGCGACACCGGAAACAAAGCAGCCATCGCTTGCGTCCGTTTACGCGCTTTCGAAATACGATCAGGAGCAGATGTGCCTGATGATGGGGCGCGCCTACGGCATACCAACCGTGGCGCTCCGTTTTTTCAATGCGTATGGGCCATATCAGTCGCTTTCCAATCCGTACACAGGTGTGCTTGCAATCTTTGCAGCGCGCTTAATGAACGGCGAGCGGCCGATCATCTTTGAGGACGGCGAGCAATTGCGCGATTTCGTGAGCGTCTACGATATTGCACGCGCGTGCCGGCTCGCACTCGAAGTCACTGCGGCCGAAGACATGATCTTTAACGTGGGCAGCGGACAGAAGATCAGCATCAAAGAAGTTGCGAGTAAACTTTCGAACGTTCTCGGTGAGAAGATGGAGCCGAAGATCACCGCAAATTATCGTGTGGGAGATATTCGGCACTGTTTCCCGGATATCGGTCTTGCCCGGCGTGTGCTCGGCTATGAGCCGCAGACGACGTTGGAACACGGGATGCTCGATCTGGCTGCGTGGCTCGAGCGGCAGACCGCGCTCGACCGGTTCGACGAGATGCGGAATGAACTCGCCTCGCGCGGTCTGGTGGTTTAGGCGATCACGATGGAGCGCTACGTACTGATTACGGGCGGAGCCGGATTTATTGGAACGAATGTGGCCCGCAGTTATCTGCGCGAGGATCAGCCGGTTCATATCTTCGATGATCTGAGCCGTTCCGGTGTGGAGCAAAACGTTTCAGACTTGTGCGCGGAATTCCCCGGCCGCGTACTTTTCACGCGTGGCGATGTGCGCTCTAAGAAGCAAATCGAAGCGGCTGTGGAAAATTCCTACCTGATTTATCATTTAGCCGCGCAAGTGGCGGTCACAACCAGCCTGGAAGATCCCGTCGCCGATGCGGGAACAAATCTGATTGGCACGCTCAATCTCCTGGAAGCTGTACGGAAATGCGGCAGTCAGCCCCCCTTGTTGTTCACTTCCACAAACAAGGTCTACGGCTGTCTCGCCGGCGTGACGTTACGCAAACTCGAGACGCGCTACGAACCGGAAGATCCGGCGATTGCGCAAGCCGGAATCGGCGAGCATCACCCGCTTGAATTTCTTTCACCGTATGGATGCTCGAAAGGCAGTGCGGATCAGTATGTGCTCGATTACGCGCGATCGTTTGGTTTACGCGCGACGGTATTCCGCATGAGCTGTATCTATGGACCTTACCAGCGCGGTTCGGAAGATCAGGGTTGGGTAGCGCACTTTATAAGACAATCTCTGAAAGGCGAACCGGTGACGATCTTTGGCGATGGCAAACAGGTGCGCGATTTGTTGTACGTCGACGACCTGGTGAAAGCTATGCACCGCGCCATGAACTCTATGGCACAATGTGCCGGCGAAGCGTTTAACATGGGCGGCGGCGCTGAAAACAGTGCAAGTTTGCTCGAAGTACTACGCCAGATTCGCGTGTTGACAGGGAGTTCGCCTCGCATGGAGCGGGGAGCGGCGCGTCCGGGCGACCAGCGCTGGTATGTCTCCGATACGAGCAAGGCGGCGCGAGTTTTCCGTTGGCGCCCGGATATCTCGATCCGGCAAGGTTTGCAGAACCTGATCGATTGGTACAGTCGGCATCCGGAACTGATCGGACAATCTGCTATGCAGGAAGTATGATGCGTTTTGCTTTGATCAATCCGCATTGGGATTTTGAGGGCAGCATTTACTTCGGTTGTCGCGAGCCGCATCTGCCGCTCGAATTCGGGTACTCGCAGCAATTGCTGGAAAGCGACGGCAACGACTGTCTTCTGCTCGATGGCTTGCTGGACGGATTTTCGAATGACGAGATTGTCGACCGCGTACGCGAATTCAGACCCGACTACACGGTCATTACAACAGCGCCGACGTACTTGTTCTGGCGCTGTGCGCCGCCCGAGATGCGCGTTCCGCAGGAACTGGCGGCGAAACTGCGCGGTATAGGCAAGCTCGTGATTGTAGGGCCGCATGCCTCGACCACACCACGCGCGACCTTGCGCAAAACAGGAGCCGATTACACTGTGCTCGGTGAGTGCGAGGAAGTCCTCCTCGATCTCTCCCGCGATCCAAACACAGCGCAGTCTGTCGCCACCTTTGAAGATGGCGATTTTGTGAAGCGCGGCGTGAATCGCGCCTCCGATATGAAAAAGCTGCCAGCGCTGCGTTGGGACAAAGACCGCATCGCAAGGCATCATCATCACCATCATCGTTTCGATGCCGAGCCATTGGGTCCGGGAGCGGAGATGGAAGCTTCGCGCGGGTGTCCGTACCACTGCACTTTTTGCGCCAAGGATAATTTCCGCAATAACTATCGCAAACGCCCGCTGCCCGTCATTCTGCAAGAGCTCGATGAGTTAATCGCGCAGGGCATCGAGTATCTGTATTTCATCGACGAGATCTTTCTGCCCGATGCCGCGCTTCTTTCTGCGCTCGCCGAACGCCGCATCAAAATCGGGGTCCAAACGCGTATCGATCTTTGGAGCGAAGATGCGATTCGTGCGCTCGCCAAAGCCGGATGCGTTTCTATCGAGGCGGGCGTGGAGAGCATCACTGAAGCCGGCCGCGCCTATCTCGATAAGAAGTGCAAGATGAGCACAGAGGATTTATCGAACCGGCTCATCTTCGCTAAACAGCTTGTGCCGTTTGTGCAGGCAAACCTGTTGGCGATGGTGGAGGATGATGCGGATACGGTAGAAGCGTGGCGCCAGCAGCTTGAGAAGCATGGCGTCTGGGCCAACAAGCCGGTGCCGCTGTTTCCGTATCCCGGCTCTCCCGAATACACACGCACCTGGGGGACCCCTGACGATATGGCTTGGGAGCGTGCGCACGATGCCTATCTCAATGGGTTCAATGCCTTCAGCGATGTTCAGGAGCAGCATCCACAGCCGCTGATCGAGCTTGAAACGTTAATTCAAGGGCGCTGAAGTGGGCGCCGGACCGGATCCAGCCAGAGTTCTGATCACTACGGACGCAGTCGGCGGGGTGTGGCGCTACTCGGTCGATCTCGCAAACGAGCTGATTGCACGTGGTGTCGATGTGCTGCTCGCATGTCTCGGACCCGCGCCGTCCGAAAAACAAAAGAGCAGTCTGGGCAACCTGCTTCCCGACAGATTGATCTCGCGCGAGTTTGCACTGGAGTGGATGCAGACTCCCTGGCTGGATGTCGAGCGCTCAAAGGATTGGCTACTAAGCATCGCCAAAGAATTTGTGCCGGATGTGGTTCATCTAAACGGTTACGCTCTTGCGAGCGCGAATTGGCCGGTACCCGTAATCACGGTCGCACATTCGTGCGTGCGTTCGTGGTGGCGCGCTGTGCACGGTTCTGCGCCGGGACCGGAGTGGGGCGAGTATGAACAGCGCGTTCTGGACGGCTTGCGGGCGACAGATGAAATAGTCGCACCTTCTCGTTTCATGGCTGACGCGATTGCGGATGAGTACGGAATTGAGCGAAACGAAATTCGTGTGATCCACAACTTCAGCCTGAAACGGCCTGTCAAACGCGAAAAGGAGCCGTTTGTGCTTGCAGCCGGCCGGATGTGGGACGAAGCGAAAAACCTTCGGATGCTTGAGGCGGTTGCACCAAGACTGCAGTGGCCGCTCGTGCTTGCAGGAGGACAGCTCTCCCGCGATGAGCTGGACGAAAGGCTTGCGTCGGCGGCAATTTTTGCCCATCCCGCACTGTATGAGCCGTTCGGGCTTGCCGTGCTCGAAGCAGCACATGCCGGTTGCGCGCTCGTGCTGGCCGATATTCCAAGTTTGCGCGAGCTCTGGGAGGGTGCGGTCATGTTTGTCGATCCGCGACGGCAAGATCTCTGGCTTCTCGAGCTGAACCGGTTGATCAACGATGCGGATGAGCGGGAGCGGCTTGGCGCAGTTGCAGCAGCCTGCGCAGAGCGATACAACGCCAAGGAATCGGTGCATCCATATCTCGATGTATACCGCTCCGTTGTGAAAAACGCAGGCGGAAAGGCCGGCGCAGCGGCATGAAGTTGAGTTTCGCGATCTTCTGTCACTCGCTTGCCTCCGACTGGAACCACGGCAACGCGCATTTTCTGCGCGGTATTGTTGCCGAGCTAAAAGCCCGCGGCCACGGTGTGCGCGTCTTTGAGCCCGAATCGGGCTGGAGCATTGAAAATCTGCGGCGAGATCACGGCGAGCAGCCGGTTGAAGATTTTCGCCGTCGTTTTCCGAACCTGCAAAGCACGCAATATGATCCCC
>DATBGM010000158.1:0-10153 GCA_036557945.1 Bryobacteraceae bacterium | reverse complement strand
GATCAACCCGGGCACAATAACGCTGTCGTACTGCTCTCGGCAAAGTTCTGGAGGACCCGGTTTCAATCCTCAAGCGCTGCGCTTGGCAAGATGCTGCGGCTCGACGGTTCGTCCTATGTTGTAATCGGCGTCCTACCGGAGGGCGAACCGTGGCTGAATGCGGCAGATGTCTTCCTGCCGCTCGTCTATGATGCGAAGAGCGACCGACGCGGCTTTGAAGCTGCGGTAGTCGGCCGTCTGAACCCCGGCACCACGCTCGCCGCCGCTCAGGCCGAACTTTCCCGTATCGCGCGCGGGCTTTCCCAAACCTGGCGCGAGGACACGGGCATGGGCATTCTTGTCTCTCCCTCAGCGGCGTGGGGTGCGCGTCCTGCGGTGCGCCGCGGCCTCTGGGTTCTGCTCGGCGCAGTGGCGCTGCTGCTGCTGATTGCCTGTGTCAATATCGCCAATCTTCTATTGGCCAAAGCCACCGCGCGCAGCCGCGAGTTACGCATTCGTGAGGCTCTGGGCGCCAGCCGTTCCCGCATTGTGCGGCTGGTCCTGGTCGAATCGCTGCTGCTCGCGCTGGGCGGGACCGCCTTTGGACTTCTGCTCGCCGGTTGGGGTTTGACACTGATCCGTGCCGCTGAAATTGCGCGCGTCCCCCGTCTTTCCGAAGTCCATCTGAATGGCTGGGTGCTTGCCGTTGCGCTGCTCCTCGCCGTGGCTTCTGCCGTTTGCTCCGGCCTTGTGCCCGCAGTGCAATCCTCGTCTGGTAATATTTCGGCCGCGCTGCGTGAGGATGATCGCGCACAAACGGCCAGTCGCGGTCAGAGCCGCCTTCGTGCTGCGCTCGTCATAGCCGAAGTCGCATTGGCGATGATTCTTCTCGTCGGCGCCGGTTTGCTCACGCGCAGTTTTGGCAAACTTCTGACAGTCGAGCGCGGCTTCTCCACATCAAAGCGAGTAATTGCAGCGATCAATTTGCCGGCAACTTACAACGATGCTCGTGCCGCGCACGTCACGCGTGGTCTGCTCGAACGTGTACGCGCTTTGCGCGGCGTACGAGCAGCAGGCGTGGTCAATTCAAAACCGATCGTCGGCTGGGATCCCGGTATGGAATTCGGCGCTTCCGATTCCGCGCTCAGCCTCTCGAGTGCTGTACCTTGGGCAAGCTGGCGCTTCGTTTCGACCGGCTATTTCCCCGCGATGGGAATTTCTCTGCTAAAAGGTCGCGACTTTAGCGACGACGATTTTCGCTACCGCGAGGTTCGCCACGTCATCATCAGCACGGCTATCGCCGAAATGCTGTGGCCAGGACAGGATCCGATCGGGCACCATATGTTTCTTTGGAAGGGACAGGGCAACAAGCTTGCGGAGGTAATCGGAGTCGTCGCAAACACGCGAGATCACGGCCTTGATGCCGACCCGACCCGCATCGTCTATATCCCCTTCATGGGTCAGACCAGCTCGCCGGTGCAGCTCATTGTGCATTCTTCCTATTCCCCTTCGCGGCTGGCCAGCGCGCTGCGTGCAATTCTCGCTTCGATCGAACCAGGTGTTCCTGTGTCTGAAGTCGAAACACTCGATGACCTGGTTACACACTCGCTTGGCTCACAGCAGCTCAACACGGTACTGCTTTCGACTTTCGCGCTGCTGGCGCTTTTGCTGACTCTCAGCGGCATCTATGCAGTTCTCTCCTACGCCGTCGCACGGCGCACCCAGGAGATCGGCATCCGCGTTGCGCTGGGCGCCAGTCACAGAGGCATTCTCGCCCTCGTCTTTCGACAGGGCATGCGTCCCGTCTTCGCCGGTATCGCAGTCGGAATCGCCGGTTCGCTTGGCCTCACACACCTCCTTTCGAGTCTGCTCTTCCAAATCAACCCCGTCGATCTCCCGAGCTATTTCTGCGTCACGCTGCTGATCGTGGTCGCGGCACTGCTTGCCTGCCTTCTGCCGGCACGCCGCGCGCTCCGCGTCGATCCGTTAATCGCGCTGCGCAATGAGTGAAGCCAGGGCCCGCTTCGCAGCCCAATAGCCGCACATTCCGTGGACACTGCCGCCGGGCGGAGTCGATGCCGAGCAGAGATACACGCCACGCAAGGGCGTCCCGTATTGCCGCCAGGTAGGACGGAGCCAGAACTGATCGGGCGTAAGCGCACCGGCGTTGACATCGCCGCCCACCAGATTTTCATTCCAGCGCTGCATCGCTTCTGTGTTGTGCACCGCGCGTGCCAGAATGCATTCGCGGAATCCGGGCGCGAACCGCTCGATCTGATTCTCGATTTCGTTAACCGCGGAGCCCCGCCAGCCGTTCGGAACATGGCAGTACGCCCAAACCGTGTGACTTCCTTCCGGCGCACGCGTCGGATCGAACAGGCTCGGCTGTGCAAGCAGCACAAACGGCCGGTGCGGCGGTCGCCCCTCCCAAGCGTCGCGTTCGCCGACAGCAATTTCTTCGATTGTGCCGCCAAGATGTACGGTAGCTGCGCGCAGGCATTCTTTCGCGGCCCACGGAATCGGTTGGCGCAGAGCCCAGTCCATTTTGAATGCGCCGGGCCCGTATCGATAGCGCGCCAGCAATTTGCGAAAGGAAGGTTTTAAGCGGTGTGCAGCCAGCGCGAGAAACTGACGCGGTGTGACATCACAGAGCATGAGATCGGGCGAGCCGGCATCTTCGAGACGATGCACGTGAGCGTTCGTCAGGATGCGTCCGCCGAGAGATTCGAAATATGCCGCGAGCGCACGCGTGATACTCTGCGAGCCGCGCTCCGCAATGGGCCAGCCGACAGCGTGACCGGCGCCGCCGATGATGAGTCCGAATGCTGCGCTGAGCGCGGCCTCGAGCTTCAGGGCGGAATGTGCTGCGGAACCCGCAAAGAGAGCGCGGGCTCGATCGTGCAGAAACAAACGGCGAGTAAGGCGATAACAGGAACGAAGTGCGCGCACGCCGAATCTTGCCATGAGCAAAGGATTGCGTGGAATCGAAAGCGGGCGAAATACTTCGCGGAATAGCGTGGGCCATTCCTCGATGAACGGTTCGTAAAGCCGCCGGTAAGCCGGACCGTCAATGCCCAGTTGCGCGGCGGTTGCGCGAATATCGCGTTCGAGTGTGACCACCGTGCCGTCATCGAATGGATGCGCCAGGGCGGCGGGCGACCAGATCCAGCGCAGACCGAAACGATCGAGCGGCAGCGATGCAAAGAAAGGGGAGCTTGCGGCCATGGGATGCACGGCCGAGCCGAGATCGTGCAGAAAGCCGGGCAGAGTTAATTCGCCGGTGCGCGCTGCGCCGCCCGGTACCGACGCCGCTTCGCGTACTTCAACGTCGAGCCCAGCCTGCGCGAGAACAATCGCGGCTGCGAGGCCGTTCGGTCCGCTGCCGATGACTACGGCGCTGTGCTTACTCATATCTCCAAGCCTACGGCGCGCATCAAGGCGAGGGCATTGCTGTGGGTAACGACTCCAGACTTTAGTTTGTAATCGAAACGCATTTCGGTGCCATTCATCTGATCCTCGAAGTGTACGTTGACAATTCCGCGCGCGACATCTTGCGGGATTTCAGCGAGCGCCAGATCGTGAGTGGTGATGAGACCAATCGAACGCGTGCGCAGCAGTTCGCGAACAATTCCGGCGGCTCCAATCCGGCGGTCGTGAGAATTTGTACCACTCAGAAGCTCGTCCAGCAGAAACAGCACCGGTTTGCCGGCGCGCGTGAGATCGACGATGTGGCGGATGCGCGTGATCTCGGCGAAAAAGCGCGAACGGTGGTCCTGCAGCGAGTCGTTGATGCGAATGGATGCTCCGATCTGGAGCTGCGTAAGTTCGAGCGAGGCAGAGGGTACGGCAGATCCGGCAAGAGCCAGCGCGGCATTCAAGCCGATGGCGCGCAGCAGCGTGCTTTTCCCGGACATATTGGATCCGCTGACCACGAGCATCGGCTGCGCGCTGTTCAGGCTGACGTCGTTCGGGACGCACTCTGCGGCTGGAATAATCGGATGCTTGAGCCCGCGAGCCTCGAAGTGCGGCTCAGAAGAGTCGATCAGCTGCGGCATCGACCATTGTGGGTGTTCAAACGCAGCCGCGCCAAAAGAAGAGAGCGCCTCGAACTGGGCAACAGCACGCAGCCAGTTGGCAATATCGCCTCCGGAAGCGGCGCGCCATTTTTCAAACGAGATGGCGAGCTGTTCGTTCCACAATACGAGAGGGCGAATCAGCCTGATCAGCGTGTGATCGCCGGAATCGAGCCAGTCGAGCAGTCGGCCCAAGCGATCAATTCGTTTGGAAGCCGGGCGCCCACCTACCGCAAGAGCTGCACGAAGCGACTGCAGAAGCGGCGCGGTGAATGACTCCTCTTCAAGGCGGCCAACCAGCGCGGAAAAGATGCGTAGATCGCGGCCAGAGCCTTCCACGTTCTGTAGCACCTGTGTTGTACGCGCACGGAAGGTGTAAATGATGGCAAAATCGCAGATGAGAATTACGGCCAGGGGCCACAGCGGGATCGCCTGGGCAAAGAACGCGATAATGGCGCAGATACCCGCAAGCGCAAGTGCAAAGGCCACCGGACGAAGCCCGCGCGGAAAGCGAACAAGGGGCGCCGAACCCCAGGCGCTGAGCGGCGCAACCTTGACGCTCGAGGGAACATCTTCGGCAAGCAACGCGATCTCTTCGCGCAGGTCAACTTTGGGGCACAATTCCCGGACTGCGTATTGCCGAGCGTGGATCTCGGCGGGCGAGGCTGGATGAAGCAGCCAGTTAGCAAGCGTGTCCTCCCCGGCGGCAGTGCGCGCGATCGCGATCAGCTCGAAAAGACCGCCCTTACCGAATAAATCAAGATCCTCGGCATAGAGATGCGAGGCTTCACGGAACCGCTCGCCGCTCGTGCCGCGGCCTATCCATTCGTCTTGTAGGCGAGCGACGCCCCGCTCATAAAACGCTACGGCCCGGCTTGCGCGTATACGGGAGCGCAGAATACGCTGATGCCAAAAAACAAGGACGATGAAACCGGCGCAGGGAGCGAGCAGCCACCAGATTGCAAGCGCCTGACGAGCAAAAACAAGCCAGGCGGCCAGCGCGAATAAGACAACAATCGCCAGCCGCCAGTTTCCGATTGCAACGAACTTGCTGCCGAAGCGTTGCTCCTCTGCTCGAAAGCGAGTAAGGCGCGCGCTGTACTCTTCGAGCGGGTCGATATTGCTATTCACGGGCCAGTTTTGAGCATAGCGAGACAATGAAAGCAGAAATGAAGCGCTCCGGGTTTGCCGACCTGCCTCTACACGGCGGCAGAGTTCCGCCGTGGCTGGCTGAACGTATGGAAAAACTCGGTGCGGCAATCACGGAGCACGTCGTGCTGGCTTATGGCACGAGCGGATTTCTTGCGCGTTTAAGTGATCCGTTCTGGTTTCAGGCGCTCGGCTGCGTGATGGGCATGGACTGGCACTCCTCCGGCATTACGACTTCGGTGATGGCCGCTTTGAAGCGGGGCTTGAATCCGCAGGCGAGCGAGCTGGGTATTTACATTTGTGGCGGACGCGGAAAGCAATCGCGCAAAACACCCGACGAACTGCGCATGCATGCGGATCGCATCGGGCTCAACCAAGGAGAACTCGTGCGGGCCAGCCGTTTAACCGCTCGTGTCGACAACAATGCGATCGGCGACGGTTTCCAAATCTATCTGCATTCCTTTGTACTGACTAAGAGCGGCGAATGGGCAGTCGTGCAGCAAGGTATGAACGAAACGTACCGTTTGGCGCGGCGTTACCACTGGCATTCCGCGAGCGTGCGCGATTTTGTCACCGAGCCGCACACAGCGATTGTCGGAGAGAACAGCGGCGAGATTCTCAACCTGGTTGACCGGCGCGCCAATGCGGCGCAGGACGCAATTGTGAATATCAGCCGCGGTGCTCCGGAAAAAACGCTCCGCGAAATTCCACGGCTCGTCATGCCTGCTCATCACGATGTCCGCCCGGAAGATGTCGATCTGAAGCGGTTAGGCGCGGTGCTGGCAGTGAGCTATGAGCGTCAATTGCGCGATTTCGCGTCGCTGCTGCTCACCGAGGGCTTAGGCCCGCGAACCTTACAGACGCTGGCCCTCGTTGCCGAGGTGATTCACGGCGCTCCCAGCCGCTTTCGCGATCCGGCGCGTTTTTCATTTGCGCTTGGCGGGAAAGACGGACATCCATTCCCGGTGCCTCTCAGGACTTATGATGAATCTTTGGGCATATTGCGGCGCGCGCTTGACGCGGCGAAGATCGGGCACACGGAAAAGGTAGACGCATTCCGCCGGCTGGACAACCTGGTCCGCAAAGTGGAAGAGCGTGCCGAGCCTGAGGCGGATTTTGCGCGCGCAGTTGCGCACGAGCGCAAAATCTCCAGAGAGCTTGGCGGGCGCACGATGCAGATGGACCTGTTTTAGAAGAATTCGCGCAGCTCGTCGATCGTACATACAGTTTTCAGGCGCGGATGATTCTCAGGCAACGTGGTCTGTTCGAGGCTCCACGTGCGCGCGTGCGGAACGAAAACTGCATTCAATCCGGCTGCGAGCGCGGGCCAGATATCGGATTTTGGGGAGTTGCCGATCATCCAAGTGGTCTTGAAGGAAAAGCCGCGATCGCGGGCGAGTTCGCGGTAGGCTGTTTCGTTCTTTTCTTTCACAATTGCAGCATGTTCAAAAAATTCCGAGAGACCTGAGCGGTCGATTTTGAGCCGTTGCTCCTCGGGATCGCCTTTGGTGAAGAGTGTCAGCGAGTGGCGCGACGCCAGCTCGCGTATGGTTTCCGGTACGCCTGCCAGCAGCTCGATAGGACGTTCGAGAATGGCATGCGCAAAATCCATAACCGTGGCCAGATCACGTTCCGAAATGTCGCGTTCGGCGAGGTGCCGATAGCAGGTGGCGAGATTGCGCGCAAAGTTACGTGAACCATAGCCATGAAGCTTCGTATTAGCAAGTTCGATCTCGTCGAGCACAGCTCGAATCTCGACCGGGCTTAGCGAGGAATGTCCAAGAAAAGCGCAGAACTCGTCGAATGCCGATTCAAAGTAGATGTTGTTTTCCCAGAGCGTGTCGTCGGCATCGAAAATAAGGAACTGGCGTCTCAAGGCAACGATCCTTTGGCGTGCCCGTTCTGCGGACCGACGCGCTTGGCAAGAGCAGTGCGTTCCTGGCGCAAAACATAGTCGGGCATAATCTTCACAAGGAATTCGAGGCGCTCTACTTCCGAGCGAAGCGACAGGATGGTCTGCCGCTTATCTAAATCCCGTATGAGCTGGGCGAGTTGGAAGCTGACGCATGGGCCTTCCAGCGCCGCTTCTTCCTGCATACCGGGATGTTCGATCCGCAATAACTCGCGGTATGCGGCAGCGGCCTTTTGATTGAGCTCGGCGGAGGCGTCCGCCGGGTCGTCGTCATTGAAGTAGTTGACCTCGGCGCGTAAATACGATTTATCCTGATCGAGCGTAGAGATTTGAAAACGGCGCTGGCCGACGGCAATCAAATCGAGCCGGCCGTCATCGTATCGGTTCAGAATGCGCTCGATTTTGGCGGAGCAACCGATATTGACGATGCCATCCTCTTTTGCCAGAACAACGCCGAATTCGTCTCCCGCGTTGATAATGTCGTTCATCATTTCCTTGTAGCGGTCTTCGAAGATGTGGAGAGGCAAAGGCATGGCGGGCAGCAGGACAAACGAGAGCGGAAAGATTGGCAGAAGCTGCGTTGCCATCTTCTTATTATGCGGGGCGGCATCGTATAGGAACGTTGCGGGGTATACTAAGTCCTTGTCTTCGGGCGAGAGATGACACTGAAGTTGAAGCGCACTCCTGCGTTGTATCTGGTAGGCTTCATGTGCTGCGGCAAGACAACCGTCGGCCGCGCAGTCGCCGAAGAGCTGGGCTGGTGCTTCATCGATATTGATGCGGCAATTGAAGCCGAGCAGGGAAAACAGATTCGCGATCTATTTCGCGAGCGCGGCGAAGCGGAATTCCGGGAAATGGAGACTGAGACGCTGCGCAAATATGTAAGCAGCATTGAGTGCGGCAACCCCTGCGTGCTTGCCCTTGGCGGCGGCGCTTTTGTTCAGCCGCAGAACTGGGAGATTATCGAGAACAATGGCGTTACAGTGTGGCTCGATTGCACGCTCGAAACCATTCTGCAGCGCTTGGGTGACGATGCGACGCGCCCCTTGGCGCAAGATCGGAGCGGGCTCGCTCAGCTCTACGGCGATCGCCGTCCGCTTTATGGGCGTGCAGATTTTCGGGTCGAAGTAGATACCGACGACATCTCTGTTATCGTGAACAAGATCCTCCAGCTTCCTATTTTTTGATGAATCTCCGCAGCGACGCTTTGCAGATCTTCGGCAAGGCGCTAGCGGCAGCGGATGCGGCACAGGCGGTCAAGCGCCACCTGATTCGTGCCGGAACTGCATTGCACTTCCGCGGCGGCGAATCAGACCTGACAAGCTATCAACACGTCTATCTGCTGGCAGCCGGCAAAGCGGCAGCGGGAATGGCCGCGGCCATTGAATCGCTTCTCGGCGATGTATTGACCGAAGCGCTCGTCGTGACAAAACATGGTCACGCAGGCGGCGAGCTCGCGCGCGCAACGATCCTGGAGACGGGTCATCCCATTCCCGACGAAGCGGGCCGGCGGGCGGCGGAACGCGTGCGCGATTTTGTGGCGCGATGCGGCGAGCGCGATCTGCTGCTGGTTGCGATTTCGGGCGGCGCTTCGGCCCTTCTACCGGCGCCCGCTTCACCCATAACGCTTGCGGATAAGCAGGAAACAACAGCGCTGCTGCTTCGAGCGGGCGCAAATATTCAACAACTCAATGCCGTGCGAAAGCATATTTCGTTTCTAAAAGGGGGACGGCTGGCCGCACTGGCACACCCGGCAGCGACCGTGGCGCTGTTGCTGTCTGATGTCATTGGCGATCCGCTCGACGTAATCGGATCGGGGCCAACCACGCCGGATGACTCCACCTTTGCTGATGCGCTACGTGCATTGGATGAATTCGGCCTGCGTGAACGCGTCCCGCAAAGCGTGCGGAAATACATTGAGAGCGGCGTTGCCGGTTTGATTGCGGAGACACCGAAGGCTGGCGATCCGATTTTTTCCAGAGTTCACAACGTTGTTATTGGAAGTAACCGTCTGGCATTGAAGGCCGGTGCAGAAGAGGCGCGCAGGCTCGGATATCGAGTCGAAATTCTTTCTGCTCCGATCGAAGGCGAGGCGCGCAACGCCGCGGTGCAATGCGTCGATCGACTCCGCGCAATGGCTCGTCCCGCATGTCTGCTGGCGGGAGGCGAAACAACCGTCACGGTGCGCGGACCCGGAAAGGGCGGAAGAAATCAGGAATTTGCGCTCGCTGCTGCCATCGCGATGGATGGCCTGAAAGATGTCGCTTTGCTTAGTGCCGGTACAGATGGAACGGATGGGCCGACGGATGCAGCGGGAGCGATTGCGACAGGAGGAACGGTTTTGCGCGCGAGATTGGCCGGCATGCTTGCACAGCAATATCTGGACGCAAACGATTCATATACGTTCTTTGACAAGTTGGGTGATCTGGTGAGGACAGGGCCGACGGGAACCAACGTGATGGACGTGTGCGTGCTGCTGGCCGGTAATCAGGCTGCAGACTCGTAGAAGCTGAGCGAGTTGTCGCCTTGTTTTAGGACGCGTATCCTGTGCAGACGGCCATAGTTCTCTTCAAGCGCAAATCGCGACGGGTGTTGTGCAATGACCAGCGGGCAGCCGGTAACGGCGAGCAGCGATTCTTGATATTCGCCGGGCTGATCATATGGCGGATCAAGAAATACGATATCCGCAACATGACGCGCTAGCTGCACGGAGACACGGCCGCGCAGGACTTCAATACCGTCGCCAATGCCAAGCGCGTCGAGATTCTCGCGGATAACGGCCAGCGCGTGTGCGTTCTGCTCAATAAAGATGACCCGCTTTGCACCGCGGCTGAGCGCTTCGATGCCCACTGCACCGCTGCCGGCATACGCATCGACAAAAGTGCAGCCCTCGATACGCGGAGCAAGAATACTGAAGAGCGATTCACGCAAACGGTCGGGCGTGGGGCGGACAGCGAGGCCGGGAACACTCTTCAATCTGCGGCTGCGGAATTGGCCGGCGACGACGCGCATTCTCAACCGACTAAGACGAGCCCGTAAC
>DATBGM010000157.1:0-11497 GCA_036557945.1 Bryobacteraceae bacterium | reverse complement strand
CTTCGCCCAATGCAGAAACCACGACGTCGATGCGGCCATCATTATCAAAATCGGCAAAAGCACAGCCGCGGTGCGCGCGCGCGGCCAGAAAATCGCCGCCCGCCTCGCCCGAGGCATCTTCGAACGTGCCGTCTCCGCGGTTTAGAAAGATCGCATTGGGTTGCTTGTAGTCGGTCGCTTCGAAAGTATCGACCTTGTCGTCCACATGAGCATTCGCAGTGAAAATATCTTTCCAGCCGTCGTCGTTAAAATCGAAAAGACCGATTCCCCAGCCGCTGTAGCGCCGCGTGAGCGCCCCGAGATGCGTCGTATAGCCGGCATCGGCGAAACGGCCGCCGCCGCGATTCTGAAAAAGAGGAAACGTCTCGCCCGCCAGCGCCGTAGCCGCAATGTCCGGCCGGCCGTCATTGTTGTAATCGCGAAAATCCGCGCCCATTCCGGAGATTTCGTTGCCGTTGTCGAGCAAAGCGACACCGGCGTCGAATGCCGCTTCTTCGAAATGGCCATTTCCCAGGTTGTGGAAAAGAAAATTCGGCAGCTTATCGTTCGTTACAAAAAGATCCGGCCTGCCGTCGCTGTCATAATCCGCCGTTACCGCTGCCATGCCTTTGCCGGTATGCGCCGCAATTCCGGATTCGACCGAGACGTCCTCGAATTTGCCGTGACCGAGGTTGTGATAGAGCCGGTTTGCGAGGCCTTCGAAAAATCGCGGATGACAATAAACGCGCAGACCGGCCGCAGTTCCGCAAAATGGCTCGGCTTTCGGCGGCCAATTAACATAATTCACCACGAATAGATCGAGTAAGCCGTCGTTATCGTAATCGAGCCAGACCGCACCCACCGACCACGGGTCGCTCTTGATGCCGGCTTTCGAGGTAACATCTTCAAAAGTTCCGTCGCCGCGATTGCGGTATAGAAGATTGCGGCCCACGCCGGCCACGAAGAGATCGACGCGCCCGTCATTGTCGTAATCGCCCGCCGCAGCTCCCATCGAGTAGCCGGCGCCCTGGACTCCGGCTCGTTCGGTCACATCCTGAAAATGAAAATTGCCGAGATTGCGATACAGCCGGTTCCAGAAGCGCGGCGAGTCCTTCGTGAGCGAGGGAACTGCGGCGCCGTTCGTGAAATAGAGATCCGTTAAGCCATCGCCGTCATAATCGAATGCCGCCACTCCGCCCGGCATGGTCTCAATCAAGTGTTTCTGATCGGTCGGAGAGTTTTCGAGCACAAAGCGGATGCCCGAAGCCGCCGTTACGTTTTCAAACCGGACGCGCGTGACCGGAGTTCGCTGCGGCGCGGCAGGACCGGCGAGCAGCAGGCCTATAAGCCCGATGGTGACGAACGCGAGCACCCACATCTGACTCAGCCTACCTGACTTGCGGACCGAAACCCACATTCCCTCTTGACACAAGTAAGCCGTTTGCATTAAATCGTCCTAGTCGTGGAGAATCGCACCGCGGCCATGCTGATCAGTGCCTTTGGGGGGCAACTATATGAGGCGTTTGATACTTAACGCGATAGGCGCAATTGTTTGCGCCGCCGCAGCTTTTGCGCAGGGGCCGGTCGGTACACTGACCGGAACAATAACTGATGCCAGCGGGGCGGTTGTGCCCGGAGCGGCCATCGTAGCGACCGATAATGCCACCAGCGTGGAATCAAAGACCACGTCAACCACATCGGGCGATTACACGCTGCCGTACTTGCCGGCGGGTAGTTACACCATTCGTGTCTCTTCGCCGGGATTCCGTCCGAGCACGGTGCAGAACGTCACGTTACGCGTCGCCCAGACGCTCACGGTCGATATCAAGATGGAAGTCGGCGATGTCAATCAGCAGGTACTCGTGACCGATCAGCCGGCGGTGCTGGAATCGGAATCCGCCGAGATCGGCCATTACATTACGACCGAAGAGTACAAAGCGTGGCCGATTCTGGTGGAGGACGGGCAGCGGCAGATCCAGCAGTTTATCTTTGACAGCCTACCGGGTAGTACCGGCAATACGTTTCAGGGCTCAATCAACGGCGGCCAGCAGTATTCGCACGAGATTTTGATCGAAGGCATCCCGGTCGGTCGCTCCGATCTTTCGGGCGGAAACAACAACGAGTTCAGCCCCTCGGCCGAAGCGATCGGCGAGTTCAAGATGCAGACCGGCGTCGTTGGCGCCGAGTACAACGGCGGCCAGACGGCGGTAGCGAACTTCACCATCAAATCCGGCACCAACGATCTGCACGGCACGGGATTTTATTTTCTGGCGAATGAAGCGTTCAACTCAATCCCGGTGCAGGCCAAGACGACCGGTTCAGGGAACGCGAAGAATCGCTTGAATAATTGGGGCTATTCGCTTGGCGGACCGGTTTACATTCCAAAAATTTATAACGGGCGAAATAAGACCTTTTGGTTTACGAATTTTGAAAAGACGCATCTAAACAACCTCAGTCTCACCGGGTTCACGCAATTGCCCACGCCCGATTTCAAAGCCGGCGATTTCTCCCGGCTTTTGGATCCGAACTTTACCGGGCAAGCGGACTCGGGCACTCAAGTAGGCACAGATGCGCTCGGGCGGCCGATTGTCTTCGGACAGATTTACGATCCGGCGACCACGCGCACTGTGAATGGCGCGATTGTGCGCGATCCGTTCCCGGGGAACAAAATTCCGCAAGCGCGGATCGATCCGGTGGCCGCAAACATTATCAACAACATCGGCATCAAGGACCCCCAATACAACACGATGCTCCGAAACGAGCAGGCGCTGCAAACCGGCCAACCGTTTTTTGATGAATGGATCGTCGGAGTCAAGATCGACCACAACATTAACGACAAAAATCGCCTTTCCGGCTACTACAACCAGGATCGCCGCGATCGCAACAACAACGGGGCAGGTCGTTATCTGCCCATTCCGGGCTCGCCGACGAGTTCCTGGCAGGAACAGATCACGCCCGGCAACATGGGCCGCGTTTCGTATGTTGCAACGATCACGCCTTCGCTGATGAACCGATTTGCGGCAGGCTATAACCGTTTTCTAAATCAAAACGGAGCGGTTCCCGGCACGATCAATCAGGACTACGCCAGTAAAATCGGCCTGCAGAATCTGCCCGGCACGATGTTTCCCTTTATCAGATTCACCGGCAACGAGTATCAAGGTGGAACGCTCGCACGACTGGGCGTGGGCTTCGCCGATTACTCTCCAAACGGAAGCTACGTGTTCCAGGACGATGTCACTTTGATCCGCGGAAAACATAGCTTCAAATTTGGTTACCAGTACACGCGCTACTACTACAACGACCGCGCTCTCTCGGACGCAGGCAACTTCACCTTCACGGCACGGGCGACGGATCTTCCCGGCAACCTGAACTCTACCGGACACGCCTTCGCCAGCTTCCTGCTCGGCGCGGTCAATAACGCGAGCCACAATATCGTCGGTTATAGCCAGGGCTTCCGCCAGCCGTATCATGCCTTCTACGCCATGGACGATTGGAAAGTCTCGCAACGGCTGACGCTGAATCTCGGGCTGCGCTGGGAAATCATCCCGCCGTTCTATGAAGTCACGAACCGGATGTCCGAGATCGATCTGAACGTGGCGAATCCGGGCGCGGACGGGCGATTGGGAGCGCTCGTCTTTCCGAAACGCGTGAACGATACGTTCTGGGGGATGATCGACCCCCGCATCGGTCTCGCCTACAAAGTCTCGGATAAAGTCGTAGTGCGCGCCGGCTACGGCATCATGAATACACCGCCCATCGCCAACAATTGGGGCTATGGCGGATTCACGTTTGGGTTTAACGGCACCGTGAACGTAAATGCCGGCACAAGTCCCACCGGCTTCATCGATGATCCGTCCCTCTATCTGCGGCAGCCGTTCCCGACTTTACCGAGTCCGCTGCCGAATACCGATCCGGCATCGGCCAACTTTACGAGCGGCTCGACCACAGCGCGGGATGCCAACCGTCCCGGGTACGTGCAGAACTGGGATTTCACGATCCAGTACGAATTACCGCAGCAAACGCTGCTCGAGTTTGCCTACATCGGGAACAAAGGTACGCGCCTCTGGGGCGGAACGCCGGGGGCTAGTTCCTTCGCCGAATACGACGGGCTGCCCTCGAGCTTGCTTGCCACGGGCGACGTGCTGAACGATCCGGTGAGCGCGCATCCGCAGTACACGCCTTACAAGGGCTTCGACACCGATCAGACGGTTTCTCAGGCGTTGCGCCCGTACCCGCAGTATCTCGGTGTTTACGAGCAATTCCCGTACAACTCAAATTCGAACTATCATTCGCTGCAGGTAACGGTCACGCGTCACCTGACGAAAGGGCTCGGCTTCCTGGGCGCGTATACCTGGTCCAAAGCGATCGGTTACGTCGATTCGAACGGTCCCGCAGCGTATTACACGACGGTACAGGATTACTTCAATCGCGGCCTGGAGCGCTCGACGGCTTCCTTCAGTCTGCCGCAAAACCTGAAGCTCACCTGGGTCTATGAAACGCCGTTCGGCAAGGGCCGGCGCTGGGACCTGCATTGGGCGAACCCGATCCTTGGCGGCTGGCAGATTGCGGCGAATCAGAACTATTCGTCAGGCTTTCCGCTTGCGATTAGCGAAGCGGGTTTAAATGTGCCGCCCGGCTTTGCTCCAAATATTCGTCCGGATATTGTCGCCGGCATCAAGCAGACGGTCGGCGGTATTCCCGATCACGTCGACGTGACGGAGCCGTCGCAGTATCTCAACCCGCTGGCATTCGCGCAGAGCCCGCTAACGGCAAACGGGACACCCTTGCGCGTCGGGACCGCGCCGCGAACGTTGCCCTCCATCCGAGGGCCCGCCATTCTCACGGAGAAGCTTCGTATCAGTAAGCGCTTCTATCTCGGCGGGGAGCGCCGGTTCCTCGAAGTCGCGGCGTCGATGACGAATCCGCTCAAGAGAACCGTGCCGTATGTAAATGACACAACCGTGGGCGACTCCACCTTCGGCACGCTGCTGCTCGGAGGAGGAGACCGCGTCATGCAGCTTAACGCACGCATCGAATTCTGACCTTTGCCGGAATTCGAGCCGGCGAGCGTTGTTCGCCGGCTACCGGACGGCATTGGCCGGCCGCGAGCGGATGCTAAGCTCCAGAAATGTTTTGGCGCGCTTTAGCCGCGGCGGCTTTTCTTGTACTGAATCTGCCCGCGCAAGATCCCGTGGCCGCGGCGCGCCAATGGCGACTCACGCATCAGGCTGAGATTCTGAGCGGCTTTGCCTCGCTGCTCCGTATTCCAAACCTGGCGGCAGATGCGGCCGACCTGCATCGAAATGCAAGCACTCTCGTCGAACTTTTGACAAAGCGCCACGTCACGGCGCGGCTGCTCTCCATTCCCGGAGCACCGCCCGTCGTCTTCGGCGAACGGAAAGTTGCCGCGCCGACTCACACGATCGTGTTCTACGCTCACTACGACGGACAACCGGTCACCGTTTCGGAATGGCAGAATCCTCCATTTAGCCCGTTATTCAGGACAGTGGACGGTGAGGAACGAATCTTCGCCCGTTCTGCGAGCGACGACAAAGCTGCCATCTATGCGCAATTGATGGCGCTCGACGCATTGGATGCGGCGCATATTCCGCTGCGCTCGACCATTCGCTTTGTTTGGGAGGGAGAAGAAGAATCCGGTTCGCCGCATCTCGAAGAGATTCTTAACGCCAACCACGAGCTGGTGCAAGGGGATATATGGCTGGTGTGTGATGGCCCGGTGGATCAAAGCCGTACGCAGACGGTTGTTTTCGGCGCCCGGGGCGATGCGCACCTGGAGATCACTGTCTTCGGTCCGTACCGCCCGATACACAGCGGCCACTACGGAAATTGGGCTCCAAACCCAGCGATGATGCTGGCGCAGCTTCTCGCAGGCATGAAGGATGATCAGGGCCATGTTCGAATAGCGAATTTCTACGACGGCGTTCAGCCGCTCGGAGAACTGGAAAAGCAGGCGTTGGCGCGCGCACCTGCCAACGATCGGCAGCTTCGTCAAGAGCTGGCGCTTGGGCGCGTGGATGGAGGCGGCGCTCGCCTGCTCGAATTGCTGAACCTGCCCAGCCTCGAGATCAGGGGCATGTCTTCCGCCCAGACCGGGACGCATGCTACCAACGTGATTCCCTCAACCGCCGTCGCCGACCTGGATCTCCGGCTCGTGGTGGGCCTCGATTGGCGGCAGCAGCAACAGAGAGTCATCGAATACATTCGTTCCCAAGGCTACTTTGTCGTTGATAAGCAGCCGGCCAGGGACATCTTAATTGCACATCCAAAAGTGGCGATGGTAACGAAGGATGCATTCGGCTACAACGCGGTACGAACCCCGATGGATTTACCGATTGTCGCCGAAGTTGTTGCGGCAGTTAAGGCCGCAAGGGGCAGCGTCATCGAGTGGCCAACTATGGGCGGCAGCCTTCCACTGGGCGCCATAGAGCGTGCCGCTCGAACCCGGACGATAACCGTTCCGATCGCGAATCACGACAACAATCAGCACGCTGCAAACGAGAATTTACGTCTGCAGAACTTATGGGATGGCATGGAAACGATGGCCTCCTTGCTTTGCTTGCAATGATCTTTTCTTTCGATGCTGTGTCCGATTCGACGGGTAAAGCCTTCCTTGCGGCCACACCGCGCGTTGCGACTTCGAGCGTGCTTGATTTGCGGCGAGCCGCTCCTGTTATGCTATCCACCAACCGCTCTCGATGCCGTCGCCTCCCAAGCTTCTCTCCCATGTCTGTGTAGCGCTGGGCTTCCCGACCGCCTCCGAGCTGAATAAAGCGGTGGAACGCGAATATAAAGACGGCGCGACATTTTTTGAATTCCGGCTCGACTACCTGGCCGATCCGGAAAGCGGTTTGGAATCGATCCGCAAATTCCACCGGATGCATCCCGATGCGCACGTCCTCGCAACCTGCAGGCATCGCCGCGCTCAAGGACATTTCGGTGGTGGACTCGAAAAACAAGTGGATCTTCTAAAAGCGAGCGCCGAGGCCGGAGCTGCCTTCCTCGACCTGGAAATCGAGACAGCCGAGAAGGTACCGGCACGGATTCCGGAACTGCGCGAGCTTGCGGCGCTGATGATCTCCTATCACAATTTTCAAAGCACGCCGGCGCTCGATCCGATCCTGCGCAGGCTGACCGCAGTTCCCGCCGACATTTACAAGATCGCCACCACCGCGCGCAAGCCCACCGACAGCCTGCGCGTGATCCAATTCGTCCGGCAGAACGCCGACCGTTCCGTCGTCGTTTTGGCAATGTCGGAAGCAGGCGCCGCCAGCCGCATTCTCGCTCCGTCACGCGGATCCCTTTTCACCTACGCCGCGCCGCTCGAAAATGCCGGGACCGCGCCGGGACAACTGGCGGCGCGTACGCTCCGCTCGCTCTACCGTTCCGAAAAGCTGAGCAGGCGAAGCCGCGTCTATGGCGTTATTGCCGATCCGGTTGCGCACTCCAAATCGCCCTTTATCCATAACCGTGCCTTTCAGGCCCGGCGCCTGGATGCCGTCTACCTGCCTTTTCTGGTGCGGCAGAATCATCTCTCCGATTGGATGAAATTTGCTCAGGAGTTGCCGGTTGCGGGCTTCAGCGTCACCATCCCGCACAAGTGCCGGATTCTCCGGCATCTCGATGTTGTCGAGCCGCTCGCCCGGCGCATTGGCGCGGTGAACACAGTCTGGCGCAAGGCCGGCAAATGGCGGGGTACGAATACCGATGCTGACGGCGTGTTGAGGCCACTGAGCCGTCAACTTCGTTTGGCAAATTCGTCCGTTCTGGTTGCCGGCTATGGCGGAGCAGCTCGGGCCGCGGCTGTGGCGCTGCACGATGCCCATGCCAACGTCACCATCACAGGACGCAATCAGAGCAGCGCGCAATCGCTCGCCCGTGTGGTTCAAGGTGAGGCGATTACCCTCAAACAGGCGCAAACGCGTAAGTTCGACGCCCTTGTTAACGCCACTCCCGTTGGGATGCTGCCGAAGGTGAACGAATCTCTTTTCACCGATTCGGTGCCGGCCGCTATCGTGTTCGATATGGTGTATAACCCGCACGAAACGCTGCTGCTCAAACGCGCAAAAGAGCAAGGCTGTGCAACGATAGCAGGCGCGGAAATGCTGCTCGAGCAGGCGGTTTCACAGTTCGAAATCTGGACCGGCGAGACCGCGCCGCGCAATCTGATGCGCAGCGCTCTCGAAATGCACCTTTAGGCCCGTTGCATGGTTTAATGTGGCCATGGCCTCCTCGCTTTTGACCCGTCGAAGCGTGACAGCGCTACTCTGTGCCGCGCCTGCGGCAGCGCAGGTTACATCCACCCGGCCGCCGGTCGGTGCGCCTGCTCCGCCGAAGCCTCCTGCTACTCGGGAACAGCGCCTGCAGAAAGCGTATGCTGACGTCCGCGAGGCGAGCAATCGTCTTTCCCGCGTCGAGATACCGATGGATCTGGAACCGGCGTTCTTCTTTCGAGCCTAGGCGGGATGGCGGACCAGAAAAACAAGCTCGACGAAGCAGAGATCCCGTTTGCCAGCATCACCGAACTCAATGCCGCGTTGCGCGCGCGGCGCATTTCGTCGCTCGAGCTCACCAAATTTTTCGGCAAGCGCCTGGAAAAATTCGGCTCCGTCTATAACGCTCTTGCCTGCTCGCTTGTGAAGGAAGGCAAGAAGCAAGCCAAAGACGCCGACTGGGAACTCAAACGCGAGCGCTTCCGCGGTCCTCTGCAAGGCGTTCCGTACGCCGCGAAGGATCTGCTCGCAGTGGCGAGATATCCGACCACCTGGGGCGCAAAGCCGTTTGCCGATCAGGTCTTCGACTACAACGCTACCGTTATCGCGAAGCTCGCCGGTGAGAAAGCCGTTCTTATCGGAAAACTATCGATGGTCGAACTGGCGGGCGGCGGAGGATACAGTTCGGCGGCCGCTTCGCTGCAGGGTCCGGGACTGAATCCCTGGAACAAGCAATATTGGTCGGGCGGATCGTCCAGCGGTTCGGGTGCCGCAGTTGCTGCCGGCCTGATTCCCTACGCGCTCGGCTCCGAAACGTCTGGCTCCATCCTCACGCCCGCTTCCTATTGCGGGGTCACCGGCCTCCGTCCTACGTACGGCCTCGTCAGCCGCCACGGAGCGATGGCCCTCTCCTGGACTCTTGACAAAATCGGCGTGCTCGCTCGCTCCGCTGAGGACTGCGGCTGGGTCCTGCATGCAATGGCCGGCGGCGATGAGGCCGATCCAGGCTCCGCAGGCAAAAGCTTTTATTACACGCCGCAGTATTACCAGAACTTCAATGACTGGAAAATCGCTTACTCAGAAATCGATTTCGCCGAGTGGCCGGACGAACCGCTGCGGCCGGCGCTTCAAAACGCGCTTGCTGTCTGCAAGTCCATCGGCGCGAGTATGGTGGAAAGCAAGCTTCCCGACTTCCCGTACGAGCCGATTATCGGAACGATCATCGATTCCGAAGCCGCCTCCGTTTTTGAGACGCTGATTCGGAGCGGGCGCGTCGATCAATTAGCTGATCAGAGCCAGATTGCCGGTCTTAAAGCTTCGCTGACCTACACTGCGGTCGACTATCTCAAAGCCATGCGTTTGCGCAACCGGATTCAGGCAGCTTTCCGGGAAATGCTGGCGGGTGTGGACCTCTTGATTGCCCCAACACACTTCAGCTTGCCCGAGCGTGCCGATCAACCTTTCCCGGAGGATAAACCGAAGCGGCCCGAACAAAAAGGCGTCGGCGCAGGATTGGTCAAGGCTTCCAATCTCTGCGGGCTGCCGGCTATTACCGTTCCCTGCGGCTTCGCCAACGGCCTGCCGGTCGGGTTGCAGATCGTCGGAGGACCGTTCTCGGAAAACCGCATGCTGGCCTTCGCGCGTGAATTTCAGAAGCGCACGGATTTTCACCGTCGCCGGCCTCCGGAGCCCTCCTGAATTTATCCGGTATGCACCAGGCTCGCTGTTCCCACCAGCCCGAATGTAACTGCGAAAACCACGATCGCTGCGGCGCGTTTACGATTTGGCACCAGCGCATGCACGCCAAGAAATAGAAAGCTCCCCGCAATTACTGCAATAACGCCGGATGTCCACCAAGCGCCAAACGCGGCGAAGCCCGAGCGATTCGCATAGGGCTCGAGCAGTGCGCCCACAACGGTAAGCAGTTCGACTCCGGCCGCCGCCGCAGCAGCTTTCCAATGCGTTTTTACGTTCTGCCTGGCAATCCAGCCGATGGCAAGCCCTTCCGGAATCTTGTGCAGTGCGAGGCCGAGCGGAGCCGCAATTCCCGCCATGCGAAACGTGGCGAGCGCGCGCACACTCCAGCCGTCGACGAAGCTGTGCACAGCCGTGGCCGCGAGAATCGGGCCGAGCGCCACATTCGCGGAAGGCCGGCGCGAATGAAGAAACATCTCGTCAACAAGCGCCAGCGCGACGCAGGCGGCAATGGTGAGACCCCAGGCGGGCATCCAGCCGGATTCGGCAGCTATTTCCGGCACCAGCCAGAAAACGGAAATTCCGAAGAGTAATCCCCCGGCGGCGGCCGCCACCAGGCTCGAAAGAATGCGCGATTGCCCGAGCCACAATCCGGCCGCGACGCCGGCTAGCCCCAGTAGCGCCAGCAGCCAGGCAACAGCCATTTACTGGCCGGTGACCTTCACGACAAAATAGACAAACGGCTTTCCTTTCGTCAGCAGAACCTGGTGCGGCACGCCTGCCGGAATGTGAACGACGTCGCCCGCATGCAACGGATGCCGTTGGCCGCCCTCGATGCTGGTGCCGCGGATTTCGCCAGCCTTAATCGTTTTTCCGCCCACGACTTTGCCGCCTGTGAGTAACGCGCCATCCCCGCTTTCAACGACGAAGATATCTGCTTCATGCTCATGCAGCTCCGACGAACCCGTCTCTACACGCTTCGCGAGCAGAAAATAATGGTTATCGTACTTGACCAGGTCTTTTGTAGCAGCGACCGCGCCTTTGGGAGTGAGTGCCGCTGCTGTCGATTGCAAATCTTTCGCTGAAAAAAAATCCACTTGTGCGGCCTGGGCGCCGGCCAGCGAAGCCGCCAGGAAGAAGTAGGGAAGTACTCTCACGTTGATCATCCTTTGATGTTGAACTCACAACTACTGTAACGTCTTCATTGGTAGTCACCGGGACCGAACCCCTCATAAGCGCTCCCTACGGACGGCAGTTGAGCTGCTCCGTCCAATACTTCGCCTATTCGCCGGACAATAGAGATGGATGCAGGTAGGGACCTGCACGACGAATCCGAGCGGCAGTACAAGAGCCGAAAGCGTGGGCGCGCAGGGCGTGCCGGAGTTCGGTGTATCTGCGATCTACTTCGGCGTTGGCTGCACAACGCCGATCGCCTCAGTTGCGGGCTTCGGTTTCGGCTCCGGTTTCAGTTCAATCTCGACCTTTTCGATCTTGCCTGTGAACGCGAAGGGTAGCTTGTAGCTAAAGTCGATCGGCGATCCCACATCCATACCGATGTCGACGCCTTCTCCCAGAGAAAATTGAATGGGAAT
>DATBGM010000156.1:0-11499 GCA_036557945.1 Bryobacteraceae bacterium | reverse complement strand
TGCCCGGCGTGCGCGGCGCGCTCGATAAACCCGTCGTGCGCACCATCCTCAATGGCTGGGTCGTCACCGGCATCTTCCGCGTGCAATCCGGTATGCCCGTCACCATCACCGGCAACGGCAATCTGAACGGCTACAACGCCGGCAGCCAGTATGTCGATCTCGTCGGCGATCCGTATGCCGGGCAGAACAGCGCGCAGTGGCTCAATCCGCAGGCATTCGCCCGCCCCGCCGACGGCAGCTACGGCAGCATGAACCGCAATACGCTGCGCCTGCCCACCGTGGTCAACCTCGATGCCAGCCTGCTAAAGGACTTCAACTTTACGGAAACGATAAAGCTCACGTATCGTTTTGAAGTTTTCAATGCGCCCAACCACCCGGAGATCTGGGGTATCAACACCAGTTTCTCCGGCGACAATCCCGGCTCGGGCATCTCGGCCACCAACAACACCTTCGGCGCCGTCAACGCCTGGCGCGATCAGCGCACCATCCAGATGGCGCTCCGCTTCAGCTTCTGATTTTGGAGCAGCAGGGCGGCAGGCTTTCTCGCCTGCCGCCTTTTTCTTCGCAATTTCCTTCCTCAAGCTCGCAATCTTGCGGTCGTATCTGTAGAGCATCCGCTCCTGCATCAGCCACTCGTTCCGGTGATCTTTGCGCAATCCCTCCACCGCCGCCAGCGCCCGGTAAAACGCCCGTTCTGCCGTCGTCTTATACCGCTGCATCAGTTCCACGCGGTGCCAGTAATCTTCGGCATCCACCTGCGCCTCCGTCTCGAGCATGCGCCGGTTCGCCCGTTTCAATAACCAGTCGTTCAGGATCACTTGCTCCACCAGCCGCGTCTCGTGATAGCCCTCCGGCTCATAACTCGCAAACCAGCCGTGCCGCGTCTCCTGGTACTCTTCTTCGGACTCATCCGCCAGAATCAGCACATTATTCGCCCGCATCCCGTGCTTCAGCGAATTTTGACTCGACCGTTTCTTTCCTTCGGGCGTCTTCGGCATACCGCCCGCAGTCTCCCGCGCACGCGTTCTTTCCAACTCCCGAAATCGCCGTATCTCCTTGCTCCCAAATGAAAAATAAATTCTCCTTCCCTTGGGAGTAGGCGTTTCCGCCTGCAACGAACCCTTCGTTCGGCAAAAATCACCCGCTATCATCCCCATATGAAGTACGCCGCCGCCCTCGTTCTCTGCGGCGTACTCTGCTCTGCGGCAACCGACTCGCCCCAGGCCATCTTCAACCGCGCCGTCCAATCCCTCGCCGCCGGCGATTACGCCGCCGCCGAACAAGGCTTTCGATCGGTCCTCCGTCTCGAGCCCGCCAACGTCGGCGCCATCGGCAACCTCGGCATCCTTTACGCCCGCACCAACCGTCCCGACAAAGCCATCGCCGAATATAAAAAGGCGCTACGCCTCAGCCCTGACGACGAGCCGATTCTCCTCAACCTCGGCCTCGCTTATTTCAAGCAGGATCGCCACGCCGCCGCGCTCCCCCGGTTCGAGCAGGTCGTCAAACAAGACCCGCGCAACCGCCAGGCCCGCCAGTTGCTCGCCGTCTGCCGCCTCTACACCGGCCAGGTGACAACCGCCATCCATGACCTCGAAGCCTTACGTTCGTCCGATCCACAGGACCAGCAGCTATTGTTCCTGCTAGGCTTCGCTTATTTGAAAAACGGCGATTCCCGCTCAGCCCAGGCCATCTTCAAGCAAATGTTCGACACCGCCGGCCCCGTCCGCACGCAGTTTCTGCTCGGCCGCGCCTCCTACGAAGCTGCCCTCTTCCCGCAAGCCGAAGAAAGCTTTCTCCAGGTCCGCAAGCTCGCCCCCGGCTACCCCGGGTTATCGCTCGAGCTCGGCAAGCTCTACATCAGCCAGCGCCGCACCGAAGATGCCGTCCGCGAATTGAAGGAAGCGCTGAAACAGAATCCCAACGACGAAGACGCCAATTATTTCCTCGGCAGCCTTCTCGTCCGCGAAAACCAATACGCCGTAGGCATCCCGTATCTGGAAAAAGCGCAAAAGCTGAAGCCCGATTCCTGGGCCGTCTACTTCTACCTCGGCCGCGCCAGACTTCATCTCCATCAATCCGCCGAAGCCGTCGCGCTGCTCCGCAAGTCCGTAGAGCTGAATCCCGATGACGCCAACGCCCAATACCAGCTCGGCCGTGCCCTCCAGGCAGCGGGCGATAAGCAGGCTGCATCTCTCGCCTTCGCCCGCGCCCGCAATCTCAAAGCCGGCGCTCTCGATGAAGCCGCCATTCCCGGCGTCCGCTGAGCGTTGTATACTGAAAGTTCCCAGCAACCGGTAATGCCCAAACGTACCTTTCAGCCCAATAATCGTAAGCGCGCCAAAACTCACGGCTTCCGGGTCCGTATGAAGACCGCCGATGGCCGGGCTGTGCTCGCGCGGCGGCGCGCCAAAGGCCGCCACAAGCTCACCGTCAGTGACGAACGCGCCGTTCGCGGTTTATAACTCCACCTGGTTCCCAAAAACAGGCGGATTCTCCGGTCCTCCGAATTTCGTGAGGTGTACGACACGGGCGTGCGTATGACCAGCAAATATTTCGCCGCATTCTGTTGCGCCATACCGGGAGAAGGCGCTCCCTCACGCTTCGGCTTTACCGTCCCGCGCGCCGTCGGCAAAGCAGTCACACGCAATCGGCTCAAACGCCGCATGCGCGAAGCCGTCCGCTCGCAGTTCGACCTGTTGCCCGTGAACTGGAAAATTGTCTTCAACCCGCGACGCAGCGCGCTCGAAGCCGAATTCAAAGACCTATGCGCGGAAGTCGCCCGCATCTTCGCCAAATGCAGAGAGTCCTGATTGCGCTCTTGCGCGGCTATAAACTGGCGATCTCGCCGCTGCTGCCTTCCGCCTGCCGCTACTATCCGACCTGTTCGGAGTATATGCTGGACGCCATCGCCAAATACGGACCGCTTAAAGGAGTCTGGCTCGGCTTGAAGCGCCTCGGCCGCTGCCATCCCTTTCACGAAGGCGGCTACGACCCGGTCACATGAAAATGAATTATAGAGTAGGCATTTCCGCCTGCATGAGTGGAGTAGGCGTTTCCGCCTGCGATTTGACATATCTGAGATGAAACATGCCCAATAGTCCCGGCGGCGCCTCCCCGAAACCGCCGTCTTTAGAGAAACGGCTGCCCATCGCGCTCGCGCTGATGATGCTCGTGCTGCTCGCCTCGCAATATTTCTTTAAGCCCGCGCCCGGTCCCAAGCCGGTGAAGCCGGAAGCGGAAAATCATCCCGCGCAGGTGACGCAAAAACCCGCCGCCGCCAAGACCGGGCCCATTGCTGCTTCGGAAGAATCCACCTCTCCGCCCAACCGCACCCAGGCCGCCGCCGAAGCCGCGACCGAAATCGATACTGCGCTCTATCACATCGTCTTCAGCAACCGCGGCGCAGTCGCCAAAAGCTGGGTGCTCAAAAAATATCGCGACGATGCAGGCAAGCCGCTCGAGCTGATCTCGCACGCGAGCGATGTGCCGCTGCCCTTCGCGCTCGATTTCACCGGCCAGAAGCCTTCTTTCGATGCCAACGCCGTCCTCTATCAACCGAAACTCTCCGCCGACGGTCTCACGCTCACCTACACCTATTCCGACGGCAACAACTCCGTCCAGAAATCCTTCTCGTTCAAACAGGACAGCTATCTTTCCCAGGTGAAATCGTCCGTTCTGGTCAACGGCACGCCGGTTCCGGCGCTGCTTATGTGGCGCGGCGGCTTCGGTGACGCCAAAGTTCACAACGCCGCCGCCACCCAGCACACTGTCCGCTTCGACGCGAGCGCCAGTAAGCTTGTCACCAAAACCGCAAAGGATGCCAAGAACGGCCCCGTTACCGATTCCGGCAATTACACCTTTGCCGGTCTTGAGGATAGCTTCTTCGCCGCCGTCGCGCTTCCGGCCGGCGCCTCTACGCTCGAAGTGCGTACCTATTCCGATTCCGTCAAGCCGCCGGGCGAAGACAAGCCTCAACCGTACGTCGGTGCAGGACTCTCCACCGGCCCGCAGGACGATCTTTCTTTCTTTGTGGGACCGAAAGATGTCGACATTCTCAAAGCCGTCAATCCGAAACTCTCTCAGCTCATCGACTGGGGATTTTTTGGAGTGATTGCGAAGCCTCTCTTCATCTGGCTCAAATACGTCAACGATCACTGGACATTCCACAACTACGGCTGGGCCATCATCCTCGTCACGCTCATCATTAACCTGGCGCTCTTCCCGTTCCGCTTGCAGAGCCTGAAATCCGCGCGCAAGATGCAGAAGCTGCAGCCGCAGATTCAAGCCATTAACGCGAAATACAAAGGCCTCAGCATGCGCGATCCCAAAAAGGCCGAGCAGAACCAGGAGGTCATGGCGCTCTACAAAAAGGAGGGAGTAAATCCCGTCGGCGGCTGTCTGCCTTTGCTCGTGCAGCTCCCGTTTTTTTATGCTTTCTATCGCGTCCTCGCCATCGCCATCGATTTGCGCCATGCCTCCTGGTTGTGGGTTCCCGATCTGTCTTCGCCTGAATCGCTGCCCATTCATCTGCTTCCGATCATCCTGATCGCAACGCAATTCTTTTCGCAGAAGCTTACTCCGGCTGCGGGCGTCGATCCCAATCAGCAGAAAATGATGATGTTCATGCCGCTGCTCTTCGGTTTCATGTTCTACTACGCATCCGCCGGGCTTGTACTATATTGGTTGACCGGAAACATTGTGGGAATTGTGCAGCAGCTCATTATCAACAGGTTCATGCCCACACCTGTGCCTCCGCCGCCCCCGCCCGGGAAAGCTCCAGTGAAAAGGACCGTCAAAAAGTAGGCTGATGATGAACCCGCGGTTTATCAGCGAGGCGAAGACTCTAAACAATGAAATATACCGTTGAATCGCTCCGGCCGAAACTGGATCAATTTCTTGCGCCGCTGCTCGATCACGCCGGCTTCGACGTCGCCTATGAACTTCGCTCGCAGGAAAATCCGCATCCGGAAGTAGAGAACCCGGAAGTTACCGTCGTCTTCCGCGGCCCCGATGTGGAGCTGCTCCTCGCCAATCGCGCCGAACTGCTGCTCGCGCTTGAGCATCTCTCGATGGAAGCCATGCGCCTGCCCGCCGAAGATCATTCGCTGCTTTCCTTCGATGCCAACGATTACCGCCTGCTGCGTGTCGAAGAGCTGCGCATGAGCGCGCTCGCCGCAGCGGAAAAGGTGAAGCGCACGCGAGTGCCGTTTCATTTCAATCCCATGACCAGCCGCGAGCGCCGTGTCATTCATTTGGCATTGCGCGACGAAAAAGAGCTGCGCAGCGAAAGTCTCGGCGTCGGCCCCGCGCGCGCAGTGGTGATCGTGCCGGCCGATATGCCGACCCCGCCCGCTCCGCCGGTTCGGCCGCGCCGTCCCGAGGGCGGACCTCGTGGTAACGGTGGTGGATTCCAGGGAAACGACAGCCGGCGCGGTCCCGGCGGACGCGACCGCTTTAAGCGCGGCAACCGTCCGCCGCGCAGAGACCGCGGACCGCGTTAGCTTTTGCCGCGCGCAAATGAACCTGCGCGACACCATCGTCGCACTCGCCACCCCTGTGGGCCGCGCCGGGCTCGGTATCGTGCGGCTCTCGGGGGCGCAAAGCCGCTCCATCGCTGAACGGATTCTTTCCTTCCCGAAAGAACCGCGCTGGAAAGCGTGGACCAGCCAGCTCGCCGCGCTTATAGATGACCAGGGCGCTACCATCGACCAGGTCGTCACGACGTTCTTCGAGAAACCGCTCTCCTACACCGCTGAAGATGTCGTCGAAATCGCCTGTCATGGGGCGCCTGTCGTGCTGCGCCACTGTCTGGAGCGCTCGCTCGAAGCCGGAGCGCGCCTGGCCGAACCGGGCGAATTCACGCTCCGTGCATACTTGAACGGTCGCATCGACTTGCCGCAGGCCGAAGCCGTGCGCGACCTGATTGAAGCGACCACGCTCTATCAGGCGCGTGTCGCCGCGCAGCAGCTCGAAGGCTCCGTATCGCGGCGCATTCGTCCAATCAAAGACCAGCTCGTCGAGCTGATCGCGCTGCTCGAAGCCGGCATCGACTTCGCCGAAGACGATGTCAGCGTCGCGCCGCCGGAAGAAATTCTGCGGCGCATCGACGGCGTTGAGCGCGGCCTCGCCGAACTCGTGCGCAGCTTCGATAGCGGCAAACTGGTCTATCAGGGTTTCACGCTGGCCATCGCCGGCCGGCCGAATGTCGGAAAGAGCAGCTTATTCAACCGCCTGCTCGAGCAGGACCGCGCCATTGTCACGCATATTCCCGGTACAACTCGCGACCTGGTCTCCGAAACGACGTCGCTCGAAGGTATCCCGGTCAAGCTCGTCGATACTGCCGGAATTCGCGCTTCCGGCGATCTGGTAGAGTCGCTCGGGATCGAGCGCAGTTACAGCGCTATGGCCGATGCCGATCTGACTCTGCTCGTCTTGGATATTTCCGCCGAGCTCGCCGAAGAAGACCGCGCCCTGCTCGAAAAACTAACCGACCGCCGCCCGCTGCTCGTCGGAAACAAGGTCGATCAAGGCGCGCGCTTGTCTCTGGAAACCCTTGTGCCAGTTTCTGCGCTCACGGGCGAGGGAATTGCCGGACTGCGCCGGGCGGTTCTCGAACGGCTCGCACCCGACGGCCTCGCCGCGCCGGAAAGCGGCAGCCTCACCAGTATTCGCCACGTCTCATTGCTTCGCGAGAGCCTGGAAGCTCTCGCCAACGCTCGCCGGGCTGTCGAATTCGGCATCCCGCACGAGATGATCCTGCTCGACCTCTACGCCACGCTCCGCCCGATCGATGCCGTCACAGGAGCTACCACGGCAGACGATATCCTGAACCGCATCTTCTCCACGTTTTGTATAGGCAAGTGAGTACTAGTATCATTTAGACTGTCCAATTTTGCCCTGATCGCCGACCCTGTTGTCAGCACACTTACTCTCGGGTAAGTGCAGCCTGAGCGACGAGGGGGATGCATGCTCAGAGTACTTACCGCCGCCGTTTTCAGCGGCAGCATCATGTTGGCGCAGAACCTGTCGGCGCCGATCACACCGCAGCTTGCAAAAATTCTGCCGCCGAAGAATAACTGCACCGGGCAAACAGGCCTGGCGTGCGTCATGCCGAATCTTTACGGGCCATATGGCTTCGTGCTGCCTAATCCAAACTATCCGGCACGCTTCGATTCTTCCTTCCAGGCCGCGTTCTCCGCGCTGAATGCGGCCATTGCCACGCAGATCACGCTGCTGCCGATCGCCAGTCCCGCATCCGGCTTCACCTTCGAGTTCGATCGCTCCACCGGCGTCTACCGGCGCTCCAGCCAGAGTTTCGGCCCGGTTCTGACCGAGCGCGCCGAAACCATCGGCCGTCACAAGATTTACATCGCCGGCACGTTTCAACGTTTTCGTTTCGACACAATCGACGGCAAGCCGCTGCACAACTGGCCCGCTGTATTTACTCACGTCACAGGCACCGGTCCGGGCGGAGCATCCGAACCGTACGAAACGCAATTCATCACGAGCAATAATTCACTCGATCTGAAAGTCAATCAATTTACCTTCTTCGGCACGTATGGACTCACGAACCATATCGATGTTTCGATCGCGGTCCCCTTCCTTCAGATCGGCATGAATGCCGCTTCTTACGCGACCATCAATCGGACCGTGAACACCGAACCCGCCGTTGTGAACGGAGTTCTGCAGCCCTGTTGCAGCAGCGGTCCGCCGTACGCGAATTATTTCGATCCGGCCAATCCCGCGACGAGCCTGACCAACACGTTTTCCAATAACCAGTTCGGCCGGGCGAAGACAGACGATCTTTACGGCAACCCGAGCCGGCACAACGCCGCCGGACTTGGCGACATCATCTTCCGTTTCAAGGACAATATCTACCATGGCGAACGATTGAATCTTGCCTTGCTCACGGACTTGCGCCTTCCCACCGGCGACGAGATGAACCTGCTCGGATCGGGCGCCATCGGCTGGAAGCCGTTCGTGGCACTTTCCGTGCGCACCGGCCCCGTTACGCCGCACCTCAACGCCGGCTACCAGTGGAACGGAGAATCCATTCTCGCCGGAAATGCCATCACAGGCACGAAAGCGAATCTGCCCGGATATGCGTTCTTCTCGGCCGGTACCGATATCGGAGTGACCCGCTGGCTTACTGTTGCGGCAGACTACTTAGGCCAGGAATTGATCAATGCGCCGCGCGTCGGCGTTGCAACGTATACTTCGCAAGTGCCGTTAGTAACAACCGGCAAGATCGGCACCTTCGGCACGGCTGCCCCGGTGATCAACCAGACCTATAACCAAAGCAACCTCGCGATCGGCGCAAAGGCGAGCATCGTCGGCCAGTTTGTCGTCTCGTCCAACCTCATGATCGCGTTGAACGACGGCGGCCTGCGGCAAAAACTCATTCCGCTTATTGGGCTGTCTTATACGTTTTAGTCTCACCAGGCAAACCGAAGCAGTAGAGCATCCCGTCGTAGGTCCCTATATAGACACGCCCGTTAGCGACGGAGAGGCCGGTGAAGTGATTAAACGAAGTGATCTGGTCGCCGCTCGAGTAAAGTTCTTTGCCGGTTTCGGCGTCGAGCGCGTAAAGAACAGCATGGGTGGAGTTCCGGATGCGCTCCGGGCTGTAATCGTACAGACCGCGCTCAGGATACGCCTGTTCCGTGTTCTCCCCGCTGCCGTAAGCGAAGACAATGCCGTTGGCAACCACGGGTGGTTCGGCACGATTCATGTCGCGCGACATCCAGGCCGGCACGAGCTGATAGGCCGTTCCGTTCGACTCGAGTTTTAGCGCAACAATCGCGCCGTGCTTTACCGGGCCATAGGAAACAGGCGGCTTGAACTTGCTATGCGGCGGTCCCCAGAACGGCGTCAGTACCCAGCGCGTGCCCTTCGCGTCTTCCCACGTCGCCATCGAACCCCAAATGCCGGCGGAAGCGAAGTTCACTTCTTCATTGCACAGCAGAGGCGTTTCGGTCAACGGTGTCTGATGATCGTCGCCGCCCGTTTCGCGCGCATCGAGCAGATAAACGCGGCAGGCTTTACTGCCCGCCACCATAAGCTCATGGCCGCGATACGGAAAGATCGCCGGGGTCACCTGCATATCCAGATCGCGCTTCTGCATCCAGGCCCAATTGCGCGGTATATACCAATCCTGCAACTGCAGTTGCTTATCTTCGACCTTCACGCCGATCATGCCGTTGCCGAAGGTGCGGTTTTCCGGATCGTAGACGCCATCTCCGGTAGGAGCCCAGGCGACGCCGGTCGAATCGATCGCTGCGCCTTGTCTGCCCCAGAGTCCGCCACTGCGCGGATTAAAGGTCATCACCTTCTTTGCCGGGTCGTTTACATCGATCGCCCATACCTGGTTCGGACTGCCGTTGCAGCTCTGCGAAGTCGTGGTGAAGATGACGCTGCCCCACATGTTGAGGGCATACGCCTTGGCATTACCGAAGCTAAACTTTACAGGCGGTGCGGTTTCCTCTCCATCGGCGACATTCAAAGAGTGCAGCATGCCGTCGCCCGCCAGCGCGTATACAGCTCGTTTTCCAGACGTGTCCGCAGGCCCGATGATCGGTGTCGCTGTCTGCCCGCCCGGACAGAGCGGATCGCCCGCTTCGAGTCCTCGTCCCTCGCGCACCGGCGGATATTCGAAATGTTTTTTCCAAAGAACGGTTCCTGCATCCACATCAATTGCGAACAGAGTGTCGGAAATACCGGCTTCAATCGCAATCTGCTTCGTACCGTGCGGGGTCGGTACGCTGCCGGCAATGAGCGGCGGAAAGAGATTATGCATTTCGCGCGGCTGTGTATCGAACTTCAGCTTCCAAAGTATTTTCAGATCTTTGACATTGGATGTAGTGAGCGTATGCTCGTCTTTCTGCCAGTTGACGCGCTGCGGACCGCCGCCGTCGGTGGGCCAGTCGGCGCATTGCGCCGAGGCATACAGAACGAGTACGAGGGCTCCGGCTAGGATACGCATCTATTGCTCCGCAAGCTGGGTGTTTTCGTTCGAAAGTCCGAAGCAGTAGACGGTGTTCTCATGAGTGGAAAAATAAATCCTGCCATTGGCGACGGCCAGTGCTCCTTGGGGATGTCCGGAAATGGCGCTGCCGCTCGAATAAATTTCTTTACCAGTCAGCGCGTCTAAGGCGTAAAGTGTTGGCGGTGCGCCTGTGGACAGCGTGAATGCCATCCCGTTTGCAATCACAACGGGCGCGGGTGCTGCGATCTCATCCGAAGTCCACAAGGGCGCGAGCGTCGGCTTGCCGTTCTCCGACGTCAATTTGAATGCCGCTATGCCGCGATCGTTGGGAGCGTAAATCCAGCGCTGTTGTGTGTCCACATCCTGCCAGCTTGAAAAAGAACCTCGGAAACCGGCATCTTCACGTTTGCGCGTTTTGGACGGCAATTCAAACACGGGGGTGTGATGATCTGCGCCGCCGAGAGACTTGCTGTCGAGCAGATACAACCCGCCATCCTGGCCACCGGCCACGACCATCTCTTTGCCCATCCACGAAAACACGATGGGTGTAATGCCGGGCCGCGAGAGATCGGCGTGTTTCAGTATGCGGCCGGGGGCAAAATAGTCCTTCATCTTCAGGTCTCGCGGAGTAAGTGCGAGCACAGCGTCGCGAGAGACGCCGGGCTTATCGCCGGGCGCTTGTGTCACCTGCACGTATACAGTGCCATCGCGGCCGATTGCTGTTCCGGCTGATCCGGCGAAGCCGCCGTTTTCTGGCGCAAAGACCACTACTTGTTTTTCATTGGTCAGCAGGTTCACGGCATACAGCGCGTTGCGATATCCGTCGCAATTGTCGGCTGTGGTCGCGTAGATCATGTTTTCCCAGACATTCAGGCTGGTAACTTTCGCATGCGGAGGGACAAATTGGAAGGCTGCAATCAGGTCTTCGCCTGTCGAGCTGTTCAGGATGTGGAGAAAACCGTCGCTCGAGACTGTGTACAGGGCGTTAAGCTGTGTCAGCGTGTCGGGATGCAGCGGGTAGACGCTCTGCCAGAGGGGCGGAAAGTACGGGGAAGGACGCCGGAACGGCCGGCCTCCCGTCGCCGGAAGGCGCGCTGCGGCCGCCGCAAAGTGCATGGGAGCCGAACTGCTGCCCGCCATCGCCACTTGCGACGCCAGGCCACCCGCACAAGCTTGTCGACTGCTCTTCTGCTTCGATTGGTCGGCCTGAAAAGGGAGATCCGTTTTCCAAATCAGCTTATTAAGATCCGCATCAACCGAAAATACGCGGTTGCCTCCGTCGCCAAAGATCAGCATCTCTTTAAAGCCGATGTAGGTGATCAGATTGCCGTTGACGATGGGAGAAGTGAGCGCGCTTGACGCTCCTGAACTTGTGCCGGCCTGGTAGGCGTAGAGCTTCGCGAGATTCTTTACGCTCGTTTTGGTTAGCAGATGTTCGGAGCGCGCCCAGCCGTTGCGCTCAGGGCCGCCATTCTGCATGGGCCAGTCTGCGGCCAATAATGTGATTGCGC
>DATBGM010000155.1:0-40173 GCA_036557945.1 Bryobacteraceae bacterium | reverse complement strand
CGAAAGATAGATTTCCGAGCGCAGCTTCTCCAGAATGCGATCGCGCTCCACAAAGTCTCTGCGAATGCGTTCCTGCCGGATCTCCACCTGGTAAAGAAACGAAATCGCGCTCAGACCGATGCTGGCAATCAGCAGCAGCAGCCCGCCAAACCCGATCCAGAGCAATAGCCGCAAACGGCGCTGCGACTTTCCTGCGGGTGAATTTGACAGTTTTGTCTCTTCGGAGTACGGCAAAATGAAACCGCCTCAATTTTAGCCGGATCCTCCGCTCCTGCTTCTACTGTCGCTCCTGTATTTTGTCGAGCAAAAGCGCCTATGAAGGCGTGTCGCCTTGCTCAATACTCGTGAGCGAATATTGTGGAGAATTGAATCGATGCGATTGCTCTCCTATGCGGCTCTGTTGATCGCCTGGGTGCACCACAATGGAGTTCATGCGCAAAGCGGAATCCGGGTAAGCGGCACAATTGAAGACCCAACGTCAGCGGGAATTGCCGGCGCTACTGTCACTTTGGCCTCCTTGGACAGGGTTTTACAAACGGAATCTGCGGCGAATGGATCGTTCGAATTCAACGATCTGCAACCGGGATTCTATGAAATGCAGGTCAGTGCTCCTGGATTTTCGAAGCAGAAACGGAATGTCGACCTCAGAACGAACTCCGCGAGCCTGCCGCTCTCGATTGTGCTCCAGGTGGGAAGTCTGCCGGACATGGAAAGTTGTGGCGCACGCATTACGCTTAAATACCAACCGCCCGACCGCCGGAAGCCATCATTGGCAGGCGTCGTACGAGATCTTCTTAATGGAAAGCCTGTTAAGAAGGCAAGAGTCTCGATACGGCAGGCTCGATCCGACAAAGAGCTG
The DNA here is from genome assembly GCA_036557945.1 of Bryobacteraceae bacterium. GTDB lineage: Bacteria > Acidobacteriota > Terriglobia > Bryobacterales > Bryobacteraceae > Bog-105. The sequence goes on along the minus strand of DATBGM010000155.1, from coordinate 39,314 downwards.
GAAACCGATTCGGATGAAGCCGGCAGATTCATATTCCAGACTCTTTCCGCTGGGCGATACAACTTGCAGATTTCTCCCCGAGGCTTCTGGCCAGAGGAAGTCAAAGACTTACTGATACCGCGCGAGAACGGAGTATATGTGGAGGCCACCGTTCTCCGGCGTGGCAGAATTGTCGCCTGCCAATAGCTGACGAGGTCAAGATCCACCAAACCACCTGAAACGGGCGCCGCTCAAACACTGTCACAAATTCGTGCGATTCGATAACTTATGTAACATAAAGTCGCGCAAACTTTCATGCAGCCGCCGCATCTCGCAGGTACCGCCAATGACGATCCGCTCTGGTACAAAGACGCGATCATCTATGAAGCGCACGTCCGGGCGTTTTATGACAGCAACGCCGATGGCATGGGCGATTTCCGCGGCCTCGCGGAAAAGCTCGATTATCTCGAAGATCTCGGCGTCACCGCCATCTGGCTGCTGCCCTTCTTCCCCTCGCCCTGGCGTGACGACGGCTACGATATCTCAGATTTCCGCAGCGTTCATCCGTCCTACGGCACCCTGCGCGATTTCCAGCACTTCCTTCGCGAGGCGCACCGCCGGGGCATTCGCGTCATCACCGAGCTGGTCATTAATCACACCTCGGACCAGCACGAGTGGTTCCAGCGCTCACGTACCGCTGAACCCGGCTCCCGCTGGCGCGATTTCTATGTTTGGAGCAACACGCCCGATAAGTACGTTGGCACTCGCATCATCTTTAAAGACTTCGAGCCCTCCAACTGGAGCTGGGACCCGGTCGCAAAAGCCTATTTCTGGCATCGCTTCTACGCACATCAGCCCGATCTGAATTTCGATAATCCGCTCGTGCGCCGTGCGGTCATGCACTGGCTCGATTTCTGGGCCGGCATGGGCGTCGACGGTTTCCGTCTGGATGCCATTCCCTATCTCTACGAGCGCGAGAACACCAGCTCCGAAAATCTTCCCGAAACGCACGCCTTCCTCAAGGAGCTGCGCCGCCACCTCGATGCGACTCATCCCAATCGCATGCTGCTCTCGGAAGCGAATATGTGGCCCGAAGATGCCGTCGCCTATTTCGGCAAAGGCGATGAGTGCCACATGAATTTTCATTTCCCCCTCATGCCGCGTCTTTTCATGGCCCTGCGCCTTGAGGACCGCCTGCCCATCGTCGAAATTCTGAAGCGCACGCCCGATATCCCCGAAACCTGTCAGTGGGCCATGTTCCTGCGCAATCACGACGAGCTCACACTCGAAATGGTCACCGACGAAGAGCGCGATTACATGTACCGCGTTTACGCGTCTGATAAACGCGCGCGCATTAATCTCGGCATCCGTCGCCGTCTTGCTCCTCTGCTCGGCAACGATCGCGCGCGCATCGAAGTGATGAACGCGCTGCTCTTCGCGCTACCCGGCACTCCTGTCATCTATTACGGCGACGAGATCGGCATGGGCGATAACGTTTACCTTGGCGACCGCAACGGTGTCCGCACTCCGATGCAGTGGAGTCCCGACCGCAACGCCGGCTTTTCCAGTGCCAATCCCCAGCGGCTCTATCTGCCGGTCAACATCGATCCCGCTTATCACTACGAAGCTCTCAATGTCGAAGCGCAGCAGGAAAACCCGAACTCGCTGCTGAACTGGACCAAGCGCATTATTGCGCTGCGTAAGCAGTACAAAGCCTTCGGCCGCGGTACGCTCGAATTTCTCCTGCCCAGCAACCAGCGCGTGCTGGCTTTCGTCCGCCGCTACGAAAACGAAATCATTCTCGTCGTCGCAAACTTGTCGCGCTTTGCGCAAGCCGTTCAACTGGACTTACACAAATACACCGGCTACACTCCCGTCGAGCTCTTCGGCCGCACCGACTTCCCCAGCGTTACCGAGAGTTACTATCCCCTCACCCTCGGCCCGAATTCCTTCTTCTGGTTTTCGCTCGAACCCCGCCAGGTGCCGGCGGCGGTGGCGGCGCCCTCCACCGAAGTCCGCCGCCAGGCCATTCCCATCCTGAGTATTCTGTCGCGCAGGGATATCTGGGATCCCTCGATTCGCGCCAGCATCGCCGCTGTTCTCCCGCGCTTCCTGCAGTTCCGCCATTGGTACACCGGCAAGGATCGCCGTCTGCGCTCCATTCAAATTACCGACACAATTCCCGTCGGCGATTTCCGGCTCGTCTTTGTCCGCGTCGAATATGCGACCGGCGATCCGGAAGTATTTTTCGTACCGGTGGGTCTGGCCGAAGGCGAGGAAATGGAAAAACTCCTCGAAACGGAACCGGACATGATCATAGCCGATGTGCGCACGCCGGATGGCAAACGGTCGGTGCTTTACGGCGCGGTTGTCAACCGTCAATTCTGCAATGTGCTCCTCGAAGCCTTCGCGCGGCGCCGCCGCTATGCGGGCGAACACGGACAACTCATCGCGCATCGGAATCGCCGCTTCCGTGATCTCTGGGGAACGTCTCATCCCAATCTGGAACCCGATCTTCTGCGTGTCTCGGAAGTGGATACTTCCATTTGCTTCGGCGACCGGTTTGTGCTGAAGCTGCTGCGCCGCGTCGAGCCCGGGATTCATCCCGGAGTCGAATTCGGCGAACTGCTCACCGAAAAAGTAGATTTCTCGCATGCCGCCCCGTTCGCCGGCTATCTCGAATATCAGGCTGATGATGGCGAGAGCACCATCATCGGCGTCCTGCACGGCTTCGTTGCCAACGGCGGTACCGCCTGGCAGGATACTCGCAAACGCTTCAATACGTTCCTGGGACGCGTGAGCGCCGCAAACATTCCCGAATCTGAGTTGCGCAAAACCGTTCCCGGAAACGTTTACGACCTTGGTTTCGCTCTGGCGCCGCCGCCGTCTCTGGCTGCTGACTTGCTTGCTTCCGATTTGAGCTTCGCCGAAACCATTGGTGCGCGCGTAGCTCAATTACACCTCGTGCTCTCCACGCAATATGACGATGCCGCCTTCGCGCCCGAGCCCTTCAACGACTTCTACCGCCAAAGCCTCTATCATGGTTATCTCGGCCTGGTCGGACGCCGGCTCGAATTCATCCGCCAGCGTTACTCCGATATGCGCGAGGACCTGCGGCTGCTGGCGGCCAAAGTTCTCGAACGCGAAAGCGATATGATCGCTGTCCTGCAAGCCGTCTTCCTGCAGCGCATCTATTCCGAGCGAACCCGCTTTCATGGGCGCATGCACCTGGGCCACCTGCTGCTGATCGACAGCGATGTCGTCATCTACGATTTCGAAGGCGATCCCCAGCAGCACGTCAGCGAGCGGCGCATCAAACGGACTCCGATCCGCGACCTCACCAGCATGCTGATGTCGTTCGGTTATGCCGCCCAGACCGTCGTCCGCCAGTTAATCGCCGCCGAACCGGCCGATCAGACGAGGGCGCGAGACCTTCGCGAGGCGGGCCGCTTCTGGTACACGCATATGAGCGCCGCTTTCCTGCGCGGCTATTGGAAAATTGCCGAACCAGCCGCCTATATGCCCCGGACGCGCAAGGATCAGCAGACCATTCTCCATACTTACCTGCTCGAACGCGCATTGCTCGATACGCGCGCCGATATTGAAGACAAGCCCGAACTCGCTGGCATGTCACTGCGCGTAATTCTTCATTTGCTCAACGCCGAACCCGATCGCCCCTGACTGGCGTGCCATGCCACGCCACCCTCACTTGGCGGCGAAGTCCACATGCCATGAGACGCTTCATGTGAACTTCGTTTGCCAATGTCGAGCCCGAAAACCCGCCGCGTTTCTACTGGTTCGGTACGGCCTTTTGCATTTGCGCAATTCTTGCTTTTATGGAGGCCTCTACCTGATCGATGCTAAAGCTTGCAGCAGTCTGGCTGGGTGGATATTCGACAAACGTTTTAAGGAACTCGATCGCCCTTCGGTTGCCTTCGATGAAGACGTAGACGTTTTCCGATTCGACCTGGAAGTACAGGTTGGTGGGCCGTGTGTCCGCGCGCTCGTAAGGATCCATGCGCAAGTTGAACCATTTTGGCGCCCGCAGGCAGGTAAACGGCTCCTTCCAGATCATGAGCGACCCAGGGGCGCGCTGCTCGCAGAAGACGATTTTCCAAGCATCCGGCGTCGTCGCGCCGGGCTGGAACACGTCGTACCGCATAGCTACCAATCCGCCGTCGTCGTCGAAATAGTAAAACTCGTTGCGCGCGCTCTTCGTTGTTTCGCCGAGCAGGAGCGGAAGCTGGTTATAGCCGTCCAGGTGCACCTTGAAGTTCTTTCCGCCGAAGCTTGAACCTTTGAGGAGGTGCTCTTTAACGCTGGTGTCGCCGGCGGCAGCCAGCAGCGTGGGAAACCAGTCCAAACCCGAGAAGAGGGCATTGCTGATCTGGCCGGGCTTAATTTTGCCGGGCCATCGCACCATGGCGGGCACGCGGAACGCGCCTTCCCAGTTCGAATCCTTCTCGCTGCGGAACGGTGTGTTAGCGGCATCGGGCCAACTGAAAAAATTGGGGCCGTTGTCAGTCGTAAAGACCACAATGGTGTCGTTGGTTATGCCGGCGTCATCGAGCGTCTTGAGCAACTTGCCGACGTTCTGGTCCATCTCCCACATGCCATCCGCATACTCGTGCCCGGGACCCATGCCTGCCTTGCCACGGTATTCAGCCCGTACGTGCGTAAAAACGTGCATGCGAGTGAAATTCATCCAGGCGAAGAACGGCTGCTTGGCCTGCGCCTGCTTTTTGATGTAGTCCATACAGGCGCCGGTAGTTTCGTCGTCGATGCTTTCCATGCGCTTGCGGGTGAGGGGACCCGTGTCCTCAATCTTGCCGTCGGCGAAGGAGTGGAGAACACCGCGCGGGTTGTAAGACTTCAGGAAACCGGGATCAGCCTGCGCGAGTTCCTGCCAGTAGGGCCGCTCGGGCTCTTCTTCCGCATTCAAGTGGTACAGATTCCCGAAGAACTCATCGAACCCGTGCTTGGTCGGAAGAAAGCGGTCCTGGTCACCCAGGTGATTCTTGCCGAACTGGGCGGTATTGTAGCCGAGGGGTTTGAGAGCCTGGGCGATGGTGATATCCCGGTCCTGCAGACCGACCGGAGCGCCCGGCAGGCCGACCTTGGAGAGGCCCGTACGGAACACGCTCTGCCCGGTGATGAACGACGAGCGCCCGGCCGTACAGCTGTTCTCGGCGTAGTAGTCGGTGAACATCATGCCTTCTTTGGCAATTCGATCGATGTTGGGCGTCTGATACCCCACCAGGCCGTGCGTGTAAGCACTGATGTTTGACTGGCCGACGTCGTCGCCGAAAATCACGAGAATGTTCGGTTTCGCGCCCTGCGCCAGCATCGTAGCGGCCGACGAGATATAAATCAGGGCTGGAATAGTCAGAGCCCAGGTGCGCCCTGGTAAGCCTCTCAATTTCGACATAGTCCCCTTTTCCGCACGCATCTATCACGGGAATTCCGGATCCCGGCGCTTTGGAGGGCTTACGACGGCTCACGATTCTTTTTTCTCCTTTTACTCTCCCTGGCTTTCGGAATTCGATCTCCCCTTGACGCACGTACTCAATTTTGATAATGTCGATAGACATACGGTAGTATGTCTCTCTCGCTCTTGAACCTCTGTCGCTGTTGTTGTTGCTGCTGACCGGGCAGCCCCGACCTACCACGAAAGGAGATAAGAGGGAATGAGTGCATTACTTCAGGCCAGGGTCTTTGCAGCTCCTGGGAAGCTGAGCGAATTCGAAGCGACACGCCAGATCGGGCGCTTGGCTATAGGCGGTATCGAACCGGAAATTTCACTGGACCGGATTGCGCAAACCGCGCTCTCCATCCAAGGCGTAGTAGGAATTCGAATCGAACCCGGGCCGGAACTCAGCGCGTATCTGGCAACGGATTTGGTATGGGGCAGGGCAGCAGTCGATTCCGCCTCGATGTCGGCGGTAGCAGAAATCAAAGCCGGAAGCTGGTCCTGGGGGCAATCTCGAGTCTACTTTGAAGTTCGCGACTGCCCGCTGGAGAGTCCGCTTGCCTTCGCTCGTTTTGTGGCGCAGCAGTTGGCTTGTCTGTTCAATCGTATTGCCCTGCTCGGCCAGCGTGACCTGCTGCTCCGCCGTAGGGCCCGCATCGAAGAACGTTTGACAACGCGCAAAGTGGTAGAGCGCGCCAAGGGGATTCTGGCCGAGCGTCACTTGCTTTCGCAAATAGAAGCCCTGCGGCTGCTCGTGAGCCTCGCGCGCCACTCACGCCGCAGTCTGCGTCGCGTGGCGCAATCGATCATCTTTGCCCGGCAATAAGCGGCCTTTTACCGCGCTGCTGCTTTGGCCTTCGGCGCTACGTTTGCGTGACTCAATTTCGAACTGCGCGCGTTCTTCGCCTTGTGCCCGTTGGCGATGCCGTTGCTATGCAGGCCATTGTGCCCGTTGCCGTTCGAACCGCCGTTTTGCGTCATCTTGCCGAGAATGACCTGACGCTTCGCGCCGGTGGCCATCGGAATATTCGACGGCCGCGCATGCGCCGTCTCGTACGCCATCACGGCGAATGCAATCGCCTCCTTGGCGTCCACGTCGAGCCCGACTTCCGTCGAGTCCATCACCGGAATCTCGCCCATCGCTTTACGTAGCATCCGCATCAAAGTCGGATTGTGCGTCCCGCCACCGGAAACGAATACTTCGTCGACGCGCATCTCCGGTAATACGAAATTACGCACACCGAGCGCGATGCTTTCCGCCGTCAGCGCCGTCGCCGTCGCCACCAGGTCTTCACTGCTCAGTTCCGTATCGAGTAATTTCGAAACGAACTCCGAGCCGTACTGTTCGCGCCCGGCAGTCTTCGGCGGACGCGCGCGAAAATATTTATCGCGCAGTAGTTTCGCGAGCAGCTTCGGATCGAGCTCGCCGCTTGCCGCCATGACGCCGTCGCGATCGTATGTCATGCCGCCGCTCGTGATGCGCGTCACCAGCTGGTCGATCACCATGTTGCCCGGGCCGGTATCGAAAGCGATCACGCGTTCGGTATTCGTATTGGGCGGAATCGCCGTCAGGTTGGCGATGCCGCCGATGTTCACCGCCACGCGACCGCGTCCGCGATGCCGCATCAGCATGTAGTCGAGATACGGCACCAGCGGTGCGCCTTTGCCGCCCGCTGCCATATCGCGCTCCCGGAAATTCGAGATAACGTCGATTCCCGTCCGTTCGCTGATCACGCTCGATTCGCCGATCTGGAACGTACTCGCTACTTTCTTGCCCAGAAACGGTGCACCCTGCCCCTCATGGAAAATCGTCTGCCCGTGGCAGCCGATCAGCTTAATCGAGTCCAGGGGAATCTGCGCCCGTTCGGCCGTCTCTTCCAGCGCCTCGGCGTATAACTCTCCCAATAGAAAGTTAAGCCGGGAAATGTCGCCGGTCAGCGTGCTGGTGTTCGATACCGCTAGCAGCGCCTCCCGTATTTTCCTCGGGTAAGGGACGGAGTGGCTAGTCAGGACGCTAATCTTGGCCCGAAAGCCACTGCCGGCAATGTCGATGATTGCCACATCGATTCCATCGAGCGAAGTCCCGCTCATGATTCCTGCTATTCTCATCATGTCGTTCGCAACTCTTGCTGTAATTCGTGCAGAATCTGCAAAGCTTCAACCGGACGGAGCTCATTGATATCCAATGCCCGGATCCGATCGGCGAGCCCCTGATTCACGGGCTCGAAAAGTCTAATCTGTAGGGGCGCGAAGGCGTCACCCGAGGTCAACTCTTCACGTACCGAGTGTTCCCTTACTTCATGATGCAATAAAACGGACCTCGCTCGCTCGATTACTTGCAGGGGGAGACCCGCTAATCGTGCCACTTCGATCCCGTAACTGCGGTCCGCTGCGCCCGGTTCTACCTTTCTTATGAATAAGATCCGGTCGTTTGCTTCCTTTACGGAAACGTGTAAATTTCTTACTGCGGAAAGTTGCTCGGCAAGCTCCGTCAGCTCGTGATAATGGGTAGCAAACAGAGTTTTGGCGCGAACATGATCGTGAATGTACTCGACCACTGCCCACGCCAGGGCCAGACCGTCATAGGTCGCGGTTCCCCGGCCGATTTCGTCCAGTACGATGAAGCTGTTAGAAGTCGCGGTATTGAGTATCGCCGCGGCTTCCGTCATCTCGACCATGAATGTCGATCGTCCCCGTGCCAAATTATCCGCCGCTCCGATGCGCGTATACACTCGATCTACTACCGGCAGCAGCGCCGCCTCTGCCGGAACAAACGATCCCATCTGCGCCAGAATCAGGATCAGCGCCGCCTGCCGCAGATACGTCGATTTCCCGCCCATGTTCGGGCCCGTAATGACAGCAATAAACTCGCCGGCCGAATGCAGATAAAGATCGTTGGGCACGAACCGGCTGGCAGTTCGTTCGGCAATTTTCTCGATCACCGGATGCCGTCCCGCTTCGATCCGCACCTCGCCTGAATCCGAAAATTTCGGCCGGCGGTAACGGTTTTCCACTGCCACGTGTGCCAGGCATGCGGCCACATCGAGTTCCGCCACAACCGCTGCCGCCTGCTTGATCGCTTCTGCCTGTGAGGCGACGAACGTTCTGAGCTGGCAGAAGATCTCCCGCTCGAGCGCCAGGATTTTTTCCTCTGCCGAGAGTACTTTAGCCTCGAGTTCTTTTAATTCGGGCGTGGTGAAGCGCTCAGCATTGGCCAGCGTCTGTTTGCGTTCGTAGCTGGCGGGGACGAGCGACAAATTCGTCTTGGAGACTTCGATGTAATATCCGAAAACGTTATTGAACCGGACCTTGAGCGAGCCGACGCCGGTCTGGCTTCGTTCCCTCACTTCGATTGCTGCAATGTACTCGCGGCTATGCCGGCTGATATCGCGCAGTTCGTCGAGTTCAGGGTGGAAACCGTCGCGAATCGTTCCGCCGTCCGCCAGCGCAACGGGCGGTTCGTCGGCAATGGCACCGAGAATACGCTCCCGCGCCTCTTCCACCAGGTTGGGTTCGTTCCGTAAACTTGCGCTGTCGAGTTGTCCGGCAATCTGCGCCAGCTTGGGCAATTGCGCGAGTGACCGGCCGAGCGCCAGCAGGTCCCGCGGAGTGGCCGTGCCGAGGGTGACTTTAGCCAGCAGCCGTTCCAGATCCTGAATCGAGCGCAGAATCTTGCGAATTTCTTCGCGCACGATCACTTTCCCGGCCAGTTCTTCGACGCCGTTGAGCCGCGCTTCGATTTCGGCCAGCGTCGAGGAGGGCTGCAGCAACCTGCGGCGCAAGAGCCGCCCGCCCATGCCCGTCAGCGTATGGTCGAGTACATGAAAAAGCGTGGTTTCACGGCTTTCGCCTGCAAATAGCGGCTCGACCAGCTCGAGATTACGCACCGTGGCGCTGTCGAGCACCATGTGCTGGCTTCGTTCCTGAAAAACAGGTGCGTTCAGATGACCCAGCGCCGATTTCTGGGTTTCGCGCAGATAATGAAGAACTGCCCCGGCCGCCGCCGTTGCGAGCGGCTTGTCGCCCAGACCGCAGCCGTCAAGCGAAAGCAGCCGGAAACTTTCGAGAATTTGCCGCCCGGCATAATCGGTCCCGAAAACCCAGCCGTCGAGCTCGGTTTCGAGGCACGCCGCGCCGATCGGCAGGCCTTCCGGCCGCAGCACCTCGCGCACATTGAGCGTTTCGAGCATCGGGAGCAGTTCTTCGTCCGCGAGTTCCGTGGCGCGGAATTCGCCCGTCGAAACATCGGCGTAGGCCAACCCGCAGCGCCGGTTTTTCAGGGAAACCGCCGCCAGGAAATTGTTTTCGTGAGAACGCAGCAGGTTCGAATCGGTGGCGGTACCGGGCGTGACGATCCGGGTCACTTCCCGCCGCACCAGTTTCTTGCCCGGTCCCGGCTCTTCCATCTGCTCGCAGATGGCGACGCGGTAGCCCCGCTGGATCAGCCGCGCAATGTAGCTGTCCGCCGCATGATACGGCACCCCGCACATTGGAATCGGCTCGCCTCGCTCTTTATTGCGGGATGTCAGCGTGATCTCTAGCTCGCGCGCGGCGGTCACGGCATCTTCATAAAAAAGCTCGTAGAAATCGCCCAGCCGGAAGAGCAGAAGGGTGCCCGGAACTTGTTGTTTTGCAGCAACATACTGCTGCATCAAGGGCGTAGCGGGCGTCAAACTAACCAGTGTACCGCTTGCATGCTGATGCGTGTGATGCTACAATGAAGCATCATGAGCATCAGAACCACTGTCACCCTCGACGAAGATGTTCTCGAGCGCGTGAAGCAGGAAAGCCGACAGCGCGGCGAGCCGTTCAAAAAGACGCTGAACGATCTGCTGCGCCTGGCCGTGTCGCTCGACAAAGTCTCCCAGCCACGCAAACCATTCAAGATTCGGCCTTTCGAAAACACCGGTCCCGCGCCGGGCATCAATTTCGATAAAACCAATGAACTGCTGGACCTGCTCGAAGGCCCCTGGCGTCGATGATCCTGCTTGATACGAACGTTCTGATCTACACACATCACACCGATCTGCGTGAACATTCCCAAACACGGGCTTGGCTGGAGCAGCAGTTGAGCAGAGCAGAGCCGATCGGGCTTCCATGGCTCGCTATCTGGGGTTTCATTCGAATCAGCTCAAACCCGCAGATCTGGCGCAATCCGAAAGCGCCGCAGGATCTGTTCGACCGCGTGGACGAGTGGCTCAGCCAGCCGAATATTTTGATTGTGGAACCGGGGCCTCGCCATTACCGTATCCTGCGCGAGCTCATTCTGACCCGCGGCGCTGCCGGAAATGCGATTACCGACGCCGCCCTCGCCGCGATCGCCATCGAGCACGCCGCCACGCTCGCCTCCACCGACCGCGATTTCCGCCGCTTTTCCGGCCTGAAGTGGGTCAATCCGTTGGAAGATCAGGCGTAGAGGCCACGGCGCTTAATCGCCAGCGCAACGCGGTCGAGCGCGAGAATATAGGCTGCCGTGCGGTTATTCACGTTGTGCTTCTCCGCATAGCCGATCACGTCCTGAAAACTCGTCACCATGATCTCTTCCAGCCGCTCATTTACCAGCCGCTCATTCCAGAAGTAGCCCTGCCGGTCCTGCACCCACTCGAAATAAGAAACAGTGACGCCGCCCGCGTTGGCCAGAATGTCGGGAATGACGAACACCTTCTTTTCGGCCAGAATCGAATCCGCCACAAACGTCGTCGGCCCGTTCGCGCCTTCGCAGAGAATCTTCGCCTTGATCCGGTCCGCATTGTGCGAAGTAATTACGTTCTCGCGCGCCGCCGGCAGCAGCACGTCGCAATCCATCAGCAGCGCCTCGTCTTTATCCACATCTTCCGCTTCGGAAAAGCCGAGAATGGATCCGGTTTCCCGCCGGTGCTGCATCAGCCCGTCGATATCGAGCCCGTGTTTGTTATAGACCGCGCCGTCATATTCGATAATCCCGACGATCTTAAACCCCTGCTGCGTCATGAGCCGCGCCGCCATGCCGCCGACGTTGCCGAAGCCTTGAATGATCACACGTGTGTTTTCGGGCGCGAGGCCGAACCGTCGCAATGCCTCGAGCGTGACAAACATGCAGCCGCGTCCGGTGGCCTCCGGCCGTCCCAGCGAGCCTCCCAGTTCGAGCGGCTTGCCGGTTACAACCGCGGTCACTGTATGCCGCTTATGCATGGAGTATGTGTCCATAATCCAGGCCATCGTCTGCTCGTTGGTATTCACATCGGGCGCCGGTACATCGCGCTCCGGGCCGATAAACTCGCAGATTTCGGCGGTATAGCGGCGCGTGATGCGTTCCAGTTCGCCCTCGCTCAAAATATGCGGATCGCAGATCACGCCGCCTTTGCCGCCGCCGAACGGAATGTTCACCACCGCGCATTTCCAGGTCATCCAGGCAGCGAGCGCGCGTACTTCGTCGAGGGAAACATCCGGCGCAAAACGCACGCCGCCTTTGGCCGGGCCGCGCGCGATTGAATGCTGTACGCGATAGCCGGTGAACACTTCGATGCGCCCGTCATCCAGCACGACCGGTATATTCACCGACAACTCCATCGCGGGCGAGCGCAACACCTTGCGCATGCCGTCTTCGAGCTTCAGCAGCTCGGCCGCTTCATCGAACCGGTGCGCAGCCGATTCCCAGGGGTTAATCTCTTGGTCGGCGGACGGGGCCGACATCGCTTCGACTATCATTCCAGGCAGCTCTCCGGACAGCTTCAAAGCCGTCCCTACTTACATTGTCACGCTTTGAACCAATCGCGCGGCAGGCGCGTCTATCAAGACAAGACATATGACGCCCGACGAACGAAAGATGCTGCTCGATCTCGCGGCCAAAATCGCCCAGACCCCTTCGCAACCGCGCGACCCCGAGGCCGAAGAGATTATCCGGACTCGCATCGGCAGCCGTCCGGACGCGCTGTACCTGATGACCCAGACCGTTTTGATTCAGAATCTGGCATTGCAACGGGCCCAGCAGCAGATTCAGGAGCTGCAGAGCAGGCCGTTACCGCCGCAGGCGCCCGGTTCGAGCTGGCTCGGGCAGCCCGCGCAACCTGCCTACACGCCGCCATCGCAGGCCGCTCCGCAATATGCCCCGCCAGCCCCGGGCTTTGGCGGCGCCGGCGGTTTTTTGCGCGGCGCAGCCCAGGTCGCGACGGGTGTTGCAGCCGGAACGCTGGCAGCTCAAGCGATCGGCTCGATCTTTTCCCATCCCGGCGGCGGATTCTTCGGCGGAAATGAGTTCACGGGGGCCGGCATGGCGCCTAGCGAGCAGATTGTGAACAATTATTACGACACCCCGACCGTGCAGGATGCGGAACTCGCTCCGGACGACAACATCCAGTACGACGACAATGCACAGTTAGACGACAATACCCAGTTCGACGACGCTAATCTGGATATCGACGACGGTAGCAGTTTCGATACCGGCTCAGATGATACGTTTGTCTAGCTCTCGGACCGTACTTCGTCCAGCTCTTGTTGACGTATGCGCCGGTCCAGATACGCCTGCCGGCTTTCGTTAATGACACGGCGCGCATCGCGCGGGCTCCCCCACCCGCGCATCTTCGTCTTTACTCCCTGCAGCTCTTTGTAGATGGAAAAGAAATATTCGATCTCTTTCAGCACATGCGGGAAAACCTGGTCTGTGGTGTGAATGCTGTCGAAGCGCGGGTTGCGGTTGGGCACGGCGAGAATTTTCTGATCGTTCTCTTTGGCGTCTTCCATTTCCAGCACGCCGACCGCACGCGCTTCCATCAGGCAGCCGGTGAAACTCGGCTCATCCACCATCACAATAATGTCAAGCGGGTCGCCGTCTTCGGCAAGCGTGCCGGGGATAAAGCCGTAATCGCCGGGGTAATGCATCGGGGAGTAGAGCGCCCGGTCCAGTTTGAAAATCCCGAGCTCGCCGTCGTATTCGTATTTATTCGTTGAGTTTTTCGGAATCTCGATCACGACGCGAACCACCTCCGGGCTGTCGGGGCCGGGATCGATATCGTACAGTTTCACGGGTTCAGCGTAACAAACACAACTGCGGCGTGAGAAACTCGGGAGCATGTCGATCCTGCGTTGGGGCGTGCTCAGCGTCGCGAACATCGCGGTAAAAAAAGTAATTCCCGGGATGCGGCACTGCCGGCGGTCAAAGGTTGTCGCCATCGCTTCGCGTGACTCGGAGCGGGCGCGCCGGGCAGCCGGTGACCTGGGAATCGAACGCGCCTACGGATCCTACGAAGAGCTGCTCGCCGATAAAGAAATCGATGCGGTTTACAACCCGCTGCCGAATCATCTGCATGTGCCCTGGTCAATCAAAGCGGCCGAAGCGGGCAAGCACGTGCTCTGCGAAAAGCCGATTGCGCTTTCCGCGGAAGAGACCAAACAGCTCATCGCGGCGCGCGATCGCACGAAAATGAAAATCGGCGAAGCGTTCATGGTGCGCACGCATCCGCAATGGCTGCGTGCCCGCGAGCTGGTCCGCAGCGGCGCGATCGGTGAGTTGCGCAGCATGATGAGCGCGTTCAGCTATTTCAATCGCGATCCGAAAAATATTCGTAATGTGCCCGCATTCGGCGGCGGCGCGGTGATGGATATCGGCTGTTACCCGATCACGATGTCGCGCTTCTTTTTCGGGCGTGAGCCGGCGCGTGTATCGGCCCTCGTGGAACGCGATCCGGAAATGCAAACCGACCGGCTTAGCTCCGCGCTGCTCGATTTCACACCAGGCCAGGCGCTGTTTGTCTGCGCCACCCAGCTTGTTCCGTTCCAACGCATGCAGATATTCGGCACCAAAGGCCGTATCGAGCTCGAGATCCCGTACAATACGCCGCCGGAGCGCCCGAGTCGCATTTTCATTGATGACGGCTCCGAGCTTGCCGGCCGCAGCGCGCGCATCGAAGAATTTCCGGCTGTCGATCAGTACGCGCTGCAGGCGGATGCCTTCGCCCAGGCGGTCGAAGAAAACACTGAAGTTCCGGTTCCGCTGGAAGACGCGCTCGCCAATATGCGGGTGATCGAAGCTGTGTTGCGCGCCGGCAATACAGGCAAGTGGGAAAAATTGTAACTGCTATTTTCCGCTCTTCGAATACTCCGCGTACCAGCGCATGATGTCTTTTTTCGCCACATCGCCCGGATGAATGATCACCCGGTAGCGAAAGCGCGCCGTTTGCCCTTTGGCGAGCGTCAAGCCGCCTTTTTCCTGAGCTTTCGGATCAAACTCGCTGACGCCGAACGGATTCACCGCGAATAATCCGTAATCGCGCGCGTGCCAGCGCGGCGGATGATTCGGATTGGCGGGATTGTCGAGAATCAGAATGCCGAGCTTCTGCCCTTCCACCGGTCCGACGTAATCCACCCAGTCGGCGCGCTTGCCCCAGACGTCTTTTTCCGTGTGCGCGCCTTCGGAATTCGTCATCACGCCGCCGTTCTTGCCCGCCATGCTGTCGGCTACGCGAATCGCAAAAAATCCTTCTTTGGTATCGCCGAACTTCACATCCGTCGCCGCAGTGAGCGCCGTCTCGACGTCGAAGCGCCGGATCTTTTCATCCGCATAGAAGGTTAGCTTGCGCGTTTCGTCTAAAATTCGCGCATCGCCCGGACCGGTCCAGGCGAACTCGACCGTTACAGCGCCCGATTTCTTGCCGGGCTTCAGTTCTCCCAGCTTGACGAGCGTGACTTTGCCTTTGTCCTTCGGATTTTCGCCGCTGACTCTCGATTCAGCCTCGGTCTCCCAGAAGTTGATCCCGTTGACATCGCCATATCCGATCCAGAGACCTTTGTGATGCGGGTGATCGCGCGATTCGCCCTCGATTTTTTCCATCGGAAAACGGCGGGTGACAGTCTGGCCGCCCGCCGCGCGCAACGGCGCGAGATAGGGTTTGGCATATGACGAGCCGATATAGAATTCCGAAAACGGCTGGCCGTTAATGCGAATCGAAACATGATCATGATCCGATGGCGTCAGTTCGACCTGTGCCAACAGCGCCGGCGAAATGCTCATCAGCAGGAGGACGATAGGAACGAAGGAAGATAGTCTGCGCACGAGTGTAATGTATCGTGTTTCGTTGGGAGCCGCTAGCAGACGATGCTGGGCTATCATAAAGGCGTCACGCATATAGGGAGGAGATGAGATGGGTCCGATTGGCGCACAGGAGATGTTCCTCATATTCCTGGTCGCGCTTTTGCTTTTTGGACCTAAGAAGCTGCCGGAGCTGGGCCGCATGCTGGGCAAGGGCCTGACCGAATTTCGCCGCGCCAAAAACGAGTTGAAGACAACTTTCGAAGGGCACATGCGGGAACTCGAGCGGGAAGCGAACGTGGCAGATGAACCCGAAAAACCCAAGTGGGATCAGCCGGACAGTTCATACTCGGAGCCCTATTCCTACACGTACGACGAATACGGCCGGAATGAATCGGCTGAGGCCGCGGCGGAACCGGCTTCGTCCACACCGGCGCCTTCCGAACCGGTAGCCGGAACTGTTCCGCGCTCATCAGCCTCTGCCGTGCCCGAGCCGGTAAGCGCCGCGAAAGACGAGAATCACGCGGCCTAACGACAGAACTTGATGTTTGACGAATCGAAGGAGCCGGGCGCTCCGCCAGATCAACCACCGCCTTCCGAACCGACCGCAGACTCTTCCGAATCGCTGGCGCTTCCGGCCAATGAGGCGTACGCAAGCTCGTCTGATCCCTACGGCGCCCCGGCGCTCTCTGAAGTCCCTCCGCAAGCGCACACGGAACCGGTCACCGGCTACGCTACTCCGCAAGAGATCGCGCAGATTCCGCCGAAACCTCCCCCGCCGCCTCCGGCTGAAGACCAGGGCGATGAGGACGAAGAAGAGCAAGGCATGCTGCGCATGTCTTTCATGGAGCATCTCGAAGAGCTGCGCTCGCGTCTGCTGCGCGCGATTGCGGGCTTGCTGGTCGCTTTCATCCTGAGCATCGGCTTCTGCAAAGACCTCTGGGCGATCGTTTCTGCGCCTGCGGTTACGGCGCTGCAGCACCTCGGCATCAATCCACCGAATCTGGCCATTATCGAGCCGATGGAGAATTTCAACGTCATCTACTTGAAGCTGCCGCTGCTGGTTTCTCTATTCGTCGGATCTCCATGGATCTTCTATCAGGTATGGGCTTTCATTTCGCCCGGCCTGTATCGGCGCGAGAAGAAATGGGCGGTCCCGTTCATCGTTTCCACCGCGGGCCTCTTTATCACCGGCGGATGCTTCGCCTATTTCGTCGCATTCCGCTATGGACTCGAGTTTCTGTTAGGCATCGGCCGCGATATCCACGTCACCCCGGTCGTCTCGATCAGCCGTTACTTCGATCTCTTTGTGAACGTGACGCTTGGCGTCGGCCTTGTCTTCGAGATGCCGGTGATCATCTTCTTCCTGACGCTGCTCCGGCTGGCTTCGCCGCGTTTCCTGCTGAAGCACAGCCGCTACGCCATTCTGGTCATTACCGTCATCGCGGCTATCGTCACACCGACTCCCGACATTTTCAACATGATGCTGTTCGCGGTGCCGATGATACTGCTCTTCTTTGTCGGTATCTTTGCATCGTACCTACTTGTGCTGAAGCGGGAAGGCAGGAAGTTCCCGTGGGGGAAGGTGATGCTCGCACTCGCGCTCGTGCTTATCCTGCTCGCCGGTGTAGTCGCTTTGCTGATCTATCATTATCACTTCCGTGCCGTCCCGAAGTGGCCGTTTCTTTTGCCGCCTGTGCACGGGGTGCGATAACAATCGTCGGCGAGTCCCGCCAGAGAGCGACTCCGCCTAGTAATCCATCTTCATTCGGTACGCGGGCGACACGGCTTGGCAGAGGGAAATCGATCTTGGTGGCATTGCCGCCGCCGATATAGAGCGAATCGTAATTAAAAAGTGCTTCGATCTGACCGATTGCTTTTGCTACTTCCTTGTTCCAGCGCTTGCGCCCGAGGCGTTCCAGCCCATCCTTGCCGAGATACTCTTCGTAGGTGCGCTTCTTCTTCCATGGATGATGCGCCAGTTCCAATCCCGGCACCAGGTGGCCATCGGTGAACAACGAAGAGCCGAAGCCGGTTCCGAGCGTGATGATCAGTTCTACTCCTTTGCCGCGAATTGCCGCATAACCTTGCACCGCCGCATCGTTTGCGACACGTACGGGCTTTCGCCATTTGCGCGCCAGCACCCGCTCCAGATCAAAGCCGATCCAACTCGGGTCGAGGTTATGGGCCGTGTGCGTGACGCCTCGCTTTACTACTCCCGGAAATCCCACCGATGCCCGATTAAATGCCCCGAGCGGAGCAATGATGCTGTCGATTGCCGCTAGTACAGCTTCAGTAGTCGCGGGACGAGGAGTGTCGACTCGCTGACGCTCACTGACCGGTCTGCCGCGACTATTGAGCATGACCGCTTTTACGCCCGTACCCCCGATATCAACTGCGAGCGTCTTAATATCAGGCTGTGTGAGTGGCGGCATATCGACAATGTACCGAATAAATCCAGGTATTTTTTCCCGCATGCAATCTCGAGGGCGGTTCTGTAAGTTGTTGATGCTTCGCGGCTGCATCCGGGGGTGTACTTTGGAAAGATACGTGCCTGCATCCATGAAGAAGTGATTTGCATCCGCTAACGAGCGGAGCTAAATACGAAGCTGCCAAAGATGAAGCAGCTCACTAAATATATTTTTTGGTTGGAGGTTTTGTGTTGAATCATAAATTTCGGGCGTTCTACATAGGTGCGTTGGCTGTGACCGGCGTGGGGCTGATTGGAACTTCATTCGTCCCGCTGGCGCGCGCCGATGCTTGGAACAAGATGACGATTGTCACCGTGAAGGAGCCGATTATCGCCGGTAACAAAGTTCTCGATCCGGGAACTTACGTTTGGAAATTAGTTGACTCTCCTTCGGATCGCCATATCGTTCAGATTTTTGACAAGGATCAGAAGCATCTGGAAGAAACGATCCTCGCGATTCCGAATTATCGTCTGCAGCCGAACGGTAAGAGCCAGTTTTCGTTCTGGGAAACTCCGGCCGGTGTGCCAAAAGCGGTGCGCGCCTGGTTCTATCCGGGAGATAATTTCGGGCAGGAGTTTGCATATCCCAAAAAACTTGTCGCGCAGTTAGCATCGGCGCGCCCGGTTCCTGTGCCCGAAAATTATCGTGAGCCTGAACCTGTTCCTGCGCCTGCACCGAAACCGGAACCTGTTGCACAGCCCGCTCCGCCGGCCGCTGCACCGGTTGCTGAACCGGCTCCTGCGCCGCAGCAGCCTGCGCCTGTCGCTCAGCCCGCGCCCGCTGCG
Source organism: Bryobacteraceae bacterium (assembly GCA_036557945.1). Classification (GTDB taxonomy): domain Bacteria; phylum Acidobacteriota; class Terriglobia; order Bryobacterales; family Bryobacteraceae; genus Bog-105. The sequence goes on along the minus strand of DATBGM010000155.1, from coordinate 20,606 downwards.
CCTCAGCCGGCGGCATTACCGCACACTGCATCGTTCAATCCGTTGATCGGCTTGCTCGGCTTTACAGCTCTGAGCCTGTCGGGACTGCTCACGCTCGCCACGCGGAGATCGTAAAAGTGGAACGGGGCTGTGGTCCCGTACTTTGCTTGTTCGTTCTGGCCGGCGGCTTGGTGAATGCCGCCGGCCAGGAGTTTAAGATCTCCGATAACGCGGATTACGTCTTGTTGGACGTAAGCGTGCGCGACACGAGCGGCAAGTTTGTCAGCAATCTCAACAAGAGTAATTTCCAAGTTCTGGAAGATAGCCATCCTCGCGAGATCACCTACTTTTCTCGCGAGGATTTGCCGCTGGCTATCGGTCTGGTGGTGGATAATAGCGGCAGCATGGCATCCAAGCGGCCTAGAGTGGTAATGGCCGGGCTTGCTTTTGCCAAGGAAAGCAATCCCCGCGACGAGTTTTTTGTCGTGAATTTCAACGATTCCGTAACACGCGGGCTTGCTCCATCGGTCCCCTTTACCGATGATTTGCAGCTTCTGCGGCGCGCGCTCTATCTCGGGGAGCCGCGCGGCCGGACGGCGCTCTATGATGCAATAGCTTATGCTTTGCGGCATCTGGAACGCAGTAAGTTGCAGCGACGCACGGTGATCGTAGTCAGCGACGGAAAGGATAACGCGAGTAAGATCTCGTTTTCTGCTCTCGAAAAGGACTTGCAAGCTTCGCGAGCTACCGTATTCACGATCGGGCTCCCGAATCTGGAAACCGACGACCTGAACCACCGGGTCTTGAAGAAGATTGCGCAAATGACGGGAGGACATTTCTTCGAGCCAACCGAAATTTCAGAGATCGTTCCAGTGTTCCAGGGGATCTCGAACGACCTGCGGCATCGCTACTCGATCGAATATGCACCCGACGAAATGCATAACCAACGCTTGGTGCGCGGTGTAAAAGTCCTGGTTCGTGCGGACGGCCGTAAGTTACACGCTCGTACGCGCACCACTTACAGCATCGCCCGGGCAGGCCACTGAGTGTGATTGACGACCCGTATCCGAGGCCAGGCGTTCACAGCCGCAATCGCAGGCGCGTCGTGGAAGGCGCACTGCCGTTGCGTCCGCCTGCAGTGCGCTTTGTGCGAGCGCTATTGCTTACAGCCGGGCTCTGCTGCCTCGGCTTCTACATCTATAGCGCAGCCGACGAGTACGTTTATCAGAAATACGAAAATTGGGCATTCGACCGCCAGATTGCCGGCAGCGTCAATGTCTCCTTTCTCGATTTCCTGCGCGCCCAGGCCGGAATTGCTCGCTTCGCGACGAAAGAAAGACCGATAAGTACGGCCGTGCCGCGGCCCAAAACATCGGAATTCCGCCGCCCCTCTCCCGGTGAAGCACTCGGACGCGTTGCGATTGGGCGGCTGCACGTGTCCGCCATGGTGCGCGAAGGCGTCGATAAAAACGTGCTCAGCACGGCGGTCGGTCATGTTCCGACGACGTCGCTACCCGGTCAACTGGGAAATTTCGCCATCGCCGCCCATCGCGACACGCTGTTTCGCGCCTTGAAAGATATTCGCCTGGACGATACGGTCACTATCGAGACCGCATCCGGCACTTACACCTACAAAGTACTCGCAACCAAGATTGTCAAACCTTCCGATGTCAGCGTGCTCCGCTCCGACGGTGGAGGTCTCATCCCGGGTAAAGGCGAGACTAACTCACGCTTGCTTACTATGATTACCTGCTATCCGTTTTACTATGTGGGCTCGGCTCCCAAGCGATTCATCGTGCAAGGTGAGTTGATTTCTCCGGCTCCGCATGGATAGCCTGACTGTGTGGGGAAGGTCGACTCAGCGGAAGTGCTCACAATCGACGGGCACGAGGTGCGCATCACGCATCCGGAAAAGCTATATTTCTCGCGCCAGGCGAAGCTCACGAAGCTTGATCTTGTTCGTTATTATTTGTCGGTCGCTCCGGGAGCGCTGGCCGGAATTCGCGACAGGCCGGTAGTCTTGAAACGCTTTGTCAATGGCGCGGAAGAACCGGCCTTTTATCAAAAGCGCGCGCCGTCCGAACGGCCGGAGTGGCTGCGTACAGTCACGCTCTCGTTCCCCTCGGGCCGTACCGCGGAAGAGCTCGTTGTGGATGACACAGCCGGTCTCGCCTGGATCGTCAATCTGGGTTGTATCGAGCTGCATCCGCATCCGGTTCGCGCGAGCGATTTAGAGCATCCCGATGAACTGCGCATCGATCTCGATCCAGGTCCGGGGGTGGACTGGCGAGATGTTTGCACGGTCGCTATGGAAGTCAAAACGTTCCTCGAGGAAGTGGGACTGCGAGGATGGCCGAAGACGAGCGGATCGCGCGGCATGCACGTGAATGTGCGCATCCAACCGCGCTGGACCTTTACTGAAGTGCGTAGCGCTGCACTTGCCTTGTCTCGGTCGATCGAGCGGCGCGTACCTGCGCTCGCCAGTTCCAAATGGTGGAAGGAAGAGCGTCACGGTGTCTTTCTCGATTACAACCAGAACGCCAAAGACCGGACAACCTGCTCGGCATATTCGGTCCGTCCGCTGCCCGATGCGCGCGTCTCGACTCCGCTCGATTGGACGGAAGTGCCCGGCAGCGATCCGGCAGAGTTTACCGTCTTTACTGTGCCCGAACGTTTTGCAAAGCTGGGAGATCCGCACGCACAAATGGACCGCTTCGCCGGCTCGCTCGATCGTCTGCTCGAACTGGCTGGCAAAGATGAAGCGGCGGGATTAGGCGACGCCCCCTGGCCGCCGCACTTCCGCAAAATGGACGGCGAAGGCAAGCGTGTTGCGCCATCGCGCGCCAAAATGCCTCTGATTACGGTAGCCAATTCTCCCGATAAAGAAGCAGCGCTCGCCGGTCTCGAACGCTGGAAAAAAGGGCACGCGCAAGCAGCAGCACATCTTGCTGTTGACGATGTCCTGATCGATTCCATGCGCGGCCGCTCATCCACCTGGACGCGTATTCGCGTCAATCTGCGGCATGTTCCGGAAGGGCTGCGTCCTGCACAAGAAACGCCGGACCCGGATGATGATCCGACGCGCGAATGGCGCACCCAGCATGCTGCCAAACGCGCTCCTTCAAAAAGGAAGCGCACGGCGAAGTCTACTTCTTGATTCCGAAAATCTCGAACAGCTCCTGCGGCGCCACAACTTCGAGCTGCGCGTACGTACAGTCGTGGGGCTTCTTATCCTGGCGCCAGCGGCGGAATTGCGCGACATGCCGGAAGCGATCGCCTTGCATGTGGTCATAGGCCACCTCAACCACCAGCTCAGGCCGCACAGGCTCCCAGGAAAGATCTTTGCCCTGGCTCCAGCGGCTCTGCCCCCCCGGCATACGCTGCGGCTCGGCGTCGTGCTCGGTCCACGCCTTCCAGGGATGATTCTTCAGCGCATTTTTTTGGTACGGCTCTAAGAACTCGGCCAACTCGCGCCGTCTTTCAACCGAAAAGCTCGAGCACACACCGACATGCTGCAACGCGCCCGCATCGTCGTACAAGCCGAGCAGCAGCGAACCGACCATGCCCTGGCCCTTCTTATGCCAGCGAAAGCCTGCGACCACACAATCGCAATCGCGCTCGTGTTTGATTTTGAGCATGACGCGCTTGTTCGGCTCGTAGATGCCCGAAACGTCTTTGGCCACGACACCATCGAGTCCGGCTCCTTCGAAGCGCTTGAACCAGTCTGCGGCGAGATCGCGGTCGCGTGTTGCCGGCGTGAGGTGTACCGGCGGCTTGGCGGCGGCAAGCAGCTTCTCCAGCAGTAGGCGGCGTTTCTCAAACGGCTGCTCGCGCAGGTCGCGATTGTCTTCCGAAAGCAGGTCGAAAAACACGATAGAAGAAGGGCTTTGCCCGGATAACAGCCGCACCCGCGAAGCAGCCGGATGCAGACGCAGTTGCAATTGATCGAAATCGAGTCCGTCACCTTTCACAATGACGATTTCGCCGTCGAGCACACAGCGTAATGGGAGTATCTTGCGCAGCGGATCGAGCAGCTCGGGAAAATAACGATTCAGCGGCTTTTCGTCGCGGCTCTGAATGAAAATGTCGTCGGCGTCGCGAAAGACAAGAGCCCGAAAGCCGTCCCACTTGGGCTCGAAAACCCATTGATCTCCGGGCGGCAGCTCCTCGATGCGTTTAGCCAGCATCGGTAAAACCGGCGGATTTACAGGCAGGTTCACGCTGCCATGTTATCGAGCCTGGTTTTATCGAGCCTGGTTCGTTCGGTAAAATCGGCAGTGGCTTCGTCCGCTCGTATCTTTCTGCTCTCTCCGGCCCGAGCGGGCGGTCCGCGCTATTCTCTGCTAATTCGCGAGCAGGCGAATTTTGAACTGGCACTCAAGCTCCGGCAAGGCGGCGCGACCGTCGGCGAAGTGTACACATTTATCAGCGGACTGTATTTTCGCGGAAAGATGGCCTATGTGGAAGCGTTCGCAGCCGCGCCGCAAGGGGTTCCCCCCGCGTTGGTCATGGTGCCGGGCGCGGGGCTCGTTCCTCCAGAGACGGCTGTCAGCCTCGCGCAACTCGAGGCGATTTCACAGATTCCTGTGTCTGAAAACAACCGTGAATATCGCGACGCGCTACTCTCTTCCGCGCGCCTGATCGATCAACATGCCGGGCCCAATTGCGCGTATGTGCTGCTGGGCAGTGTCGCAAGTGCAAAATACACGGAACCGCTTCTAGCGGTTTTCGGAGAACGGCTGTTATTTCCCGCCGATTTTGCCGGCCGCGGAGACATGAGCCGCGGTGGTCTGATGCTGCGCTGTGCACATTCGCGTACGGAGCTGGCCTATGTCCCCGTGGCGGGCTCACCTGTACACGGAGCACGTCCGCCCAAGTTGGAGCGATGGCGGAAGTCATAATCTTCGTCGGCCTGCAAGGTTCCGGCAAAACCAGCTACTTCACAGAGCATTTCGCCGCGACGCATGTGCATGTGAGCCGCGATATCGCAGGCACTCCGGAAAGGGAGGCAGCATTGATTCGCGAGTGCCTGCGCGCCGGGCGCTCCTTCGTTGTTGACAACACGAATACCACGCGAGCCGTGCGCGCGCCGCTGATCCGGCAGGCGAAAGAAGCCGGATTTCGAGTCGATGTGTACTTTTTCGATGTGCCGGTGCGCACGGCTATCGGCCGCAACAATCATCGGAAAGATAAGAAGCCGGTACCAGTTCCAGCAATTTTGCGTACAGCAAAACATTTCGAACCTCCTTCGGCGGCAGAGGGAATCGACGGAATCCGCATCATTCCAGATACCGCCCGCGCTGTCTGAATGCGAAACGATCCCGAGGGGAATGAGTATACTCACCAAAAGATAAAAACGACGGGAGGAGAATGCGATGCGGAGAATTTTAGGCTTGATTGCGCTGGTATCTCCTTTTCTGTTCAACGGCGCAGTTCAAGCGCAACATCGGGCGGTTCACGACGAATGGGTTTACAACGGCAATTACGCTTGGGATTCCTCCTGGAATCGGCGTCCTTTTCCCCATTCCGGAGCATGCTTTTTCAAGAATGCAGATTACAGTGGAGATCGCTTCTGCGTCCGACGAGGTGACCGGCTGGATCACCTGCCTGGCAATTTTGGAGACAACATCTCGTCCATCAAACTCTTGGGAGGAGCCCACGTCGTCGTCTTCAATGACCGGCACTTCTCCGGCGGGAGCCAGCAGTTTCAAGCCAGTATCCAGGATCTTCGCAACCGCCGGTTTGAAGGCGGGCACACCTGGAATAATCGAATCTCTTCGATCATCGTGAGATAACGCTCAGTCAAAATACACGCCCGAGCTGAAAGAACCACTTGCGGTGTCCGGAATCGCCGATACTGCCTCCAATCAGCACCGGGCCGACAAATGTGTCGGCGATAATGCCGATCACGCCGTCATTCGGCAGGGTGGGTGCTCTGGGCAGCCCGTAAGGTTTGGCAACTTCATAATGGGCATCGAGATAGAAACCGCTCCCAAGGAAGGACGGGACTTTCCCCAATCGCCGGAGATATCCGCCGCGGAAGTAGAAGTATTGATTCGTTAGAAACTCATTGATGCCATAAGCCGCCAGCCGGCCCGGCCCGCCCAGCGAAAACAGGGGCAAACCTATTTGCTCATGTCCAAATACGGTGCCGCCTGCCGCTGTGAAGAACAAAGATGCCGGATCGGAAATCTTGTGAAATGCCTGAAATGCCATTTCGGCCGATGGAAAGGAATTTTGCGCCGCGGGATGGCTGTCGGTCCAACCTCCGTTGACAAGCAGCGCGATTCCGCTTCTTGGAATAATCGGATTATCCAGACGGTCGAGGGCATAGCGCGCTCGCACCTGGCCTGTTCTGCCCGAGACGGATGGCAGCAAGGGGCTTCCAATCCAGCGGCTGGTTTTCAGGTAGCCCGCATCGTAGCCAATTCGAAATTCGCTGAAGCGATCGATGGCGTATCCGAGGTCAAACGTGCCATCCACGCGGTTCAACTTGTACTGGGCCAGAAACGTGTCAGCCGCATACAGATTCAGTGGCGACCGGCTGGCATATACTGCCGGAGCAATGAACCAGCGGCTGGTGGCCGTCAAAGGATGATAGTATTCGCTGCCTATCAGATAGGTGGACCCGACAGAGAAATCCGTCCGCAGCTCGGAGCGATATCCGCCAAGATCGGCGATCGTGAAACGGGCTCCGAAAGTGAATTGAACATTGTTTGGATCCGAGCCGTCAATTGCAAAACCGGGCTTGAGCCAGGGCGGAGCATAATCCTTTTCCTCCGCGCTTATCAACAGCCCTTGCTTGTCATTGCGGTTGATCAAGCTGTAACTGAGGCTGTTCAGCCGCCCCAATCCGACCTGCCGCGTCAAATCTTTCTCCAGGCCTTTCGTGTCGATTGGCTTATCAACTAACGGAGACAATTGTTTTTCAATGTCTTTCGCCACATTGGGGTTGGTGCCCTTCACCTCTACAAACTGCGGGGGAGGCACCGTTTTTACCAGACGGGAATCGCGTGTCGCCAGGTATTGGTTCCACTCGTCGTCGCTGACGCTCAAGCGTTGAAGAACATTGGACCGTTCCTGGGCGGCACTAACCCCTTTGGGGATGATCTCCTCTACGCGCGAGAAATCCAACGTCGTGTAGCCCTGCAAATTTACCGTGATCAAAATGTCGGCCCCTTCCATACCGCGCAATTCGTTGGAGTCGATCATCACATCGGAAGATCCTGCGGCGACTTGAAACAGCGAGGTAAGGTTTTTCGGGGCTACCGGGCCGGTCGTCAAATGGACGCCGATAACAATATCCGCTCCCATCTGTTTCGCGACATCGGTTGGAAGGTTATTGAGTAGACCTCCATCAGCGAGAATCTTGCCGTCTTGCTTCACCGGTGAAAAAACGCCGGGAATAGACATGGTGGCCCGAAGCGCATCCGTCAGTGAGCCATCCTTAAACACAATCGATTTTCCGGAGACCAGGTCGGTCGCGACGCAGCGGAAAGGAACCGGCAAACTGTCGAAGCTCCTGCCGTCGGAGTAGGGCAGCACATAGCGGTCGATGACGAACCGTACGCCCTGCCCGGAGATCAGGCCGCCCGGCGGCTGCAACCCTTCCCTGAGCCCCAATTCCAAACCGTTGGGAAAAGCGCGCAAATCTTCTTTCCGGCGGAACGCCAGCTCACGATAGGGCGTGGTACCCGACAACACCTCGTTCCAGTTGATATCTCGAACGATGCGCTCAATTTCGGCGGGACTGTGCCCGGTCGCATACAAGCCGCCGACCAGGCCGCCCATACTCGTACCGGCAACATAGTCGACTGGTATGTGGTGATCTTCCAACCACTGCAGGACGCCGATGTGCGCCAGCCCTTTGGCGCCTCCCCCCTGAAGCGCCACCGCGATCTTAGGACGCGGATGCGCCTGTTCAGGCCAACCCCGCTCGCAGAAGGCCGTCGCCAAAAGGAAGACGCAAACGAGTCTCACATGCTCTCTGACCGAAAGAAGCATCGTTCTTTTGAACGCGAGTGAGACTTGACGGATTCTTTTTTGCTGAGGCGCCGGCGCATCTCGATAAACTCATTTCAGTCGCTTGTGAAAAGGGCCAAGCTGGCAATCGTTACGGCATTTGCGCTTGTGGCAGTTGCACAAGAGGCGACGATCCGGACCAAAGTGCCGCTGGTCGTGCTTTCTGCGAGTGTGACGGATAAACGGGGTCACGCGATCGATGGTTTGGAAGCGGCCGATTTTCTTGTGCTGGACGAGGGGCGGCCCCGAACAGTACGGGTCGATACGGTTGCGGACGGGCTCGCGCCCGTCGCGCTCGTGACTTTGGTTCAGACGACCGCGATGTCGCTTTCGGCTCTTGCCAAAATCAGGAAAGTGGGCGCCATGATCCCCGGCGCGGTACTGGGCGCGAACGGCGAGGCGGCAGTGGTCACGTTCGACGATGAAATCAAAATCGCGCAGGATTTTACAACGGATGCGGAAGCGATCGAAGGCGCATTCAAAAATCTAAAGCCGCAGGACAGCTCGGGCGGACGGATGATCGATGCAGTGGACGAGGCGCTCCGATCACTGGGTGGGCGTTCCGGCGCGCGGCGCGCATACATCCTGATCATCGGGGAAAACAAGGATCGCGGCAGTAAAGAGAAGCTTTCCGACTTGTTGTCGAAGCTGCAAGCTTCTGGCGTGACGGTCTACAGCCTGACCTACTCGGCCTACCTGACACCGTTCACAACCAGGCCGGAAGATTACCAGCCGACCGGGGGCAGCCCATCTTACGTAGAATTTGCACGGCTTTTCAAACAGAACACGGCCGCGGCGTTGACCGAAGCCACAGGCGGGCGGCGCTTCGGATTCCAGACGAAATCGAAGCTGGAGAACGACCTGATCGCGCTGGGAGGCGACCTGCACGGCAGATACCTGCTTTCTTTCTCGCCCGCGCTGGACGAAACTCCGGGGTTTCATTCGCTACAGGTCGAGATCAGGAATCGTCCGGAAGCGGTCGTGCACACACGTTCGGGGTACTGGCCACAATAGGTCGCCCATGGGCTGCAAAAAAGCTGATATTATGCTCCCTCAGGAGCGCTGCTGACCACCACTGTCTAAGTTCCTCTGTAAATTTGCTGCTTCCGGGCAGCAAGGTTGAAGTGTGTTTTGGAACAACTCAGAGGAACAAAGATGGAATCGAAGGGTATCACGTGCGGCCGTATTGTGCTGGCCAGCCGCGACCACTTTTTCGTTTGGACCGAACAAGGCGAAGTCGAAGCGACGCTGGGCGGCCGGCTGCGCCATGTGAAATCTTGTCTACCCTGCGTGGGTGACTGGATCGTTCTGCGGGAAGGGAATGTCATCGTGGACGTTCTTCCGAGACGAACCAGGATATCCCGGAAAGAGCCGGGCAGAAGCGTCCGTGAGCAGATCCTGGCGGCAAATCTCGACGTCCTTTTCATCGTGAGCGGGCTCGATCAGGATTACAATCCGCGCCGGCTGGAACGATACCTGGTGCTTGCGAAGGAAAGCGGCACGCGTCCCGTAATTTTGTTGAACAAAGCCGATCTGCAAGAGGATTCCGAAGTGTTCGTCAGGCGGACGAAGGAGCAGGCGCGCGGCGTTCCGGTGCTGGCCGTGAGCGCTCTGGAAAAGCGCGGTCTGGGAGAAATTTGCAGGCAAGTCGGAACCGGCGAAACGGCCGCCCTAGTCGGCTCGTCGGGAGTGGGGAAGTCCTCAATTGTCAATGCCTTGCTCAATGAGGACCGACAGCCCATAGCGGAAGTGCGGGAATGGGACGGCAGAGGCCGCCATAGGACCACACAACGGGAGCTCTTTCTGATTCCAGGGAATTGGTTTCTGATCGATATGCCGGGGCTGCGCGAGCTGGAGCCTTGGGCCGCTCCGGAGCAAGTGGACGACGCATTTGCCGATATCGCCGAACTGGCCGCCGGGTGCAGATTTCGGGATTGCACCCACAGGGCTGAGCCGGGCTGCGCTGTACGCAACGCCGCCGGCCTGGACCAAAGCCGGTTGGCGGGGTATCGCAAGCTGAAACGCGAGCTTGCATTTTTGGAAAGGCAGAGCGATATCCGGCTGACGCGGGAAAGCCGCAAACGCTGGAAGGCGCTCGAAAAAGAGGCTCGACGCCACCCGAAACGAACCTGAAGGCTACCTTCGAAGGCCAAGCTATAATAGAAGAAAGCCACCGTATCTCGTGGTTGTCCACAGCTAATCCACAATATCCTGCGGTGTAGTACCAATTACGGGATTGACAGAAGAGTGGTTCGGCGGTTCAATAGCACTGTTGGTCTGCTGCGACCCGGCAGACCCCGCCTCGGAAAGAATACTTCATGCTCACCGCTACCGTACCCGCACTTGACGGACGCAAATACAGGTCCTTATTAAAAGAGGAGCGTACCGGCGTATCGTTTCCTCGCTATTTTACCGCCAAACTGGAGCCGGGCGTTACCCCGTACGACCAGATGAATTGGGAGCTGCGTACCGCTACCATTGGCAACGATAAAGGTTCCGTCATTTTTGAGCAGCGCGACGTGGAAGTGCCTGCCGAGTGGTCGCAGACGGCGACAAATATTGTTGTCAGCAAGTATTTTCATGGACGCATGGGCTCGCCCGAGCGGGAGACAAGCGTCGGGCAGCTTGTCCACCGGGTAGTGGATACGATCGCCGATTGGGGGATCGAAGGCAAGTACCTCAAGACGAAAGAAGACGGGGAAAACTTTCGCAACGAGCTGGCGCACTTGATGCTGACACAGAAAGCCTGTTTCAATTCGCCGGTCTGGTTTAACGTGGGCGTCCGGGAATCGCGCGGCTACGGTTTTTATTTCGATGAAGCGACGCAAACGGTAAAAAAGCTGCAGCCGGGCGAGAATCACCCGCAGTGCTCGGCCTGCTTCATCAATTCGGTCGGCGACACGCTGGAATCGATCCTCAACCTGGCCAAGACCGAAGGCATGCTATTCAAGTGGGGCTCAGGTACAGGCAGCAATCTTTCTGCAATTCGTGAAGAAGACGCGCACCTGTGGGGCGGCGGCCGCGCCTCGGGGCCGTTGAGCTTCATGAAGGGGTTCGATGCCTTCGCGGGCGTCATTAAGTCGGGCGGCAAAACACGGCGCGCGGCCAAGATGGTCATTCTGAACGCGCAACATCCCGATATCGAGAAGTTCATCTGGTGCAAGGCGAAGGAAGAGAAAAAAGCGCATACGCTGATCGATGCAGGTTACGATTCTTCACTCGACGGCGATGCCTATAGCTCGATCTTTTTCCAGAATGCGAACAATTCCGTGCGTGCCACGGATGAATTCATGCAGGCGGTAGTAGAAGACGGCGACTGGTGGACCAAGAGCGTTGTCGGCGAGCAGCCGGTGAAGCGATATAAAGCCCGTGACATGATGCGGCAGATCGCCGAAGCCACGCATCAATGCGGCGATCCGGGTATGCAGTTCGATACCACCATCAATCGCTGGCACACTTCCAAGCACACCGCGCGTATCAATGCCTCGAATCCGTGCTCGGAATATATGTTCCTGGACGATTCGGCCTGTAATCTCGCTTCGCTGAACCTGATGCGCTTTGTGGGTGCAGACGGAACCTTTGACGTAGAAGCCTTCCGACACGCAGTAGATACTGTGATTCTGGCGCAGGAGATCCTGGTCGATAACGCGTCGTATCCGACGGAGAAGATCGCCAAGAATTCGCACGATTTCCGGCCACTCGGATTGGGTTATGCGAATCTGGGCGCGCTTTTGATGTCGCTCGGTTTGCCTTACGACAGTGACAAGGGCCGAGATTTTGCAGCGGCGATTACCGCCATTATGTGCGGGCAGGCCTATTTGACGAGCTCGCGAATTGCTGCGGCGGTTGGGCCATGCCCCGGCTATGCAGAAAATAGCGAGTCATTTCTAGATGTGATCCGGATGCACTGGAAGGCCGTGAACGCCGTCGACAGCAAATGCGTTCCGGTGGCCATGTTCCGGGCTGCGGAGGATTGCTGGCGCGAGGCTTACGAAGCGGGGTCGCAATCCGGGTTCCGCAATGCGCAGGTGACGGTGCTTGCCCCCACAGGCACGATCGGATTCATGATGGATTGCGATACCACCGGCATCGAACCGGATCTGGCGCTTGTGAAATACAAAAAGCTGGTGGGCGGCGGTGTGATCAAAATCGTGAATAACACCGTGCCACAAGCTTTGATCAAACTGGGCTATACGCCGGAACAGGCCGAGCAGATCGTTTCTCATATCGACTCTACGGGAACAATCGAAGGCGCCCCCAATCTGAAACCCGAGCACCTGCCCGTCTTCGATTGCAGCTTCCGGCCGCAAAACGGCACGCGCTCGATTCATTACATGGGCCATGTGCGCATGATGGCCGCGACGCAACCGTTCATCTCGGGCGCAATTTCGAAGACGATCAACATGCCGGAAGAATCGACGGTGGAAGACATCATGGAGGCCTACACCGAAAGCTGGCGCCTGGGTCTGAAAGCGGTGGCGATCTACCGAGACGGTTCGAAGCGTGTGCAACCGCTTAGCTCCGGAACCGGAAAAGGCGAAAAGAAGGGTGTAGTTGCTGCGGCTGCTCCACAAACCGTAGAAAAGATTGTTTACCGGCCAGTCCGGCGGAAACTGCCCGACGAGCGTCAATCGTTGACACATAAGTTTTCGATCGGCGGACATGAGGGTTACATCACCGTAGGCCTCTACGAAGACGGAACGCCGGGCGAAGTTTTCATCTCGATGGCCAAGGAAGGCTCGACGATCTCGGGTCTGATGGATACGCTGGCAACTTCGATCAGCTATGGCTTGCAGTATGGCGTGCCGCTGAAATTTTTTGTCGATAAATTCAGCCACGTGCGCTTTGAGCCAAGCGGCTGGACCGGCAATCAGCAGGTTCCGTACGCGAAGTCGATCATCGATTACATCTTCCGCTGGCTTGGGAACCGCTTCCTTGGCATCACGGAAGCGACTGAGGCGGGCGAGGCACCGAAACTGCGCCCGACGGAGCCCGATCCGCAGGTCGCGTTACCCTTTGATGCAAGCTCCGTTGGGGATGCGCCGCTGTGCTCGGAATGCGGCAGTATCATGACGCGCAACGGGTCGTGCTACAAATGCGAGAACTGCGGCGGCACTTCCGGGTGCAGCTAAAGCGCCGCTCGCGCTGTAAGTAAAGCCGCCAATTCGCTGGAAGCGCGGCGTATTCGGGTCTCTTGTTCGCACTCCCGCGTATTCTGGCCCTCAAGGATTTCCGCCTTACAAACGGCATAGTTTCGAACACGCCGTGGTTCCGGCAGGTTCGGTTTCGACGGGCCGGTGTCGGCGTTCGCCGATCCCGGGTTGGCGTTCGCCGATTGTAGGGTGACTGGTGCACCTTTCGTCCTTAGGATCGAATTGAGGGTAAACATAAATGAAGCGAATCGAAGGTCTCGTGCTTCCGGTTGTATTGCTGCTCACCGGTTTGATACTAATTGGGGGCGATCGCGCGGGAGTTCTGTCGTTGGACCGAATCCAAAACTTGTGGCCGATGGCGCTCATTCTGGTGGGTTTGAGCGACTTTTTGACGGTAAACGATGAGAAGGAGAACTCAGGCGGAGAGCGGCGGCGTGTCTGAAGCTCCGCGGGATCCGAACGACTGGATCCGTTACGGCAATGTGAGCGAGAACGAGCGCGCCGTGCTGCGTCAGAGCTGCCGGAACCGCTCAAAAGCGGGCCGCGCGACGCTGGGCATCGGCGCGATCGCGCTGGGCGTATTTCTGTTTCTGGGAAACATTGGCGTTTTTCCGTCTTACAACATCTGGTTATTCTGGCCGCTGCTGCCGCTCGCCGGCGGCGTAGCGCGGTTATTTGGCGACCGTTCCACAGGCCGGATGTGGGGCGTGGTCATGATCTTTATCGGCCTGCTGTTTCTTTCGTTGAATCTGGGTTGGATCCATATCCATACCGAGGACGGGAGCTGGATTGTTTCGCTGATTCTGATCGGTGTTGGCTTTTTAGCGCTATTCAGGGTTCTGGAATCCTCCAGGCGGGCGCAGACCGCAGCGCCGGGGGCTGGTCCGCGGCCGCCGCATTACTGGTGGCGCCGGCCGGGTCTGGATGCGGAGAATGCGGTAGGAGATCTTGCGCTGCTGGGAGCATTGAAGCGCAAGATGGAAACAACGAATTTCGAGGGCGGTGAGCTTACGACCATTCTGGGCTCAATCGAGATCGATCTGCGGTCGGCGGCGATCAGCAGCCCGGAGAATACGGCAGTGCTGAACACGAACGCCATCTTCGGCGCCATCAAGCTGCGCGTTCCGCAATACTGGCGGGTGCACGTTCAAGGTGCAAGCGTCCTTGGAAATTTTGAAGACAAGACCATTCCCCCGAACACGGGAACGAATGCGCCGGTGCTCGTAATTACCGGCTGGTCGATCTTCGGCTCGGTCGAGATCGAGGATTAGCGGGCGGTGCATCCGATTTTCCGCAATGCGCAGTTTTTGCGGGCCTATCTGCCGGCATGGCTTCCGATTGGGCTGATTCTGGCGGTCGTGCTGCGTATCTCGACGCGCCTGAGCTGGCTGGAAGTCGTGGCCGTGATTACGCCGCTGACGGTGGTGCTGGCGATTGTTTGCCTTTCCGCCTGGTACCTGGCGCGCTCGTTCGATTTGCGCACGACAGCGGACTGGAAGCTGTTCGCCGCCTTCATGCCGGCGGCGATGTGCGCGAGCACGGTAGTGATGGCGTGCGGGCACGTGATTGTCTGGAGCTTAGGGCATGTCTTTCCGGCGCTCGCGGCGCGCTTCCATCCGGCCATTCCGGTGCTGGCGGCGATGTTCTGCCTGGTGTACCTGCTCGCCATTATGCTGCATTACCTGGTGCTGGCGCTTGAATCGTCGCAAAAGGCCGAGATTCTGTCGCGCGAGGCGGAGTTGAAGGCGCTCAAGGCACAGGTCAACCCGCACTTCCTCTTTAACAGCCTGAATTCCATCAGCGCATTGACGAGTATCGATCCGGCGCGGGCGCGGCAGATGTGCATTGCGCTTTCGGATTTTCTGCGCAACTCGCTGCGGTTAGGCGAGCGCGCCAGCATCCCGCTTTCGGAAGAGCTGGCGCTGGCCCGGAGCTACCTGGAAGTCGAGCGCGTGCGCTTTGGACCGAAGCTGCGCGTGCTGCAGCGAATGGGCGAGGGCTGCGAGCAATGCGACGTGCCGCCGCTTTTAGTGCAGCCACTGGTTGAAAACGCTATCAAACATGGCATTGCAACGCTAGCCGAGGGCGGTGAGATTGCGGTGACGGGTGAGCGCGTCGATGGATTGCTGAGGGTAACGGTAGAAAATCCATTCGATCCGGATGCGCCGCCGGCGCAAAGAACCGGGTTTGGGCTGGCAGGCGTAAGGAACCGGCTGGAAGCGCGTTATGGCAGCGGCGGGAAATTGGAGATTCAGGTCGAACCGGCCTTGTACAGGGTGTTGTTGTGGATGCCGTGGACGGATGGCCAGAGTAAAGCAGGATGAAAATTCGGGCGATTGTGGTGGATGACGAAGAGCTGGCGCGAGCACTGCTGCGCGAGTACCTGGCTGGCGAAGAAGACATTGAACTTGTTGCGGAGTGCGGCAACGGGTTCGATGCAGTGAAGGCGGTCTCAGAGCATCAGCCGGATCTGTTGTTTCTGGATGTGCAGATGCCGAAGCTGGACGGGTTCGAGGTTCTGGAGCTGATCGGAAACGAAGTGTCCGTGGTCTTTGTAACTGCCTACGACCAGTACGCCATGAAGGCGTTCGACGCATCGGCGATTGATTACCTGCTCAAACCGTTCGATCTGGCGAGATTCAAGGCAGCACTGGCCAAAGTGCGGCAGCGGATCGCGGCGCGAACGCCATCGGACCTGAATGCGAGTGAACTGCGCGAGAGGGCGACGGCGCCGGGCCAGTATCCGCAGCGCATTGTGGTGCGCGATGGAGCGCAACTGCATGTGATCCCGGTCGGGCAGCTTGATTATGCGGAAGCGCAGGACGATTACGTGGCGCTGCACACGCGCGGCAAAACACATTTGAAGCAGCAGACGATTACAAGTATCGAGCGCGCGCTCGATCCGGAGCGATTCGTGCGCGTGCACCGGTCTTTCCTGGTCAATCTGGAGCGCATTGCGAAGGTCGAACCGTATACTAAAGACACTCGCCTGGCCGTTCTTGCCGACGGGAGTAAAATTCCTGTGAGCCGGAGCGGATATCTGCGTCTGAAAGAATTGATGCAGATCTAACAGGACGACCAGGATTCACTTGCAGGAGCGACATGCAGAAGGAAAGTTGTGATATCGGTTTGATCGGCCTGGCCGTGATGGGCCAGAACCTGGTGCTGAATATGAACGACCATGGATTCCGTGTAGCTGTTTTCAACCGCACGGTATCAAAGGTTGATGACTTTATTAACAACGAGGCGAAGGGGACCAACGTTGTAGGCGCGCATTCGATGGAAGAGTTAATTGCGAGCCTGAAGCGTCCACGGCGCGTGATGCTGATGGTGAAAGCAGGCGATACGGTCGATCAGATGATCGAGCAGCTTCTGCCGCATCTGGAGAAAGGCGACATTGTGATCGACGGCGGCAATTCGCTTTTCACCGATACCAACAGGCGTGTCGAAGAGCTGAATAAGAAAGGCATTCTGTACATCGGCACGGGCGTTTCGGGCGGGGAAGAGGGCGCGCGCCACGGCCCGTCAATTATGCCGGGCGGCAATCCGGAAGCGTGGCCGCATGTGAAGGAGATTTTCCAGGCGATTGCGGCGAAAGTAGAAGATGGTACGCCATGTTGCGACTGGGTCGGCGAGCAGGGCGCCGGCCATTACGTGAAGATGGTGCACAACGGCATCGAGTACGGCGATATGCAGTTGATCTGCGAGGCGTACCAGCTTCTGAAAGATGGCCTGGGGCTGAGCGCAAACGACCTACATGAAATCTTTGCCGAATGGAATAAAGGCGAGCTAGACAGCTACCTGATCGAAATCACCGCTGAGATTCTTTCCAAAAAGAGTGACGAAGACGGTCAGCCGATCGTCGACAAAATTTTAGACACGGCCGGACAAAAGGGAACGGGCAAGTGGACGGTGATCAGCGCGCTCGATCTCGGCATGCCGGTAACGCTGATCGGCGAAGCCGTGTTCGGGCGCTGCCTGTCGGCATTGAAGGACGAGCGCGTCGCGGCAGCGAAGGTATTGAAAGGGCCGAAGCACGCGATCGATTCGCAGGACAGGAAAATTTTTGTCGAGGAGGTGCGGCGCGCGCTGTACTGCTCGAAGATGATTTCGTATGCGCAGGGCTACATGCTCTTGCGGCAGGCGGCGCAAGAGCAGGGCTGGAATTTGAACATGGGCGGCATCGCGCTCATGTGGCGCGGCGGCTGCATCATTCGCAGCCGGTTCCTCGGCAAAATCAAAGAGGCCTACGACAAAAATCCGAATCTGCACAATCTGCTGCTCGATGATTTCTTCAGCGGGGTGCTGAACCGGTATGAAGGCGACTGGCGGCGCGCAGTGATTCATGCCATCGGCTTTGGTGTGCCGACACCAGCGTTTTCGACGGCGCTTGCCTTCTATGACGGCTACCGCTCGGAGCGTTTACCGGCGAATTTACTGCAGGCGCAACGCGATTTCTTCGGTGCGCATACTTATGAGCGAATCGATAAGCCGCGCGGGCAGTTTTTCCATACGAACTGGACCGGACGCGGCGGGCGGGTTTCCTCGGGCAGTTATAACGCGTAAAGAGCGCAGGCGGAAATGCCTGCTCCACAAAGGGAGAGGGTGATGAGTGACGCATTGAAGGTTCGGCCGGAAGGCGGGTTGGATTTTGTTTCGATTGGCGGTATGGTGACACGGCTCGATCCGGGTATCATTCCGTTTCGGAAAGCGACGGAGTGCAAGATACATGTCAGCGGCGGTGAATTTAACGTAGCGGCGAATCTCTCGGATTGTTTCGGCATGAAGACCGGGATTGCGACGGCGATGGTGGATTATCCGATCGGCGATCTGGTGGCGGAGCGCGTGCGCGCCATGGGCGTCACTCCTTTTTATAGGCATTTCAAGCATGACGGAGTGGCAGGGCCGAATATCGCAACGGTGTATAGCGATCGCGGGCAGGGTGTGCGGGCGCCCGTCGTGTTCTATAACCGGTGCAATGAAGCGGCTGCGCAGTTGAAGCCTGGCGATTTCAACTGGAAGGCGATCTTCGCGAACGGCGTACGCTGGTTCCATAGCGGCGGTATCTTTGCAGCGCTCTCGCCGACGACGTCGGAAGTCATTATCGAAGGCATAGCGGCGGCCAAGGAAGCAGGCGCGGTGATTTCGTTCGACCTGAATTATCGCGAGAAGCTCTGGAACGTGATCGGGGGCGCGAAGAAGGCGGTGGAGGTGATCGATCGCATCGTAAAGAACGTCGATGTGCTGGTCGGGAACGAAGAGGACCTTCAGAAAGGGCTCGGCATTCCGGGGCCGGAAGTCGCAGCCAAATCGAAGCTCGATCCGAGCGCATTTTTCAGCATGATGGATAACGTCCGGAAGAAGCATCCGCAGGTTAAGATCGTGGCGACGACCTTACGCGAGGTGCACTCGACCAACCGGCACAGTTGGAGCGCTGTGGCATGGATCAACGGCAAGACGCATACCGCGCCGACGGCGGAGCTGGATGTATACGACCGGGTGGGCGGCGGCGACGGATTTGCGGCTGGGTTCTTCTATGGACTGCTCACCGGAGTTGCCGACGAAGAGGCGGTAAAGCTCGGCTGGGCGCATGGAGCGCTGCTGACGACATTCCCCGGCGACACAACCATGGCGACGCTCGACCAGGTGAAGAGTTTTGCCAAGGGCGGCTCGGCGCGCATTCAGAGATAAAAGTGCGCAGTGACGATCCGAGCTCGACTTGCGTAGGGTTCGAAAACTGCTTGCTATGATTTAGGCAGAAAGCGTTATCTGGCATGCGGAGGCAGATTCGGTTGCGCCTTTCTACATCCGGCGTCCGATACGGAGGCTTTCTGCTGGCCTTCACGATTCTTCTCCCCGGTTTGAGCGCCGCACAAACCGGGCCGCGCGATCCCAACGAGGCGGTTGCGGTAGCCGGGAAGCCCACAGCTCCGGCTGCAGGGGCGGCGCGGTCGAAATCGGTCGACATTCACGTCAATCGCACACTGGTACTGATCAATGTGACGGTGACCGATCCGCTAAACCGGTTTGTGACGGGTCTGGAAAAAGAGCATTTCCGGCTTTTCGAAGATAAGGTGGAGCAGGAAATCACGGATTTTTCGGCGGAAGATGCGCCGATCTCGATCGGGCTCGTGTTCGATACCAGCGGCAGCATGGGGCAGAAACTGCAGAAGTCGCGACAGGCGGCGGCTGAGTTTTTCAAAACGGCGAATCCAGCGGACGAATTTTTCCTGGTTCAGTTTAACGACCGGCCCGAGCTGAACGTCCCATTCACCACAGATACGGGCAAAATTCAGAACACATTGACGTTTACGCAATCAAAGGGCAGGACGGCGCTGCTCGACAGCGTGTATCTGGCGATGCACGAGATGAAGAAAGCGCGTAACCCTCGCAAGGCGATTCTTATTATTTCCGACGGCGGCGATAACTCGAGCCGCTACACCGAGACGGAAATCAGGAACGCGGTGCGCGAGGCGGACGTGCAGATCTTTGCGATTGGTATTTTCGAAGGTCTGGGCGGACGCGGGCGCACGCCGGAAGAAGCGGCGGGTCCTGGATTGCTGAATGAGCTGGCGGATCAGACGGGCGGGCGCGAGTACGCGGTGGAAAACGTGGCCGAGCTGCCTGATATTGCGGCGAAGATTGGAGTCGAGCTGAGGAACGAATACATTCTGGGATACACGCCAAAGAATCGCGAGCGCGACGGCAAATACCGGCGCGTACAGGTGAAATTGAACCAACCGCGAGGACTGCCGCCACTCAAAGCATATTTCCGGCTTGGGTATTATGCTCCGGCGCAATAGCGTTTTGCTGCTTTTGGGGGCGGGCATGGCGGCAGCGCCGATGCTTGTGGCGCAATTCCGCTCCGACACGCGGTTAGTGGTGTTGCATGCGAGCGTCACCGATCGCAAAGGCAAGCTGCTGACGAACCTGGGCGAGAAATCCTTCAAGGTATTCGAAAACGGCGAACCGCAGCATGTGAAAATTTTCCGGCGCGAGGATGTGCCGGTATCGCTCTGCATCATCATCGACGACAGCGGCAGCATGAGCACAAAGCGCGCCCGTGTGGAAGCCGCAGCGCTCGAAATGGTGCGTAACTCGAACCCGCAGGACGAAGTTTGTATCGTCAACTTCAATGATGATGCCTATCTGGATGTGCCGTTTACCAACGACATGCACAAGCTGCAGCAAGGTCTCGCGCGTATTGATTCGCGCGGCGGCACAGCTATGCGGGACGCCATCAATATGACCCTCGATTATGAAAAGAAGTCGGCCAAGCGCGACAAGAAGGTTCTGCTCGTGATCACGGATGGAAACGATAACGCGAGTAATCTGTCGCTCGAGAAGCTGGTAGCGCGGGCCAACCAGGAAGAAACACTGGTTTATTCGATCGGCCTCTTTACGGAGGAAGAGAAGCGGGAGGCGAGCAAGGCGCGGCGGGCGTTGAAAGAG
>DATBGM010000154.1:0-20796 GCA_036557945.1 Bryobacteraceae bacterium | reverse complement strand
CAATCACAATGAGTAGCAACGCCGCGCTGGATGCGAGGAACCAGATTTCCGGGGCTGTTAACCGAAGGGTTGTAGGTTCGAATCCTACCTGAGGAGCCAAACTAAATTTGTCCGGACCGGACACATGGTTAACAGTTCGCTCCTAAGACATAGGTAAACTTTTGGCCCGAAAGGATTTTCGAGAGGCTGCAAAGTTTCTCCTCCAGGTCGACATAACCGAGATCGTATTGCATAAAGCTGATGAGCCAGATGCCATCGTCAACTTCTTTGATGCCGACTGCCTGACCGGCCAGGCAGGTGCTTAAGTTAATCTTTTTTGCGATAGAGGCAGAGGCGGCCGCAGTGGGTGACGATGACGGTCTTGTCGTGAAACGGGTACTGCGGCTCAGCAATACCGCGATACGGCATGGTAGAAGCCGTATAAACTTCCGCCGGGCACTTCATCTGCAAAGCTTCGTGCGGGCGCTCGCTGTTGAACTCCGCCTGAAAGGCATCGAACTTGGCCTGTTGCTGCAAGACATTCGCGCCCGCCGGCCGGGTGGCTTCCCGCTTGAGAGTTAAATGCATGCGCTCATGCCGGCCGTTTTGTTGCGGATGACCAGGGCGAATGCGTTCGATGCTGATGCCTAGCCGCAACCACCACACCGACAGGCGCGACAAGTTGAACAAGCCGTTGGGCGATGCGAAGGGGACACCGTTGTCGGAGCGGATCGCTTGCGGCAAACCGCGCTGTCGAACATCTCCCTGCACATCACAACGATCCGTTCGATCATCTGTTTGAGTCAAGCAATCCTGCACGACGTTCCATTTCTTTCGTCGGACCAAACCTTCGACCATTGTGCAGGGGTTCAGCACATCTGGTAGCGAATGAAAAACGATGCATGGCGTTTGGACAAATACACCTGTGATTCTGCTCCTTTGTGTGAAGCAGCGATTGTAACGAGATCGCCTGCATCTGCATGTACAGCAAGCGACCTTAGCTTCGAAAAAAGAGTCTGCACCAGGCGGATTAGCGTCGGTATGTTGGCCAGCTTACGACAGTGGCTTCATTGCGTCCGGGTGACGTTTTCTCCTTGACGGCAGGATGCCGACGGTGACACAATCATCGTGACCTACGGAGGCTCATGCGATGGCTGATATTTTTAGAGCTTTCAAATTCATGAACGACGCTCTGGGACTTAAATTGAGCGACGTTGAGATCGCCCGGGCGGAAGCACGATTTAAGCTAGATTTCGGCCGGCAGGAAAAGTACAACCTGGGAGCGAAGGATCTTCATCATTGGGAATTCTTTGCTCATCTGGCTCCGCGCCGGGATTTCACTAAACCCGATCTGGCCAAAGCCGCATTAGAAGGTCTGGAAGAAAAGCCGTCTAAAAGTTAGTGGCTCGGAAGCGCTGGACAGGCGCGCGGCCCGATCCCTCGAAATCGCGGGGTGCCAGATTAGCAGCGGCGCAGAAAGCCGCTCTTACGCTCGCCAGTCGCCAGGATATTCAACTCATTCTGTTAACAGGATCGCTGGCGCGCGGAATCGAGTCAGAGGATTCGGATATCGACATTGCAGTATTCACCGACGGCGATACCGATACTTTTATTCGAACTTTCCTTGTTGACGACATACCAGTCGAAATAAACACATACCTTCTAGACCGGCTTGCCAAAGGTCCCGCCACTCCACTGCTTACTCTTCAAGACCTTCGAGAAGCAGGACGGTTTTCGACAGGTCAGATCCTGCACTCTTGCTGGAAATACCTCGATCAAGCGCGCTCATCCTGGCTGAAAGCACTCCTCAATCCGGACGCAGCTTCTGAGTTACTCGCGCTCGCTTCTAACTATCTTTCGCAAACGCAGCTCGAAGCTGTCGACAGCTTCGCGGATCGGGTTTACTGTTTGCAGGGCGCTGCCGCCGGTCTTGCCGTATACGCTCTGTCGTTAACGGCGCCGCGATTTCAAAAACCCAAATGGGTAATTCATGACCTGCGGGAAACGGGCTCTGTCCAGTTACTCCGCTGTATCAGAAGTTTGTATATCGGCACAACGATGAACGAGAGCCGCGTCGAGCTGCATCTAGAGAGCATCGAAAAACAGCTATTGGCCGGATTGGAACTGGGCGGGTTACCTCCCCTGATAATGACTGACTCCATGAGCGATGAATACTTTTATATCTATCGCACCTTCCGCGATGCCATCAGTCTGAACAACGACGGTGATTTTGAAGGATGTGCATACACAAGCATGTACGCGCTCCGGCTTTTGAATGCGCTACTGCAAGGTGATACCGGGACGAAAACTGTCGCGGAAAAGGAAGTGAATTCCTGGCGGCGCGAAGCGCTGGCGGTTCTCGTTCCGGTCATTGGACTCAAAGAAAGCAACCTGGAAGCGGCGCGCGAGCAACTCATCGAGTGCGGCATGATGCTCGAACGGGAGTATAGGCGCCGTTTTCTTGAGAGCCAGCCCTTTGAATGGTTCGAAGAAGGCAGTTGGAGGAACAGCCGGACCAGTCAGTGCAGCTCGCTGTCAGACTCCTTCGTAAGCCATCCGTGAATATTCATGTAATGAAGGATCTGCTTGGCGACACAGGCCGCGTCCACCTTTTCCGTTTCGATAGTTACCCAATTTTTCGCTTGCGCCATCGTGTGCAGTTCTTTTTGGATTCTGCTTTGGTAAGCAATGAAGTTTTCGCGGTTCAATTCTCGTGGTTGTTCAAAATTTCCTGTTTCGCCAAAACCGAACGTGCCCTTGCGAGCGGCCGCGGTATGGGGCTCAACATTTAATAGAAATGTAAACGCTGGCTGCTCGAGTCTGCTGAAGTACCGGGTGCACTCGGCTCGCAGATCCTGGCTTAACAGCGTGAAGCGAGCCATCGGCTTGACATACCAGGTATCGGCGATGACTATCTGCCGGCGCGCAACTGCAGGTCGCACAATATGCCGGTCGATGATGTCATACCAGATTGATGTCAGACTTAACCACTGCCTGTGTGTCAAGAGATGTCTTGGTCCGCGAAGCGTACCAAGCAGTGAGGTCATGAACTCGTCGATTGATGCGTCCTCGAACCGCGGACGTTTCGGATAGACCAGAACCGAAGCCAGCTCCAAACGCTGTAGAGAGTTATAGACAAGTTGCGATACGGTGCTCTTACCGGCGCCGTCGCAGCCTTCGATAGAAAGAAAGCGGCGCCTGCTGGCTTCTATTTCGTCATGCATATGCCGTGCGATGCAAAGCGCTTCTCAAACCGGTGATTTCATCAATGCAAGCAGTGCAGAGCGTAATACCTCGGCGGAAGAGTAGAGCTGGACGTTAATCGTGTCGGCGGGGAACACAACGCCGAACTTCTCTTCCAGATCCAAGAGCAGACTAACGGCTGCCATAGAATCTAGCCCCAGCTTCATAAGATCGGTGCCCGCCGGCACCTCTTCGAGATTCGATAACGAGCGTAAGTACTGGAGCAATACGTCGTTGAAACGCCTGTCGAAGTTCTCGTTTCCGGCATCAGTCATCTTCTACCAATCTCCGTAGTTCCTCAGGCCATATCTCCGGATCAATGCCGTGTTGTCCGACAATCGCGAGCGCTAAACGTTCAATACCAAACGCGACACAACAACTTGTCAGCGTGCCGGACATCTGATCCGGCACTTCACAATTTTTGGCAAAGAAATCGCGATGATCATTGACCGAGGCGACAGCGATACTTTGGCCATCGAAGGGTAACCAGACCTGTAGTTCCAGCTTCAATTCAGATCCGAGCTGAAGCATCCGTTTGGCGGCGTACTGGTCCACGAAAAATGGATCCCAGGCGGTCTGGACCTGGCCGGAAAGTTTCCACGCCGCCAAAAGATTTTGGAGGTACTGCAGTGATTCGCGACGGATGTCGTTGACAGCTTTGGGCAGACCCACTGCGAATACTTCGCGCATCTTGAATTCTCGAAGGCGGTATGGCGAAGGCGGAGCAAGCAGCTCGAATCGAAAACACCGTCCAACAGCCGTCCCTATCTCAATAGGGAGCCGGAAGCTGCCGCCTTCCTGAATGCTTCGCCAGTAGTGATAGCAAATCGCCGGCGCCATAATCGAGTTTGGGTCGCTGATAGCGGCGGGCCAATCGAACCGCTCCAGTTCGTCTGAAGGAATCGAACGAAGCTTTTTCACCTGGTCGATACCGCATCTCAGATTCGACAGGAAGTATGCCTGGTGAGGATAATTGTCGAGGATTCCACACCGCTTGGCTGCTGCGAGAGGCAAGGTAGATCCAAACTCGAATTCTTTAGCGTTCAATCGCCGCGCAAAGCGCAGAAGCTCGCGGTCTATTCCTTGCATCAACAGCAGCAGCAAACCAGACGCCACGAGAGCTCCGTCGACAAGCGCCAGTGATCCTGAACCCTTTAAATCGACCAGGTGATCTTTCTGCGAACTGCCGCGAGTTCCGTATTCGAAGACAACGCGTTGCGGCACTCTCTTACAGAGCTTCGCGATATCGCGTCCTGCCTCCTCAATCGAGCGAATAACAAGGGCGGGGATCTCAGTTCCTGAATACTGAACATACAAAACATCAGGCTCGTGATACGACCGCCGGACGCCGATTATGTTGGGATCGATCCAGCAAACATTTCTGAGGAGCGCGGCCCATGTTTCTTCATCTTGCACTTCGCTGAGCCGTAGCTTCCTCTCGATCAAGCTGTTCGCATCAGCCACTGGCTTTTCCCGCGTTCTGCACGAGAAGTTCTCGCCGGTTGGCAGCTTGCAGCCGGTCGAGCATTGTCCCTCGCCAGCGAATTTCCTGGCCTGATCGTGAGGCGCCGCTCTTGAGGAACTCCTCCGATACGCTGTTTTCAAGACCTAGGGTACGAGCTATGTCCAGGCCAAAGGTTCGGTCTGTGTGCACAAGGACCCAGCCTACAGGCTGATCGATCGCAAGCTCCTCTAAGAGCTGCCGGAAAGCATCTGTGGCAAGCTCGCTGCGCCATTTACGCCAGGACCGAACTACATCGCCGAACTTCATTAGATTCACGTCCTGGCCCAGATCAAGCCATGTACTGACGTATGCTTCACGAAAGAGATGAAGAACGGTAAAAATGAAGAGGAAGGCCGTATTGAGCGCAGGGACAGTGCGCCCCTCCGGGCCCGGCAGCTTTAATGTCGCAAGATTCGCTAATCCTCTTACCACCGGTAATTGATATGAACTGGTAGTCCAGGTGAAGCTGCATGCGAAATCAACATGGATATGCGGTACTACGGGATCCTCAAATTCTCGAATGAACGGCGGGAGGTGATCCGGGTTGAGGCGGTAGGCAATCAAGTCCCTCCTGGTCAGGGAGTTGATTTTTCCGGAAGCCCGGTCCAGATAACCATTTCTGAAGCCCATTGTCGCGAGTGTCTCGGTAACCTCTTCTCCATGACGGGCATCGATCATGAAATCAATATCGCCCAGGAAGCGCGATCCGTTTCCACCGTAGAGGCTCGATTCAAGCACGATTCCTTTGGTACATGCAACGGGAATGCCGCGCTTCTCGAGCCTGCTGGCAATCTCGTATGCTGTATCCCGGTAAATGACTGCGCGCCTTTGAGAAACTCTAAGTGTCTCGCGTAAATGCTCGCAGATCATTGCATGAGCGATGCCGCTGCGCCCCGGTTGCGTAAGCTGATCCGCGAGCAGATGAAGGACTTTGTGGCGGATCGCGTTGTCGAGGACTTCGCCCCAGCCGAGACCAGGAAGAGCGATCAAAGCATCGAACTCGGCAGCGTCGCTTTCAGAGGAAATTCCCAGAGCCAGAAGCTCGAGCACGCGCCACTCAGACGATCCTATGGCTCTCGAGGACGCGGCTGACATTCTCTCGCCCAGGGTTTCTTCCGGACGTGCACGATTGGTCTGCAATCCGGGAGCACTCATGAAGAGGACGGGAGAACAGGCTCGAAAACAGGCTTGAGAGCTGCATTTTGTATGCGCCGCTTTGGTCCGAAACCCAGGAAGTAGTCGCGAAACGCGCGGTTGTAGACCAGCCGCAGACTAAATGATTCCAGCCGCTTACATTCTTCTTCAACGGCCGATGCAAAGGCCGGCAATTCACGCCTGGCTTGAGCCAGATCGCCGTTTTCGAATGGTAAGTCGAAATAGGACGCTAAAAGAGAGGCGGAACCTTGACAGATCGAAGAAAACTCCTCGATCACGGGCGGTGTCTCGATTGGAAAAAGCGCCCGCAGCTCGCTTAACTTGTAGGACAAACTGTACATGCGGCCGGTCTGTTTGCCTACCGAGGGAATCGAGCGAACTTCCTCAAGGAATGTATCAAGCTCGTCCATGCCCGGTTCAGCGAAGCGATATCCGTATGGATTCCGATACGAGAACTCATCAGTCAGAAGTCCCGCCTGCAGGAGATCCTTGTGAAGGCTGGTTCCGAAATACACGTGAACTTTGCCAATGTAATGGTTAAGGATAAATGCGCGGTTGCGCACGAGAAAACGATAGTTTTCCCTGACACCGTCGAGGGTGGAAAACGGATTAAGCATGATAAAACCCATCGTCAAATCGATGTCGTGACGCTTCAGTAGACCGATGATACGCTCGTTATCTTCAACCGTTGCCATCTTCTGAAAAGTTTTCAGGTCACGCGGGTTACCGGCCTCAATGCCCACAAAGATATGAGTGAACCCGCTCGTCCGCATGAGGTCGAGAATCTCTTCATCCTCAGGAGACTTAAAGGATTCTGCCCGAATCGCACAGCGGAACGCTAAGACCAGACCGGACTCCCTGACAAGCCCGCAAAACCGTCGGATGCGTTCTTTACCCACCCGACCGGGATCTTCGAAGCTTGCGTCATTAAAGACAAAGGAGCGTATACCCAAATTTCGATTCAGGTGGCATATCTCTTCAAAGACATCGGCGACCGTTCTGGCGCGCCACTTTTTTCTTTTAGAGGACGCCGGATCTGAAGGTCGCGGCGAACTGTTTTCGCTCACGACCGGCAGCAGCACAGGCTTCTTGCGCGCTGTCAATTCCGCATCGTAATAGCCGTTCACACTGCAGAAGGTGCACGATGCTGCGCAGCCGAGCGACGAGTTGATACGAGCTGTGTTATTTCCCCGCCTGGTAGAAAACTCAAAAAAATCCCGAACCGGCAGCGGCAGAGTTGCGAGCTCAACAGAGGCGAGCTGCTCAGCGGGAATCGCAAAGTCTCTCTTGAAAACCGACCGCACGCTATCGAGAGAATTGCCGCTTGCAAGGGCGAAAGCGACATCCATCACGGGACACTCGCCATCCCCGAGGACGCAAAAATCAATGGACCGGGCTTCCCTCAGAATCTCGGCTGCCGCTGCAGTCGCGAGTTGACCGCCCACGCAAATAAGGGTGTCAGGGTAGCGGTCCTTAATTGCATTTGCCTGCCGGATGACATCGAAGGCCGTATTCGGATAGATTGAGAAGCCGTATAAGGCATAACGGCGCGAATGATCACCGGCCAACTGCTCAGTGGATTCGCCAGTGACGATAGAGAACAAGTCAACCGTGAATGTGCGTTCTCTGAGGCAAGCGGCGATACTCGCCAGGCCGAGGTGCTCGCAATCGTCCCGGTTAATGAAATCGAGCACGTCTACCAGAGCCACCCTCGTGCGTTCGTTCGCCGGCTGATGTCCGGCTTTATCGACTCCGTCAATAGCTGGTTTCGGCTCCATAACCTGAGAAATCCATTGGGAACGCACGAATTCTCTATTTGCTGACGAAATTATGCATTATAATCTCACAACAGACTGTGTGTTGGTGAACGGGACATGCTCCCGAACGGAAGGCTTGCTTCGAATTCATTGAGGAGGACGCCAAAAGATGAATGCCAGCATTTCGGCGCCGTTCGAAGCTTCTCTGGAAGGACCCGTCAGTGTAGCCAAACTTACACGGTCTGCCTGGTGCTGCGCGCTGCTGCTTTCAGAAGTAAGTCCGTCGCGCCGGCCGCAATTTCTCGACAACCTCCTGGACAGAATTTTGGAAGCGGAGCCGGAGCTAAGACGGTGGGGGCTCGCTGAATTAGGACATTATGTCGAAGAGATGTCCCCAGCGAGCCAGGTAAGATTTATGGCCGCTTACTCGAGCGACGCCTGCGCGGACGGCTGCGGCTGCTCCGCGATCGATTCTGACGAGGCGAAATCCAGGCTGGAGCGGAGAGTCGCGGCCCAAGAACACGTCTCTTTAGCCCGTCGGAGCACGCCAGGTCAGCGCATTGTGGTTGCACGAGAGCAAGCGAAGGCGCTTCGAGCGATAAGCGGCAAGTCCGATCCGGAAGGCATGCCGACGATTGCATTGGTTGTCCCTGAATTCCTTTCCGCCAATACGTTCCTGCAACCGCCACTCGAAATGCTGCTGGCCGCCGCGCGCTTGCGCCACGCCGGTTATCCTGTCCGCTTGGTTGATAATCGCGTGGAACAGTTGCCCTTTGATCTACTTGAAGCGAAGATCGCAGGTGCGGAAATCATTGCCGTTACCACAACTCCTTACGACCACATACAAAACTATTTCCTAGATTACAGGCTCAAATACTCTTTTCAGACGATATCGTTCTTAAAGCTGAGATTTCCGGATTCAGTCGTCATTGCCTGTGGAGCACATGGCACTGTGCGCCCCGATATCGTTTTTAACGAATCCCTGGCCGATATCGTGCTTAAAGGAGAATTTGATACAGAGCTGCTTCCGGTCGTTACAAGTATTCATGCGAAAGCCGACCTTCGACTGCTATCCAATATTGCTATCCGCGGTCAGGAAAGTATGGCACCGGACGGGCATGGCGGTGTGTTTCCCTACCAGCTTGTACAGCTCGGCGATCAATTCAGATCGAACAGAACACAAGATGATTGGGTAATGCCTGCTTACGACCTCGTCGATCTGAACGATTATTACGGCGATGTTTACGTGCAAAACCGTTTAAGCCCGCAGAAGCGCTGCGCCACCACCTTAGCCACTCGCGGATGCGCTCACGATTGCAGCTTTTGTTTCAATTTCTGGGGACGCCGCGTCAGATACAGAAACCCCGAGAGCATTGTCGAAGAGATGCAGCGCTTGGAGCACGAATGGCGCGCAAACCATTTATTCTTTCTCGATTTTCACTTTTCACAAAATCCGGCTTGGGTGGCCCGGCTTTGCGAGCTTATCAGGCAAAAGAATCTGCATATCACCTGGTCGGCCCAGGCGAGATGCGATGCATTGCCATTAACGTTGCTTGAGGATATGGCAGCCTCCAGGTGCGCGCATCTCTGGCTCGGCGTGGAGTCCTTTGACGAGCAAGTAATCGCACGATCTAGTAAATACTCCGATTCGGAGCCGGCGATTGAGGCCATCGCGAACTGCCGTAAGGCGGGTATTCAGCCTCACTTATTCGTGATGATCGGCCTGCCCGGAGAAACGCGCCAGTCTATTAACGCTACTATGGCGCAGATGCATGCCGCGAAGGCATCCTATTGTGGCGTAATGGTGGCCACTCCACGCTTTGGAACACCTTACTACGAGCTTGCTAAGAGCCAGTTCCCTCAACTTGGAAATGACTTTTATGGGTTACGTGCCGTTCGCGGCCTCGTGGCAAACGAACTTGAGCCTCGCGATTTACAAGAAGCGCTCACCGTCTTTGAACAGCGGGATTTTATCTATCGATCCGATCCACCCCAGATGACAGTTGGAGGTTACCGCCAATGACTCCTTTCCCTGTAGTTCCGCCCGCTGATAAGATTCGTCGGAATATAGTGCCTTATGTAACATTTCCGATTATTAAGGTATGCACACAAAAGTGTGTCTATTGCGGGGATGGCGCCGAAATGACACTGTCCAACACAAGACAATTCGACACAAACGAACTACTTGAATGGCACCAGGCGGCAAGATCTCTCGGTGTTGAGAAGTTTAGGATTACCGGTGGTGAGCCGCTCCTGCATAAGGAGTTCACTAAGATTCTGCACGCAGTCGCAAAAGATGCCGAGTTTGTTCTTGTGAATACAAATGGAACGTTGCTTAAGCGATACCGGCATAAGTGGGAAAACGCTCCGGCCAACTGTCATTTCGTTGTTAACTACCACGGTGCGACCGAGGCGGTTTATGACAAGGTCAGCGCCAGCAAAGGATACTTTCAGTTAGTACGCGAAGGCATTCAAATGCTTTCGCAGGCAGGTCTGCTATACCGGCTCAACGCTGTGGTTAACAAGCACAACATCCATGAAATCTGGCAAATTATCGACTACTGCCATGAGCTTAAAACAAACCTGAAGATCCAGGATGTCGTTTCTGTTCCTTGGGCGTTTAATGACTGGGACGGCGTGCACGTAAGCTCCACCGAGCTCGAACGGGAGCTGGAGCGCCGCAACACCACACGCCGCGATCATCGTTATTCAATGCACTTCGGAACTCCTACGCGCATTTACACAATTCATGGAGTGGAGGTGACGTTGAAAAGTGTGAGAAACGGCTCACACTACGATTTGGACGGGATCTGCCGTGGTTGCCCATATTACCCGTGCCATGAGGGCATTTACGATCTGTTTGTTTTCGCGGACAATACCGCTTGGGCTTGTAACTGGACCGATCTTGCGAAGGCGCCTCGAGGCACAAAGCGCGAACAGATGCAGTACATGATTGAGTTATTCCAACGTGTCAGCTACCGTCCCGCTCCCGCTTCCCTAGACAAGATTGTGATCGACGAAGACCTGTCTCGAACCGAGCCACTCGTGCAAATTTCCGTCAGCTAGTCAAAGCTTAGGTTGCGCGGATCGAGAGTAACAGACAGTAATAGATCATGTGCGGCATAGGCGGCATTCTTTGTTTTGGCCCGGCTGCTCCGGTCGGCTTAAACTCACTGAAAAGAATGGCTTCCTCGCTTGCACATCGCGGGCCTGATGGCGAGGGCACATGGATATCGGCTGACGGCGTTGTCGGCCTACTTCATACGCGCCTATCCATAACAGACCATTCGACGCTGGGCCGGCAACCGATGCACACCGCGGACGGGCGGATTACGCTGGTCTTTAACGGAGAGATCTACAACCACTCCTCTCTGCGCCGCCAATTAACTGCTGAAGGATACACATTCGAGAGTGCCACCAGCGACAGTGAAGTGTTGCTACACGCGTACCGGCATTGGGGACCGGGCTGCGTCGCCAGGCTACGCGGCATGTTTGCATTTGCTGTGTGGGATGCGGTGTGGCGGCGGCTGATCCTTGCGCGGGACGCAGTAGGCATCAAGCCGCTCTACTACTCCTTTATTAACGGAGCTGTTGTTTTTGCCAGTGAAATCAGCGCTGTGTTCGCTTCCGGATTACCGCGAAAGGAAATCTGCGAAGACGCGCTGTACGATTACCTTACATTTCTTTGTGTGCCTGCGCCGCGAACGCTCTTCCGAAATATCTCTAAACTTGAGCCGGGCTGCCTCCTGTCTATCGGAGAGAATGGCAAAACAGAAACAACACGGTTTTGGGACTCTGCGTCGTTCCTGAACTCTCCAATTGTCGACGACGAGCAGATGGCGGAACAGAGGACGGCGAAACTCCTCTGCGATGCAGTCGGAAATATGACAGCAACGCCGATGCCATTGGCCGCAACGCTAAGCGGAGGGGTGGATTCGGCGCTTGTCGCGGCTTTAATGTCACAAAGGTCCCGGCGTTTTCTTGCAGCCACGATGGACTATGAAGTACAGTCGCTTTTCAGCGAATCCGAATACGCCTCTCGCATTGCGGCTGCTCTTCAGGTTACGAGCATTAGGCATCGGGTTACGGGCCGCGATCTGATGGAAGCTATTCGGGAGTTAACCACTCTCGGATATAGCGATCCGCTGGCCGCAAATGATGCGCTACTCCTGTATGTCCTCAGCAGGGATCTGAAACGCCGTGGAGTTCACATCTGCTTTATGGGGGAAGGGGCGGACGAATTAGGTGGTTACCCATCCTACCTTTCCTATCAGAAAGAATATAGAACACTCAGTTATTTTGTGGCGCTTCCGGGCATGTTAAAAGCAGCCGTACTTCAAACGGCGCCCACTTTATGGCGTGAGCGCCTGGAAATTGCTGCGGGAGGCGCCGTCGCATCTCGACGTCATGTCCAGGGCTTTAGTGAAACGCAGAAGCGGACGCTGTGGAAAGGACGCGGCCAGTGCACTTCTCACGAAAAGCTTCTCTCTCTGATGGCGGAAATTCGGAATGATTGCCCCGACAGTTTCCTTCGAAAGGTTCAACATCTCGAATTTCGTCTGCGACTGCCGGAATTCCTGCTGGCCCGCGTGGATGGCTCAATGATGGCTAATGCCGTGGAAGTGCGGCTTCCGTTTCTGGATCAAGCTCTTGTGGAATATAGCCTTCGATTGCCGATGTCTCTCAAGATGAACAATGGAATCGCAAAGTATCTATTCCGGTCCATACTATCTAAGTACCTTAAGGGCGGGTTGGTCGCCACTCGCAAGATTGGTTTCGGACGAGTCATGACTCCTTTTTTAAACAATATTTCCCACAATCTACGATCGGAAATCATCAGCACTCGCGGCCACCCTATCTTTGAATACCTTGACAGGCGATCCATTGAAGGTTTGCTCACGGAACACGAACGCACCGGGAGCCATGGCTATAGCTTGTGGTTGATCTACGCCATCGGCATATGGATAGCGGCCCAGCATAACTATGCACGCTCCGCACGGCGCACGCTAATGTAATGCGAAGCTGCGTAGCGCCATATTGTGTTCGTCTGCGGATGCTCAGTCAGCTGGCCGCAGTAAAAGATGAATTACAAATCGGGATACCCGATTTCTGTGTCATTTCTCATTCCGAAATTGTCCGTATGGCGGCCGGGCAGTCGAATGCGGAGAGCCAAGTTGTAGAGAATCTGACGGCGGCCACGGCAGGTCTACAATCCGATCGACTTTTCGCACGGGCTCAACCGCTCGATGAATCTACTTTCCCAGGGCATTCGTTTGCTGGTATCTACAAATCGTACGTACCACGCCGGGCAACGCCGAGAATAAAGAACCTGACCGACGGCTTGGCGACCGTGCTCGCCGGGCGGTATAACCGGCAGGCTAACTACTATTATTCGCGGCATGGTATGGAGAGCGCTCGTCCCGTGGACGTGATGTTCTCGAGCCTCGTCGAGAATACGGTCGGCTTTGGAACCGCATATGTAAACGGCGACAAATGCTTATTGACTTACTTCGACTCGCCCGTGTCGATTTTTTTAGAAGATCCAGTTCGGCTGGCGGCGCGCCGCGGATCCGCCATAGGCCCGGGGACGCCTTTGTGCAATCTGATGTTTCGGATATCGGAACTATGGGACCTTCCGATTGACATCGAATTTCTAATTGATGGACGTTGTCAAGTATTTATCTCGCAGGTCCGGCCGATGCCAGGTATACATTCGCGAAACTGGCGTATGGTTCGAGAAGAATGCTGGGACGAGATTTGCCAGGGTGTTACGCCCTCAAACGTAGTCAACACGGTAGGCACGATGAAAGGCGTTGTAGTCGATCTGCGGAAACGAACGATCTCGGCTACAGACTTGAACGAGTCAGATCGACGCAATCGAATATATGTGATTTCGCACTATGACAGCACGCCGGCAACGTCGTCGCTCGACATGTTGGAATTTATTAACAGATATAAGCTGACCGGTGTTGCACTTATTGTAGATCATGGTAAGTCGCGGCGTGACGACCACCTCCAATATCTGATGCATGAAGATCCGGGAATCGACTTTTTGGTGCATACGGCAGAAAAAATAGAACTCCGCGACGGTTCTGAATCCATCGTAGTTAGCGACGGCTTCTATATCCGGACAGAATAAGTTGCCAATTTATCAGTCACGCTCACGCAGGTCAGTCCCTCTAGTCCAGAATCCTAATTCTGCCCAATTCTTGCCCAAGCTCTAAGCGCGCGGCGCCCGCCCGGGTTCAGACAACCTTGGAAATAAGTTCCGCTTACGCCGGTTTCACGGGCCGGATCACCCCATTCGGAGCCCGATAATGATGCCGCTCGGCGCTCCAGCGTGCTTCGCCGTACTCGCCGAGGTTGACATTCCCGGACATTTTGTCGCCCGTAACCGTACCGGTGAAATCGTACGTCAGGCGCGTGCCCTGAATCTTCTGTGAGCTGCGGAAGCGAATCAGGTCAGCGGCCACTGCGCCGCGCAGATCGCCCGAAACAAATTCGCCCTGGTGTGTGCCTTCGAGATTGCTTCCTTGCTGTTCGAACAGCAGCACATGATCGGCTGAGCCACGATCGAAATCGATGCGAAGCTGCCATTGACCCGACACCTGAGCTGGGGCGGCCTGCGGCGCCGGCGCGGGCTCCGGCATTTTAGGCGGCTTGGAAAGCACTTCATAAATGCGTGCGGCGGCCACTTTCGAGTCGCCCGGCATCATCATGTAGGGCGTGATGGAAAGCGAACTGGCCATCTCGTCGGGACGTGATCCTCTCGCGCTGCCGAGGACAATGCGCGGCTCGGTGTCGAGCAGATACCTGCTGGCTTCCTGGCCGGTGATGCCGACCTGTGCGGCGTCCCACGAGATGGTCAGGCGCGGCGACCGGTTGGACAGTCCTTCCTCCGCGCTAAAAAGTTTTGTCGATACGCCGTTCACACGCTGCACGCTGTTCGCGATTTCGTCCAGCCAGCTCTCCCACTCTTTCCATTCCGCTTCGTGGTCGCGCTTTTTCCACATCCGGACAGCCGCCAGCATGCCCATGATCTCTTCCTTGCCAACCTTGAGCGAACGCCCAAAGGCATGGTGAGGAGCGCTGTTTGCCCAGGCTGCTTCGAGCAGATTCTTCTCGCCGAGCAAAAG
The DNA here is from genome assembly GCA_036557945.1 of Bryobacteraceae bacterium. GTDB lineage: Bacteria > Acidobacteriota > Terriglobia > Bryobacterales > Bryobacteraceae > Bog-105. Next base: position 6,022 of record DATBGM010000154.1, on the reverse strand, counting down.
ACCGGCCGCCTGCGGTCCGCGGATGCATTTGCCGCCGCTATAGGCGACCGCGGTCGCTCCGCGCTGTAAGTGCACATTCGGAATCGTGAGAATTTCCGCGGCCGCGTCGACAATCACGGGAACATTGTGACGCCGGGCAACGTCCGATACCGCCTTCGTGCCGAGTGGGCCTTGGTCGCCCGGACCGGCGAGGATATAGACCATCGCCGTGCGATCGTTGAAGGCCGCCTCGAGCTCGGCGGGATTGTTTACTTCCACGATCTTCACCCCGAGCATACGGATCGCGTGATCGTAGACATTCCGTGAATACTCCGGAATGATCACTTCGTTCTTGAGGCCGCTCAGATCCGGCAAGCGCTGCATGCGCTCCGGATTGGTGCCGGCGATACAGGCAGCAGTCGTATGCGTGAGCGCGGCGCAGCAGCCGGCAGTCACGATACCCCAGGGCGCGCCCGTCAGTTCCGCCAGCGTTTGACTGACGCCGTTCATGAGCTCATCCATCTGGACATAGCTCCGCGACGCTTCGTCCATCGCCTGCTTGACTTCGGGTAAAGTTTGGGAGCCGGTAATGATCGTGAAGGTTCCGCGGGCGTTAATCAGCGGGCGGACGCCGATGACGCGATAGATTTCACCGGATGTTGCAGATGGCGATGCGGCTTTCCGCTCCGGAGCGGCAAGCGCGGGCAGGGCTCCGGCGAGCGTAAGGAAACCACCCTGACGAAAAAGATCACGACGGCTGGAAACATGCATTGTGATCCTTAATATACTCCCGTGGCCGGATTCGGCTCCCGCTTTGTTCCCTGGGTTTACGCCACCCGGGTTCGGTTCACGCGTTTAACGGAAATTTGAGTTGACATAACTGAACTGAACCGTTTAGTATTGTGCAAGCGAGGGATAACCGCATGATCCGCGTGGAGGCGCTTACCAAGAAGTTTGGCGAATTTACCGCCGTCGACAACATCTCGTTCGAGGTGGGCCGCGGCGAAATCTTTGCATTCCTGGGCCCGAACGGAGCAGGAAAAACAACCACTATCAAAATGCTGACAACGCTGCTGCGGCCAACTGGCGGCAGTCTGAAAATTGACGAGATCGATCTCGACCGCAATCCGAACGAGGTGCGCAAGCGCTTTGGCATCGTCTTTCAGGATCCCAGCCTGGACGGCGATCTGACGGCCCAGGAAAACATGGAATTGCACGGCATCTTCTATCACGTGCCGCGCAAACTGCGCCTGGAGCGTACCGAGCGCCTGCTGCGCCTCTTCGAGCTTTGGGAGCGGCGCAAAGAGCAGGTGAAGTTATTTTCGGGGGGAATGAAACGCCGTCTCGAAATTGCGCGTGGGTTGCTGCACACGCCGAAGATTCTTTTTCTCGACGAGCCTACGCTCGGGCTCGATCCGCAGACGCGCAACCAGCTCTGGACGCATGTCAAGCACTTGAACCAGACCGAAGGTGTGACGGTCTTTTTGACAACGCATTACATGGACGAGGCGGACCGCGTGGCGCATCGTATTGCGGTGATCGACCACGGCAAGATTGTGGCGCAAGGGTCGCCCGCGCAATTAAAGGAACAGACCAACACAGAATCGCTCGAAGAGGCGTTTCTCGCATTAACAGGCTCGACCATACGAGACGAAATGGCCAATGTTTCCGCCGACCAGATGCGGGCCGTGGCACGAATGTGGGGAGGCAGACGATGAAAGTGATTTATATTCTCTGGCTGCGCGAGCTGCGTCGCTATGTGCGCTCGCGCGCACAGGTGATTGCGTCTTTGGGACAGCCGCTCATGTACCTGCTGGCACTCGGCTTCGGGTTGGGACCGGTTTTCCGCAAGGCCGGTGAAGGCAGCTACGTCCAGTTTGTTGCGCCCGGCGTGATCGCCATGACCATCCTCTTCAGCTCGGTGTTTTCCGGAATGGGTTTGCTGTGGGATCGCCAGTTCGGGTTCCTGAAAGAAACGCTGGTGGCCCCGGTGCCGCGTATCCAGGTCATGCTCGGAAGAACGCTGGGAGCCGCTACCGTAGCCACCGCGCAGGGATTTCTTGTCGTTATTGTCTGCCTGATCGCCGGTTTCCGCTTTACCAACCTGCCGGCAAGCCCGCTGGCGCTGCTGTTCATGCTGCTCATTGCTTCGATGTTTGCCGCGCTCGGGACCGCGATTGGCTCCGTGCTGCAGAACATGCAGGGATTTCAGCTCATCATGAACTTCCTCGTGATGCCGATCTTCTTCCTCTCGGGCGCGCTGTTTCCGCTCACGGGACTACCTAAGATTTTCGGCTTCATCACGAGCCTCGATCCGCTCTCGTACGGCGTAGACGGATTGCGCGGCGCTCTGGTGGGGGTTTCGCATTTCGGCTTTGCTATTGACCTTATAGTCCTGGCAGTGCTGACCGCAGCGCTGCTGATGCTCGGCAGCCGCTTGTTCTCGAAAATTCAGGCCTGAAATGGCCCGGACGCAGAGCTCGAGCGCTCACCGCAAAGTACTGGACGCGGCTGTTGAACTGATGGCCGAACGCGGCATCGATGGCACAAGTATGGATGCCATCGCTCTCCTGTCCGGCGTCAGTAAGGCAACGATCTACAAACATTGGACTGATAAAGAGGCGCTATTGCTCGAAGTGCTGGCGGACCTGCATGGGCTCAAGGCCCGGCCGAGTTTTGACACGGGGAATGCGCGCGCCGATGTCGTGGCCGTTCTGTCTTACAAGCCGGAGGATCGCGCGGATTTGCGCGAGAAGATAACACCGCATCTGATCGCCTATTCCGCGCGTAATCCGGATTTTGGAGATGCCTGGAGAAATACCGTCATGGAGCCGCCGCGGCGCGAGTTGCGCCATCTGCTCCGGCAGGCTGTCAGGAAAAAAGAACTGACAGCGAAATTAGACGTCGAGCTGTCGCTGGCGCTGCTGCTTGGCCCGGTCCTCTATTGGCATATCTTTCTACGCCGCTCAGAAGGTGATCCCAAGCGCCTTGTCAAAGGAGTAGTAGGAGCATTCTGGCGGGCTTACGGAGAATCCGCAGCCCGCTAATTCACCCGAGATTTTCTCTCAACTCAGACGCGTTTCGGCACGATAAACAGAGCAGATCGAGTGGCCAGGAGAGCCACGCAAATGACTGAAACCCTGTTATCATCTGCCGCCATACCGAAGGAACAAGCCGAGCAAACTCTGCTGCAGTCGGCCGAAACCGGCCCCGAACAATTCAGAGCTTCCCTCCGGCAGTTGGAGCAAACGGCGCCGCGTGAGTCGATCCGCGCCTGCCTGCGGTACCTGGCCGAGCATGGCGAGAATGACCTAGCCAGGACGCAGATATTGCCCTGGCTGGTCACCAGGAAGTACTTTGAGGTGCTGCTCGATCCCAACTTTTTGCCGGTCGAAAAGGCCCGCAAAGCGGCTGAGTGCATCTGTGCGGCAGACTCGCAGTTTTTTTTGCTTTTCAGCCGGCTGAACGCCGAAAGTGCGGCCAAGGCGGACCGCGCGATTCTGCGGCGTGCTCTGGTTCTTGCCGAAGGTCTGAACGATGCCAGCGCGCTCCTTCCCTGGCTGCGCGCGCTCACCGGTTGCGCCGACGAGCGAGTCCGCTCACAGGCTGTAAAAGTCACCTGTAAAATCCGCACAAACCCGGCGCTGATCAGCCGCCACCTTCACTCCGGAGACGATCGCATGCGCGCCAATGCGGTCGAGGCGCTCTGGGGCATTCAGACCAGGGAAGCGAAAGCCATCCTGCGGGAGGCTCTGAACGATCCACATCACCGGGTTGTCCTGAATGCGCTGGTTGGGCTGCATCTCCAGTTCGATCCGGCGGCCCTTCGCAAAATACTGGAGTACCTGATGCACCCCTCCGAAGACTACCGCGCGGCTTCCATCTGGGCAATCGGCTACCTGGCGGAAGTCAACGCAATTCCTGCGCTAAAAGCGCTGCTCGAAAAAGACGCTTCCGTGCGTGTGCGGGTGAAAGCGGAGCGCGTCCTCGCCGCGCTGAACGCGAAAGCAGCAGCTACTGTCTCAGCTCAGGCCGTATAAAAGCTCATTCGTATCGCAGGATCGTACCGGGATCGACGCGAGCAGCGCGCCGCGTAGGCACGTAACCGGCAACAAAGCAGATGAGGAGCACGCCGGTTCCCGCCAGCGCCAGAACCACAGGGTCTGTAGCCTGAACGCCGAATAGCTGGCTCTGAACAAACCGGGCCAGAGCGATTGCGAGAAACAAGCCGCAAACCGTCCCGGCCACCGCCAGAACGGCCACTTCTTTCATCATGAGTTGCATGACTTGGTACCGCTCGGCTCCGAGAGCCAGGCGGATACCGATCTCGAGCCGGCGGCGCATACCCAGGAACGCCATGAGCCCGTAGAGCCCGACGGCGGCGAGAAGCACGGCGCTTGCGGCAAATGCGGTCGAGAGCCAGGCAAACAGCCGGTCAATCCTGTTCGTTTGCTCGATCTGCATGTCGAGCGTCTTCAAGTCGGAAATGGGAATCGAGGGATCGATCTGCGCGACCGTGCGGCGGATGGCGCGCATGGCCGTGCGCGGATTATCGATCGTTCGCACGTAGAAGCTGAGGTCCGGGAGCGCGGCGGCATGCGGAAATTGCAGAACGCTGATGTAGGTGGCAGGCGTCATTGGCTCGCGTATATCGGATTGTCTGCTGTTTTTGACAACGCCGATGATCTGGTAGTCCATCGGCCCCTGACCGAAATAACCGAGATGCAGCCCGACCGGATTACCGCTTGGTACGAATTGCTTCGCGAATGCCTCGTTCACCATGACAGCTTTCGGTCCGCCCGCGGTATCTCGTTCGGTAAAGTCATGGCCCGCGAGCAGCGGCACCCCGAGCGTTGTGAAGAAATTAGGCAGCACGGCATTGAAGTGGAGTGTCATATCGTCGTTGGATCCGGGAACAAATCCTTCAACGTGAACGGTAGCCGTCTCATTCAGGCCCGAAAGGACTGGGATGTAAGCGGCGCTGGCCGAAGTGATCCCAGGAACGTGATTCAAACGATTCTTCAGTTCAAGATAGTATTCGCGAGCACGCTGCGGCGAATAGTTATGCCGGGAAGGCGTGATTAAAAAGGTGAGCAGGTTCGTTCGCCGGATGCCGGTATCGACAGAGAGCAAATTTCGCAGACTGCACGCGAACAAGCCGGCTGCGATCAACAGAAGAACCGAGAACATTACCTGCGCAAAGACCAGCACGCGTCTGGCGTTGATCTGACCTCCGAAGGAGAGCGCTGACGAAGCGATCTTAAGCGCGGGTACCAGATCGGGGCGTGTGCCTCTCAGCGCGGGTACAAGCCCGAACAGTAGCGTTGTTGCGATCGTCACGGCGGCGGTAAACGAGAGCACGCGTGTATCGGGAAGGGCGCGCAGGAGAGCCGGGCCGTTTTCGACCGGCAAAAATTGCGCGAGCAGCGCCGAAAGCCACGCGGAGACCAGCAAGCCGGCGATTCCGCCAAGACAACCCAGCATGAAGCTTTCCGTTAACACAAGGCGGAACAATGATGCCCGGCACGCGCCCAGGGCGAGCCGAACAGCCATCTCCTTCTGACGCGCCGCCGATCTCGCCAGCGTGAGATTTGCGATGTTCACGCATGCGATGAGCAGCAGCAGGCCGACCATCGCCCACAAAATCAGAATCGGTTCGCCCAGCAGAGTTGCCTGATTGTTAAACCCCTTGGCAGCGCTTTCGAGCACGATCCGGCCCTTAAGATAGCGTTCGGAAAAATCGCGGTCGCGCTGCACGGAGGCGAGATCGTCGCGCAAAACCGTCTGAAATGCCGGTTGCAGAGCGGCCTGCCCGGTCTCCATCGACACGCCCTGACGTAATCGGGCGAAGATGCGCAGCCAGGTGCTGTTGCGCCGTGCCATGTCGTCCCAGGTGGGTGTGATCACGGGCTTCATCATCATGGGCACGAAAACGTCGGCCGGATTGAGTTCATCGAAGCCGCTGAACCCTTTTTGCGCAACGCCGACTACCGTAAACGGATGCCCGTTGATGTCCATCGTGCGATTCAGCACGGCCGGATTG
>DATBGM010000153.1:0-23162 GCA_036557945.1 Bryobacteraceae bacterium | reverse complement strand
GGACATGCCTTCGACCTGCGGCAAACCCGCAGCCTTGGCCTGAATGAGAATCTGCGTTTCGGCCATTACGACCTGAAGCTGTTGAGCGTTACAAGCGGCGATAACCCGAATTACGAATCGAGCCGCGCCTTTATCGACGTTTCGCAGAACGGCCACGTGATGGATCAACTGACTCCCGAAATCCGCCTGTATAAATCGAGCCAGGAGCAATCGTCGATAATCGCCATCCGTCGCCGCCTCAACGAAGATCTTTACATCAATTTTTCCGGTATCGCACCCGACAACACGAAGGCTATTTTCCAGATGTCCATCTTGCCGCTTGTGGCCTGGATTTGGATCGGATACTTTGTTGTGCTGGCGGGAACGATTGTCTGCCTGATTCCGCCAAAGGTGCGCCTGCAATACGCGCGCACCGAGATTGTAGGTTATGCGAGTGCGCCCGCAACGGTTCAGCCTTAAGCTTTTCATCGCGTTTTTCGTCGTACTCGCAGCAGTTGTCGCGCAGGATTCGACGTCGTATCTGAACTCTGACGTCATTCGCGTTGGTGGAAAGCTTGCCTGCCGCTGCGGGGGCTGCCGGAACACCGTCGGCGATTGTCCCATGCTGCGCTGCGGTTCGGCCGATCCGTTGCGCCACCGCATTTACAACATGAAGGCTAAAGGGATGAGCGACGAGGCCATCGTGAACGACATTGTGCGCGAGCAGGGAATCGTGGCGCTTGCCTCGCCGCCGGCCGAAGGCCTTGGTCCGATCGTCACCTGGTTGATGCCGGGAGTCGCACTGGCCATCGGCTTCTGTATCTGGTGGGCATTTGTACGGCGCCACCGCAAGCAGCCGGAGCCGCTCACGGCGACCGATGAATCTCTCATCGAGCGCTATCGCACACAGATCGATCGTGAGTTAGAAGACGACGCCGCCAAATGATCATCGCTTTTGCGGTTGCCTTGGTCCTTGCGGCGCTTTGGTTTACGCTTGCCATCCGCGCGAAAGATATTCCGGAGCCCGTGCCGGTCTCGCCCGTCCAGTATTTAGAGGACCGCAAGCAGGCCATTTACGGCAATTTGCGCGACCTGCAGTTTGAATACCGCCTGGGTAAGTTGTCGGACGGAGATTATCAGCAAAACAAGCACGCGCTGCAGCGGGAACTGGCGGGTGTTCTGGCAGAGATGGAAACGGTTGCGCAGCGTCTCGGCCTCAATATTGCACGGCCAGCCAAGCCGGGAGCGCGTAAAGCCGTTCCCGGGTTGGTTTGTCCGCACTGCGGCGCAAGCTTCCCGCAATCGCTGAAGTTCTGCGGCGAATGCGGGAAGCCGATGGGGTGAATCGCGCCCGCTATTGCGGAATCACCAGCTCCTGGCCTACCTGAATTTTGTTCGGGTCGCTCAGCTTATCGCGATTTGCCTCAAAAATCCGGTTGTAATCGTTAGCGTTGCCGTAAAACTCCTTTGCGATCTTCGAAAGCGTATCGCCCGGGGCAACTTTGTATGTCCGGGAGGAGACGCTGCCTCCGCCCGCCGTTGCCGCCTGCGCCTGCGGCGGCGCGATGCTCGGATCAACCGTCAGATCGCAGGTCAGATCTTTGTAACCGGGATCTATGGCTTTGATCTGATTCCAAACCGCGTTTTTAGCGTCTTCGGAAGGGGCAGTCCCCTGAATAAATAACTTGTTGTCCTGCACATGGACATGCGAGAGACGCACGCCCTTCTGCTGGATGGTATCCAGCGCGCCTTTGTATTTATTTTTCAATTCTTCTAATCTGTCCATGACTGCTCCCTTCTAGCAATGGATCAAGCTGAACTGCGAAAGGTTGCACAGCAACTTCCGCCCCTCCGGACGGCTGGTAACAGAATCGTTAACGCGCAGACTGGACACGCCATCCTGTTGCGGGGCATCAACCGTTCGGGCTTCGAATATAACAGTTGCGCCGATATTCCGGAAGCCGAGTTGGACCACATCGCAAGCTGGGGGGCGAATATCGTCCGTCTGCCGTTCAATCAGGACTGGGCGCTCGGCTCGGAGGCATACCGGGAGGCGCTCGATCGAGTTATCGCAATGGCCGCAGCACGCGGCATGTATACGCTGCTCGATCTGCAATGGCTGGATGCGGTGACGCCGCGGGGCACGCTAAAGAATGGCCGGACCAATTTCGTTCCGCCGCTGCCCGACCTACACTCGGTCGAGCTATGGAGGCTGCTTGCCGCGCGTTACAGGGAAATCCCGGCGGTGCTTTACGACATTTTCAATGAGCCGCACGATCCCCTGCCGGACGATCCGCTCCGCCTCGCGGGTATTCGCCGTATCGGCCGCCGCATCTGGCATGCGTGGGCGGCGCGCCTGGTTGCGGCCATCCGCGGCGAAAACGCGCGGGCGCTCATCTTCATCTCCGGTCTGGATTGGGGTTACGATCTCTCCAGTTTTCCTCTAAACGGCATCGAAAATGTAGTCTATTCTTCCCATGTCTATCCGCATAAAAAGAAAACCTGGGAACAAGCCTTCGGCAAACCAAGCCGCACGCATCCCGTCTTTATCGGCGAATGGGGCGGAACGGGCGCCGACTTACTCTGGGGCAGACAGCTTGTCGACTATTTCGACAGGCTCGAACTCGGCTGGACTGCCTGGAGCTGGTGCGACCATCCGCACCTGGTTAAAAGCGGAGAACCCACTGCGTTCGGCAAGTTAGTCCGCGCCCGTTTACTGTTAGAATCTGTCTCATGAAATTACTTCGCCGGCTGCTTATTCCTGTTATTGCTCTGCCGCTCGCTCTAGCGCAAAGTACCGCTGCAAAAAAAGCCGGCGCGCAGCCTGCCGCCGCGGCCACAAAGGCTGATCTGATCGACATCAATAGCGCGACAGCGGATCAACTGGAGGCGCTGCCCGGAATTGGCACAGCGCTGGCTCAGAAGATCATGGCAGGACGTCCCTATCACGCGAAGACCGATCTCGATTCGAAGAAAATCATTCCGCACGCTACGTACGAAAAGATCAAAGGGCAGATCATTGCCCGCCAAGGCAAATAACTAGCGCGCGGCGCTGCGAAAAAAGCGCGGCTCGACGGTTAACGCGAGCCGTCCGTTCCTGACAACCAGTGACCCGAGCCGCCGCGGAAAGATTGCTGTGTCTTCGTCTTGCATCTGCGCATCCGCCGGCAGATAGACGTCAATCAGCTTTCGCGCGTGCACTTCTTCGAGCACAGCTGCGGCCTGAGTGAGTAACTCGCGATCATGTAACTCGCGATAGAAACGCGACATGCCTGCTACCGGTGCGATAAGTCCCGAATCCAGATATCTTTAAATTCCATATTGCCGCGGCCGCCGGCGTGTAACTGCAGCGCGATGGTACCGTCCGGCGCGCCGGGTTTTGGATCCGTGTAATCCACCATCGGAACTCCGTTTAAACGCGACTTATAGCGGTTGCCGACAACTTCCACCAGGTAATCATTCCATTCGGCCATGCGCACTACGGTTTCGTTTTCCGGCGCGGGCCAGACCACCCACTGCCGCCCGTCTTCGGCATACACGCCTCCCGTATGATGCATCATGTTGCAATCGATTTCGAACTGCATTCCCTGTGTCACGTCCGCAGTGCCCGGCTTGAAAGCGGAATGAAAGAAGACGCCGCTGTTACCGTCGCCGACACACTTGAAACGCACGGCAAGCTGAAAATCCTTATAAAGCTTGCCGGTTTCCAGATAGCCGTAATCTTTCGTCAACCCTTTGCCGTGGATGACGCCGTTTTCAACCGCCCAGCTTTCATTACCCACTTTGTTCCAGCCGTTCAAATCATTACCATTGAACAGCGAAACCCAATCTTCTCCAGGCAACCTGGGCTTCTCCTGCGCGAAACCAAGTAAACCCGCAATGCCAAGCGCTGCGGCGATAGCGATACGCATTCCCATAAAGGGAATCCTCTCACACGCCTGGTTCGAGCTATGCCCGCGTGACGACTCCGGCTGCTTCCGCTGCTCCGGCCGGTACAGGATTATGTTGGGACGGAGCCCTGCCTCCTTCCGGAAGCGGAACCAGCATCTGCTCCTTGCGATAGATCAAGGTAGAGGTGTTGTAACTTGCCAGCTCAAAGCCGTGGCCGTGGGTGATGGCATCGGTCGGACAGGCTTCCACGCAGTATCCGCAAAAAATACAGCGGTTGTAGTCGATGTTGTACACCTTGGCATAGCGCTCGCCTCCGCTGATGCGTTCCTGCGCTGTATTCTCGGCGGCCTCGATGTAAATGCAATCGGCCGGACATGCTGCTGCGCACAAGAAGCAGGCGACGCATTTTTCCAACCCGTTCTCATCGCGCTGCAGCACGTGCGCGCCGCGATACCGCTCTTCGAGCCGTGCCGGGCCGTCCGGATATTCTTCCGTAATTGTCGGCTGCAGCATCTCTTTGAACGTGATGCCCATGCCTTTAGCGATGGCGGCTGCGGAGCCGATTACTTCACCAATTTTTGCCATTACTCTCCTTCAGGTTAACGCAGCGCGCGGTGCGAAAATAGAAGCAGAGTGCGCCTCCTCCTGCTGTTCCTGCTCACTGTCGCGCTACTCTTCAGCGCAGCTTCCAAGCTTTATTTGAAAGACGGCAGCTATCACCTGGTGCGCGAATATCACGTCGAAGGCGACCGCGTTCGCTTCTACAGCACGGAGCGTAGTCAATGGGAAGAGATACCCGTCTCTCTGGTCGACCTTGCCAAAACCGAGAGCGAGCATAAGCAGGAAACCGAGCGTATCGCATCCGAAGCCCGCGCCGAAGACGAAGAGGAAAAGGCCGAGCGCCAGCAGCGCCGCGAAATTGCCGCCATTCCGATGGACGCCGGGGCGTACTACAAGACCGGCGAGAAAATCGATGCCGTTCCATCGGCGGATTTCCAGATCATCACGGACAAAAAGCGCCGCGCACTACAGATGATCAGCCCCGTGCCGCTTATCCCGGGCAAGGCGGTAGTTGTTATCAAGGGCGAACATTCTAAATTTGCGATCAGCGATCCGCGCCCCAGCTTCTTCCTGCGCCTGGCGAAGGAAGAACGCTTCGGTATCGTTCGCTTGACGCCGAAAAAGAATTTGCGCATTGTCGAGAACATCTCCATCGTCCCAGTCGCCAAGCAGGCGATCGAAGAACGCAAGCACATGGACACCTTTGAGCAGCAGCTCGCCGATGGTCTGTTTCGTGTTTGGCCCGAAAAGCCCCTTACGCCGGGCGAGTATGCGCTTATCGAATTTTCCGACCAGGAGGACGTGGAGGAAGTTCAACTGCTCGTTTGGGATTTCGCTATAACGGGTGGTTCGTAACCAGGTATTTACCGCCGCTCTCTTTTACGACGATGTAATCGCGCACGCCGATCACCTTCGCTATATCCGGCAGAAATTCATGCGCTGCAATCAGGTAATATCGCTCGGGCTCATGCCACATGCGCGCCAGGTCGTTATTGTCGATGAAGACGTGCGGCGCGCCGGGCGCGTTCGACCCGTATTCCAGGTTGTTAATCCGGCCGTTCAACAAGTACGCTTTGGTATCGGCATAAAAGAAGATCGACGAAAACGCGTAATACTGATCCGAAACGATCAGCTCTCCCGGAGGGGAGCGCAGAAACGCCTCTGCCAGCGGCCGCGATGACAGATACGGATCGAAAGTGACCATGGCCAGCCGTGCTGCGTGAAAGAAAATGACCATGGCCAGCGCACTCACGAGGATCCGGCGCTTTCGCATCAGCAACAATCCAACGGCTCCGACGAGTGCGGCAATGGCAGCGACAATCAGCGGCATGCGCAGATAGGCGAACGAATTAAGCGTCAGATCGCCCATATGCCCGAGCGAGAGCGTGTACGCCGCCTGGTTCTGCGAAGCCAGCGCGTTCGAAATATCACCCGGCGTTGGAAGACTCCAGACACGCACCAGGATCGCGACGATCGCGGCCAGCGCGACGGTCCAGATGACGCTGAGCAGGATATCGCCCGCGCGCAGCCAATTCTTCCCGCGCTCGAGATCGGCCGCAATTCCGCAGCCGATGAGCAGCGCGACCGGCGGATAGACCGGCATCGAGTAGTATTCCTGGGTCGAGGACAGCGTAAAGAACAACATCACGAACGCGATCCAGATGAGCGCGAGCATGCGCATGCGCGACGCGCGATCCTCACCTCGATACCTGAGCTGCGCCAGGGCCGGCAGATACGCGCTTCCCGGAAATAACCAAAGCAGATTAAAGAGCCAGAACCAGATGCGCGGAACGGTATTGTAGTCGTGCGGGTAGCGGCGGTTCAGGAAACGCAGAATGTGCTCGTTGAAGAAGTATGCCCAAAAGAAGCCGCGATAATTTCCGGGGCCGCTCGTCAGATCGAAGCGCAGATACGGCGGATTGCGCAAGGTGGCCAGAATATGCCAGGGCGCCGCGATCGCAAATAGGACCAGGATCCCCCATCCGGGCGTCAATCGCCGCCAGGTCTCGCGCGTGAGTAACTGGCGCGTTACGAGCAGGTACACGAACGCGATGCCGAAAGGAAAAACGGCGCCGATCAGTCCTTTCAGCAAAATTGCTACGGCGATGCTCGCCCAATAGCCGATTCCCCAAAAGCGCGGATGTTTCTCGTCGGGGTCGAGCGCGCGCGCAAACGACCAGAGAGAAAATGCGATGGCCAGCGTAAGCTGCGAATCGGCGATCAATACCCGCGTAAACAGAAAAAGCCCGACGGAGCTTGCAACAATCAGGCCGGCGTAATAGCCCGCCTTTTCGCCGAATGCCCAGAGCCCGATACGAAAAACAAGCCAGCACAATGCGACATCGAGAAGCGCAAGCGGCAGGCGCGCAATGTAATCATGCATGCCGAACAGTTTGAAAAAGACGGCGATCAGCCAGTATTTGAGCGGCGGTTTTTCGAAATATTTAACCCCGTCGAGGCGCGGCGTTACCCAATCGCCGGTCTGGACCATCGTGTGGGCGATGCTCACCTGCACGGAATCGACGTCGTCCATGAGCGCGGGCGGACTGATAATGCAGCCGAGAAAAATCGCGGCGGCGATCAGAACGACAATCCATTGGTAGCGTCGCGCAACTGCGGTCATTCGTAACGCAGCGCCTCCGCCGGAGCGATACGAGCCGCAGTGCTCGAAGGATGAAAGGTGGCAACCAAGCTGGTGAGAAGCGCAAGCCCGGCTACCCAGATGGCGTCTACCGGCCGGCTCAGAAACGGAACATAGCTGATCGAGTAAATTTGCTCGTCGAGCCGGAGCCAGCGATAGTGGTTGCAGAGCGCTGCCGCTGTGTAGCCGGCTACCAACCCGATGGCCGATCCCAGGCCGCCGATAATCAACCCCTGCAGCATGAAAATACGGCGGATCTGTTGCCGCCTTGCTCCCATGGACATCAGAATGGCGATGTCGCGATGTTTTTCCATGACCAACATCACGAGCACGACCAGGATATTCAGCGCCGCGACCAGTTCGATCAGGCTGACGGTGATGAGGCTGACCACTTTCTCGAGCCTGAGTGCGTTGAGGAGCGAGCGGTTCTGGTTCATCCATGTCTCGGCAACAAGCTTGCGGCCGATAATCGGAGCGGCAGCGCGCGCTACTTCGGCCGCGCGATATGCATCATCGAGCCGCAGTTCGATCGCGTTCACTACGTCCGGCAGACCCAGCACATGCTGCGCGGCGGAAAGCGTCGTGAAAGCCCAGGTGGAATCGAGGTCGTACAATCCGGATTCGAAGATCCCCACTACGCGGAAACGAAACAGTGTCGGCGCAATGGAAAACGGCGTGAGTTCGTTGCCGATAACCGTGACCGGGCTTCCGACGCGAACGCCCGCTTGTTCGGCCAGGCGCGCGCCCAGCACGATCGCGCTCGCCGCGCTTTTCGAATTATCGAATTGCGCAAGCGAGCCTTCCTTCAGATGCCGCAGCATGTCGGGAACGGGCGCAGCCGGACCCAGCGGCACACCTTTGAGAATTGCGCCGACGCTCACCAGCGGGCCGCGTAATCCGACCTGGTCGTACAGCCCCGGCGTGACCGTTACGACGTGCGGAATACGCCGCAGCCGCGGAATCAACTGCTGCCAGTTCTCAATTCCGAACGAGGGATGGCGTTCCTGAATGCTCACATGCGCGGTCGCGCTGAGCAGACTCGACTGCAGCGTGCTCGCAAAACCATTGTTAATTGCCAGTGCAATGATCAGCGATGCCACCCCCGCGGCCACGCCCAGGATCGAGATCACAGTAATGACGGAGATGACGGTCTGTTTGCGCTTGGCTCGTAAATAGCGAATGGCGACGATCCATTCGAAGCGCCGCATGCCGCTACGAATCGAGCTCCCGCAACCGTTCCGCGAGACCGATCTCGCCTTCCGGCCGCAGCAGCGGAAACAGAATCACGTCGCGTATCGATTTCGATCCGGTCAGGATCATGGTAAGCCGGTCGATGCCGATACCTTCTCCGCCCGCGGGCGGCATGGCGTAGCAGAGCGCGCGAACGTAATCCTCATCCATGAGATGGGCTTCCACGTCTCCACTCGCCTTTCGCTCGAGCTGCTGTTCGAAACGCCGGCGCTGCTCCTGTGGATCGTTCAACTCCGTAAATGCGTTGGCGAGTTCCATTCCAGCCGCATAGAGCTCAAATCGTTCGACGAACGCCGGCTCCTCCGGTTTGTTCTTCGAAAGCGGTGAAACCTCGACGGGGAAATCGTAGACGATCGTCGGCTGAATGAGTTGCTCTTCCGCATGCCGCTCGAATAAATCAACCAGCGCAAGTCCTGCGGACGGTTCCTTCGAATTCTTGCGTAACCATTCTGCATCGCTTACCTGGGTTAGCGCCGGTTTGTCGTCTCCGCGCCAGAATTCGACCAAGGCTTCGCGCATGGATAGCTGCCGGATGTTGCCGAAATCGAGCGTTTGGCCGTGGTAGACGACCTGATCCGATCCGGTCGCGTCGATAGCTGCCTGACGCAACAGTTCCTTGCTGAGCGCCATCATGCCGCGGTAATCGGTATAGGCCTGGTAGAACTCGAGCATGGTGAACTCGGGATTGTGCTGGGTAGAAATTCCCTCGTTCCGAAAATTACGATTAATTTCGTAAACGCGGTCGAACCCGCCCACGACCAGCCGCTTCAGATACAGCTCCGGCGCGATACGCAGATACAGGTCCACGTCGAGCGTGTTGTGATGCGTCACAAACGGGCGTGCCGCAGCGCCGCCATAGATGAGCTGCATCATGGGCGTTTCTACTTCTACAAACCCGCGCTCATCGAGCATCCGCCGCAGCGATCGGATGACCTTCGACCGGGTCACAAATGTTTTGCGCAGCTCAGGATTCGCAATCAGATCGAGATACCGCTGCCGGTAACGCGTCTCCACGTCTTCGAGCCCATGCCACTTTTCCGGTAGCGCGAGCATGATCTTGGAAAGGAAAAAAAGCTCCTCGGCATGAACTGTCAGCTCGCCGGTTTTCGTGCGGAACAGATATCCGCGCACGCCGATGATGTCGCCAATGTCCAAAATGTCGAAAAGCGCGAAGCTTTTCTCGTCTACCGCGTCTTTGCGGATGTAGACCTGCAGTTTCTCTCCGTTTTGCAGCAGATGAAGGAAGCCCGCGCCTTTGCCCATGCGGCGCAAGCTCTGAATACGGCCGGCAATGCGCACGTCTACGCGCGCGGCAAGTTCGTCGGCTGTCTTTTGGCCGTAAGTCGAAAGAATCTCTGCAACGGTATGCGTGAAATCGAAGGCGTGTCCATACGGTTCAAAACCGAGCTGCCGGATTTGCGACAGGCGTTCGTGCCTTTGCCGCAAAATATCGTCTTCCAATGACAAAGAGAAAGCTCCCCGAAAGCTTTTATTGTAGAGGCCGCGTTTTTGAAACCGGATTATTTGCGGACAATGACTTCGCGTTGAGCGCCGCGCGTGAGGAAGAATTTCAGCGAAGAAGCCCTCTCGAACAGTCTCTCGAGTACCCGGTTATTAAAGTACTGTGCCCGCTGCAAGCCGCCGCGCGGCGTCTGCGCCAGCGTTTTCGAATCCTGGATGCGGTAGTTATACAGCGGCACCTGCGCCCGTTTCTCGTCCGAATTGAAAAATGCCAGCAGCAACGCGCCGGGCCGCATCACGCGCAGCAGCTTCGCGACCGTATCTTCCAGCAGAGGCGGTATCAGAAACTGCAGGGTATCCCAGACAAGCGCTCCATCGAACGTTTCATCCGGAAAAGTCAACGTTTGTTCCAGAAAGCGATGGGCGTTGCTTGCCGCCTGCTGGTTCGAAAAGAAATCGGCTCCGAAACAAGTCTGCATGGTACCGAGGGCGTCGTCGGACGAGATGCGGTGCCCATAGCCGGTGATGAAACTGACATTCGCCTGGCTTGCGCCTGACATGTCCAGAATGGACAGGTCCGAAGAGTTTTGCAACATCGTGCAGAACTGTTCGAACCCGCTACTGTGGCGCGTGGTGGAGGCGCCCTCACTCTTCGGAGCCCTGGTGAGTATCCCTCGCGAGGCGCTAAATCTCATTTGGAATCTTCGCGCCGCTGCAAAACGCGGGCTCATCATGCTTGCGGCCCGCGTCTTCTCCGCGTCTCACTACCAAATTAACGGCTTGTCGCTCCTGTACTCGCGACAGCGGTCTGCGTGGCCGGCGGAGCGCTCTGCGTCGATGGGACCGCCGGCGAAGTTACGACGGTTGCCGCGGCCGGCTTTGCCGCCGCGTTCGGCTTTGATATATCGATGCTGCCCTTGAAATAGGCGCCGTCTTCGATCACAATGCGGCTGGTTTTGATATCACCCACCAGCTTGGCTTCTTTCTTAATGTCTATCTTGTCGGTGGCATCGACATTGCCGTGAATCGAGCCTTGAATGACGATCTCGCGCGCTTTCAAGCCAGCCTGGACGCGCGCGTTGGGACCGATTGTGAGACGGTGCTCGTGGCACTCGACCGTGCCCTCTACTTCGCCGTCGATGGTGAGGTCTTCGCGCGCGAAGATCTGACCTTTCACCGTCACATTCTTGCCAAGAATTGCGGGACCGCCGCGACTGCCCGTTTCGGGCTCAAAATTCCGGTTAGGGGATGCCATAAAATTGCTCTCTCTTCGTTGTGATTCAAGCTGGGGCGTGGATGTGGGCGCTGTAGGCGACCGCGATTCGGACCGCTGCGGCAGCTCGTCTTCTCTACGTTTACTCCACATGTAAAAGGTTTTCTCCTCGCATTAGCTGCCTACATGGTACTACTCCGGCACGGCATGAATCGCCGCTTACCAGTACAGGTACATGTAGAACTAAAACGCGAATGCTTTGGGATAATAATTGGCTGTGAAGACTCGGGAACTCGAAGCTCGCCTCGAACGAGTCGAGCAGCAACTCCGTCTTTTTCAGCGCGTCAGCCGGCTGATGACGCGTGATATGGATCTCGACCATGTCCTGCATGAAATCGTCACTCTCATCAGCGATTTTCTGAAATGCGATTCCTGCCTGATTTATCTGGCGGAAGACGACGAGCTGGTTCTGTATGCTACGAGCGACCCGGATCAGCGCAATGTCGGCAAAGTGCGTCTTCGAAAAAGCGAAGGACTGACCGGCTGGGTTGCGCGCGAACGCCGCCTGCTTGCGATCTCGCGCGAGGCCTACAGCGATCCGCGGTTTAAGTTCTTCAAAGATCTTCCGCAGGACACCTTCGAAGCATTTCTGTCGGTGCCCATCATTGCGCAAGGCAAAGTTGTCGGCGTGATCAATGTGCAGAACCGCGAAGCGCGTGTGCACTCCGGCGATGATATGGAGATGCTTACCACCATCGGCGAACAGGTCGGCTCGCTCTTGATTCTTTCCAAGCAAAAGCTCGCGCCGATGGCGTAGTGCTGCAGCGTCCTGGCCGGCCGACTCTGCGGATCGTTACTTGGCTGCGCCGGCAGCCGAGGGTATCCCGGCTTGCCGGAGATGGTTGTCTCCCTGTTGCTGCCCTGGCTGTTGCTGCCCCGGCTGTTGCTGCTCTGGCTGTTGCTGCTCCGGGTGTTGCTGTTCCGTTTTTTTGAAGCTGACGAACTTGTTTGTGCAAACCGAACAGCGGTACGCATGTCCGCCGATCGAGAGCAGAAGATTTCTCCAGAAGCCGCCGCCCAGCCGCGGGGAAGATATCGGCGCGACATCGACGCTCAGGCAGCGGGGACATCTCATCTGTTTGCCTGTCGAGAAAAGCCGCAGGTCGATCCAGTTGCGCTCCTTACAGTCGAGGCAGCGGAACGGGTACCGGCCGAGAGCCATCTTCGGCACATCACGCAAAGTGGTCTGACGGGAACGTTTTAGATTTGCGCTACCGCAGCGATGGCACGTGAAATCGGGGTGTCTCATGAGTGCACCAAAAGCCTTCGGGAAATGGCTCTCCTGGTGTAGCTGCTGCGATAGGAGGCGAATGCCCTCGAGAGGAGATCGAAAACCGCCGTCTCCTGCCCGAGCGAAAGACGATCGACGGCCAGAACCGGAAGCAGATCGCGCGTTGTGGAAGTAATGAAGACGCGATCGCTTGCTTCGAGCTCCGAGGGCGTCAGTTCCCGTTCGACGATTTCGATTCCGTCCAGATGAATCTCTTCCAGCAAGATGGCGCGCGTCACTCCGGGCAAACACCCCGAAGTGGCTAACGGCGGAGTCCAAACCTCGCTGCCTTGAATTGCAAAGATATTGGCCGACGTACACTCACTCACCTGGCCGAGCTCATTCAGCAGCACGACTTCATCGAAGCCCTCTTCGTGCGCCTCTTCATACCAGGTGAGATTTTCTGCCCACGAGGTAACTTTCGCGCCTGCGAACGGCGACGCCCCAAAACGGCCGTTCGGAACGTAGGTGAGATGAACGCCGTGGCCCCAATCGGCCAGAGGCGCGGTAAACGCGATGAGCTCGCAGTCGGTTTCGATATTCGGACCTTCGAATAACCCGCCGCGATTTCTTATCAGCGCGGCACGCAATACCGCGTCGAATGCCTTGTTGGCTTCGATCAATGAAGCCAGAGCGCCGCTCAGTTCATCCGGCGAAAACGGGAACGGCACATGCAAGCGCCGCGCATCGCGCTTCATACGCGCGTAATGCCTCTCGAAGGCGAACAAAACGCCGTTCGTCACGCGCAGCGTACTGAATACACCCCAGCCGTTCAGAAACCCGACTTGCCCCGCAGATAGCAGCTTTTTGCCTGCTTCTTCTACATTGCCGTTGTGGAGCACATATTTGTGCACAGCCGTATTTTAGCGGATCATAATGCTACCGGCTATTGTCCGCAACGAGCGAGCGCAGATGTGCGAATAGTATTCGCAGCGCTTGTCCGCGATGGCTGACACGAAACTTTTCCGCCGGTGCGATTTCGCCGAACGAACAACCAAGCGGCGGGTAGAAGAACAGCGGATCATAGCCAAATCCGTTCCGCCCGCGCGCCTCCTGCAGCATTTCACCCTCGACAACTCCGCGAAAATGGCCCAAAATATGGCCTGCCTGCGCCAGCGCGAGAACGCAGACAAAACGCGCCCGGCGATCTCGCGATCCTGCCAGGCGCTCGAGTAACAAAGCGTTATTTGCTTCATCCGACGCGTCGCGGCCGGCATACCGCGCCGAACAAACGCCCGGCGCGCCTGCCAGCGCATCTACTTCCAGCCCGGAATCATCGGCGAATACCAGTACTGAAGTGAACTGCGAATAGTACAAAGCTTTCGCCGCGGCGTTTTCTTCAAAAGTGGCCCCATTTTCCGCTGGAGGCCGGATCTCTTTCAAGCCGGGCAGCGGTTCCACGACAAACGGGAGCTCCCCGAATTCGCCAGCAGCCAGCGCGAACTCGCGTAGCTTTCCGGGATTGCTCGATGAGCAGTAGACGGCCGCCTTCACGTGCGCTGCGCCAGGATGTCCTGCTGAAGTGCCTTGAGCTGGCTGATTCCGGCGCGCGCGAGTGCGATCATTCGCGCCATCTCCGCATCGTCGAACGCGGTATGCTCGGCCGTCGCCTGCAGTTCGACGAACCTGCCGGAGCCGGTGAGCACAACGTTCATGTCCACGTCGGCCTGCGAGTCTTCCTCATAAGCCAGATCGAGCATCGGCGTGCCCGCGACAATGCCTACGCTGGTGGCGGCTACCGAATCAATCAGCGGCGTACGCGCCAGGACCTTGAACTTCACCAGTGTGCCGATGGCCAGGGCCAAGGCCACATAGGCGCCGGTAATGGCCGCCGTTCTGGTGCCGCCATCGGCCTGCAGCACATCGCAATCAACGATAATGCTGCGCTCGCCCAGGGCCGCCAGGTCGACGACCGCCCGCAGCGAACGCCCGATCAGCCGCTGGATCTCGTGCGTTCTGCCGGAAGGCCGGCCTTTGGTGATCTCTCGCGGGGTACGGGTTATGGTGGCTCGCGGCAGCATGGAATATTCGGCCGTGATCCATCCCTTGCCGCCGCCGCGCAGAAAACCGGGCACCGTATCTTCCACCGATGCCGCGCATAATACGCGCGTATTGCCGGCCTCGACCAGCACCGATCCTTCCGCGGTTACCAGGTAATCGGGCGTGATTCGCGTCGGCCGTAACTCATCCGGCCGCCGTCCATCCGTTCTTGTCATGAATTCTTCAACTCGCGCTGCGCAGGGAAAAATATAGCAACAGGCCGACCACGATCAGCACCAGCGACACGATGATGAGGCACGGAATAGCGCCCTGACGGGGCATCGGGCTCGCCTTCGAGCTCGCGGCGCCTTTCTTTTTTATCTTAGGCGCAGCCATCGCAAAGGACAGACGTCTCCGCCTGCCTGCTTCCGTCTCCTGTCATTTATTTTTTAAACAGGCTGTCGAATGCCGCCCGCGCATCGCTGGCGCTCCGCGGTGCAGGCAACGCGCTCGATGAAGCGACCCGCGCCGCCGGCCCTTGCGGCTGGGCATCGCGCGCTACCGTCACACGTGGTGTGAACAGCTCGCAACTATTTGCCTGGTCCTTCACGGCAATGCGCGCCGGAATCGGTTTCGTGCACTGGAAGCGAGTCGAGGAGTCAAAATGAACGCACTGTTTGCAGCAGTGCAAGTCCGCTCCGCATTTAAAACACTTGCCGCTAAAGTCGGCGTCGCGCGGCAATGTTACTGCGCAATTGAAGCAGCGCGAGGCCGCCACATTCTGAACCAGGCGCGGAAGCTTGGGTCCGGTTATATCGAGCGGAAGCTTGGGTCCGTGCGGGCGTGGCCGGTCTCCGTTCGACGGCCGCGACGCACGATCCGCGTCCTGATAACCATGTTGTCTATACTTTCGATCTCCGTCCATATTGTTTTGGATCGGCTCCTTGACTCGCCTGCCGTTTTCTGGGCACACGAACACTTCGCGCGCAGACTCTCTCGGCAGACGTACATCTAATTCAGTTCCAGACTGGACAAAATACTTCTCAAATGCTGGATCTTGGGTGTTGGAAGCGGGACACGAGATCGGAAGGAATCAGTGCCAGGTCCCGCCTGCACCTGCTTTGTATGTACCATGTATTTCGTCCGAAAGCTAGCGTTTTATACAATCTTTCTTACTAAGCTTTGTCTCTGTGTAGACAATCCGGGCTGTTCGGATCCTGGCAAGCTCTTATTAGTCCGAGACCCATTTCAGCAGCGCATTACACGGCCGTGTCAATGGGTTATCGAAGTGATTCGGACTCACACGCACGGAGTAACCCACTCGCCCGGTCTGCTGCACAGTAAATTCATTCGCAAAGACGACGGAGCTACCCTGCTGTTCTACAGGTACTAACGGTAATGTGTAAGTGCTCTGTAACTCTCCGTTCACGCCGATTTGACCGATTACGGCTTCGACGCGGAGTTCCGATGGCGAAAGCTCGCCTACCTCCAGGATAGCGCGCAGGGGTACCGATGAACCGCTCATGACGGCGTCACCGGGCCCGGCGCCCAGATCCACAAAACGAATCCGGTCCCAGGTCGCGTTCATGCGCTCGTTCCACACGGTCTTCTGGCGCGCCGCTTCGAAGTCGTTGGCCGCGATATTTCGCCATAGATTATGCGCCGGCTGATACAGCTCCGACATGTACTCCGCTACCATGCGTCCGCAACTGAAGCGCGGAGTAATGTGCGCGATGCAGGTCTTCATGCGGCGTACCCATTCGGACGGCACATCCTGATCAGCGCCACGATTTTCATAGAAGAGCGGAACGATCTCATTTTCCAGGGTGGAATAGATAGCGCTTGCATGAATGTCGTCCTGATCTTCGGAATAGGCCGCGCGGTCACCGAGCGCCCAGCCGCCAGAGAGCTCGTAGGCTTCGTCGAACCAGCCGTCGAGCACGCTGAAATTCAACACGCCGTTCATTGAGGCTTTCATGCCGCTCGTGCCGCATGCTTCTTCTCCGCGGCGCGGGTTGTTTAGCCACAGATCGACACCCTGTACCAGCTCGCGCGCGACCTGGATGCCGTAATCTTCGACAAAGATCAGGCGCTTGGAAATCTCCGGCTCGCGCGAGAGGTTGTAAATCTCCCGGATCAGCGTCTTGCCCGGATGATCCTTGGGATGCGCTTTCCCTGCAATTACGATCTGCACCGGCATCGCCGGGTTATTCAGGATGCGTTTCAAGCGTTCTACATCGCGGAAAATCAACGTGGCGCGCTTGTAAGTCGCGAACCGCCGCGAAAAACCGATGGTAAATACATCCGGATCGAGAACTTCCTGCAGCCGCCGCAGCTCTGCCGCCGAAGATTTCCGTTGGGTAGCGGATGCCACCGCCCGTTCGCGCACAAATGCCACCATGCGCCGCTTATGCTTCCGGTGCACTTCCCAGATCTCCTGGTTCGGGATCTCGTGCACCATCTCCCACATCTTGGTGTCTTCCAGACGTTCGCGCCAGTCCGGCTGCAGATACTGGTCGTAAATTCCTGCCAGATCGCCGTTGATCCAGGTCGGCGAATGCACGCCGTTCGTAATCGAGGTGATCGGTACTTCGTTAACCGGCAGGCGCGGCCATAAGTCCTGAAACATCTCCTGCGACACATGCCGGTGCAGCGCGCTCACCGCATTGCGGAAGGCGGAAGTTTTCAGCGCCAGCACAGCCATCGAGAAACGCTCGGAAGAATCGCCCGGGTTTTTGCGTCCGAGAGCCGTCAAAATCTCAAACGGAATTCCTGCCTGCTCACAGTAGGTGTGGAAGTAATCGTAAATCAGATTGGTATCGAACAGGTCGATGCCGGCCGGCACTGACGTATGCGTGGTAAATACGTTATTCACGCGCGTGGCCTCGAGCGCCTGCTCAAAGGTCAGGTGCTGCTCTTGCATCAGCACGCGCACACGCTCGATCGCCAGGAATGCCGAATGCCCTTCGTTCATGTGGTGGACGGTCGGCTGAATGCCCAGCGCCTTCAACGCTCGCAAGCCGCCGATTCCAAGCACAATTTCCTGTGAGATGCGTTTGTGAATGTCCCCGCCGTAGAGCTGGTCGGTAATCTCCCGGTTCGCAGCCAGCCGGTTTTGCGGGATGTTGCTGTCGAGCAGATAGAGCTTTACCCGGCCCACATCGATGTGCCAGACCTTCAGAAACACTTCGCCCGAGGGAAGCGTGAGGCTGACGATAACATCCCCGCCCTTTTCGTCGGTCGCGGGCCGCACCGGCAGCGTGTAAAAGTCATTCAGCGGCGTCCGCTCCTGCTGCCACCCGTCCGGATTCAAATGCTGCTGCAGATAACCGCGCTGATAGAGCAGACCGACTCCGGTCAAAGCAAAATCGCGGTCGCTGGCCGCTTTCAAATGATCCCCGGAAAGAATGCCCAAACCGCCGGAATAAATCTGCATGCAATCGAGCAGGCCGTACTCCATCGAGAAATAGGCGATGCGCGGCGTAGCCGCCGTCGGTGTGCCCGCCTGCAGGTAGCTGTCGTGCCGTTCGCAGGCACGTCTGTATTGCAGCAGAAAACGCGGATCAGCCGCGGCGCGGTTCAGGTTCTCCTGCGGGATGCGCCCCAGTACCTCGATCGGATTATGGTTGCATTCCTTCCACAATGCCGGATCCAGCCGCCGAAACACAGCGCGGATCGAGTGATCCCAACTCCATACCAGGTTGTAAGCGATTTCGGAAAGGCGGCTCAAAGCAGCGGGCAGCGCCGGCCGTACGAGGAATTCTTTCAAAGGTTGTATGTGATACGCCATCGCGAGCTAAACAGGAATATTAAAAACTTTAGTGGTCGGAATGCCTGATTAGTAGCAATCCGTTTTCCAGATCATTCGGGGGCAGCGACAGGCGCAACGATCAGGTACGAGACTCCACCTGCCCGTAATTATCCCACGTTTGCCATGCTGTTAGGAGGAGCGGTTCCGGTCTTCGTTGCCTTATCTATCCTTTCAGCACGTCAGCTATTCCGTTCGGCAGCGCCCGATTCTCGAAGACGTTACGTTCGGGTTAGAGCGCGGGGAAGTCCTGGTGCTGCTGGGCGCCAGCGGTTCCGGCAAAACGACGGCTCTTCGCCTCATCAATCGTTTGCTTGAGCCCTCCGCCGGCACCATCTCGATTGACGGCGAGGACATCGCCGGCCTCGATCCCATCCGGCTGCGCCGGAAAATCGGCTATGTGATCCAGGAATTCGGACTGCTCCCGCACTGGACCGTCCGCCGCAACATCAGTCTGGTTCCGGAACTCCTCGGCCGGCCCGCCGCGGAGCGCCATGAGCGCGTGCAAAAACTCGTTGGACAACTCGGCCTGGAAGGGCTTGCAGACCGTTACCCGCGGGAGCTTTCGGGCGGCCAGCGTCAGCGCGTGGCGGTTGCCCGAGCGCTCGCCGCCGAGCCCATGCTGCTGCTCTTCGATGAACCCTTCGGAGCCCTGGACCCGGTTACCCGCCATGAGATGCAGCAGCAGTTTGCGCAGTTGCGACGCGAGTACAACCTGAGCGCGGTTTTCGTAACACACGACCTGCTGGAGGCTCTGATGGTTGGGACCCGCATCGCCATCCTCGGCCGCGGCAAGCTCGAAACCGTCGTGACGCCCGAAGAATTCTGGCGCGCCGAAACGCCCGTCGCGCGCTCTTTTCGCGAGACGCTGCCCGCCGCTTTGAGGCCCGCGTGACAGCCATCGGCCTCCTGCTGGCCGTCCTACTGGGCACTCTCCTGTCCGCTCCCGTTCCGGATGGCGCAGCCATCAAGCAGCGCATGCTCGCAAGCTGGCGCAACTCCGAAGCGGCCCTGGAAAACTATTCCTGTATCGTCCATGAACAAGGCGACGAACTCAATTCCGACGGCTCGCTCAAGAAACGCCGCTCGTCGGTAACGGAGCAGTTCTTCGTCAATGGCATCGAAATCGAGCACACACTCGAACGCGACGGGAAGCCGCTCAGTTCGTCGGATGCTAAGAAAGAGCAGGAGCGGGTCGATAAAAAAGTCAAAAAATTCAGCGACAAGGAAGCAGCCGAGAAGGCCCAAAAGCACGACGAGAAGCAGGCCGACATGTTTCTGCGCGCGCTGCGCCTGACAAACGGCCGGCGCGAGCAGCGCGAGGGTCGCCCTACGCTACGATACGACCTCTCCGGCGACCCGGACTTTGATCCCAAAAACCTGCAGGAGCGCTTTGCCAAGGTGCTGACCGGCCAGATCGCCATCGACGAAGAATCGGGGACACCGGTGGAAGTGCGTTTTGAAACGACGCACGATATCAAAATCGGGGCCGGCCTGCTCGCCAACCTGCATAAGGGTTTCTGGCTGCATGTCGTCCAGCAGCGCGAGCCGGACGGTGTTTGGATCACCAAAACAGTGGAAGGCAGCGGCGATGCCCGGGCGGCTCTCTTCATGCATGCCCGCTTTCGTTTCCGGCAGCAGTTGGAAAAATGCCATCTGTTTTCGGTCAAAACGGAGCAAAAGATCGGAAATCAACCAGGCCCGGAAAACTGAAGCCAGCGCAAATTATGGACCCCACCGTTCTTCGCAGTCTTCTTTCTGACGTCGTCTCCCTCACCGGCGAACACATTCTCATCGTCGCCGTTTCCTGCGGGCTGGCGGTGATTATCGGTGTGGGCCTCGGGATCGCCGGCACGCGCCGCCCCGCCCTGCGCCGGATCTCGGTCAGCATTGCCAGCGTGCTCCAAACCATTCCCAGCCTCGCGCTGTTCGGCTTTCTACTGCCTGTGCCTCTCATCGGCGGCATCGGCCGCCACACCGCCATGCTCGCACTCGTACTTTATTCACTCCTGCCGGTGCTGCGCAATACCATCGTCGGCATTCAGAGCGTCGATCCGCCGGTACGCGAAGCGGCTGTCGCGATGGGAATGACCGATGGCCAGTTGCTGCGCCTGGTCGAGCTGCCGCTGGCCGCGCCCACCATTCTTGCCGGTATCCGCATTGCGCTGGTTACCAACATCGGCACGGCCGTGATTGCCGCCGTGATCGGGGGCGGCGGTTTGGGCGAACTGATTTTCCGCGGCGTAGCGTCAGTCAATACGATGGAAATCCTCGCAGGCGCAATCCCCGCTGCCGTCCTGGCTCTCGTGGCCGACGCCGGGATGTCCGCTCTGGAACGCCGGGTGACCGCCCGGTGAAGCGCCTGCTCGTCTGCGTGCTATCCGTTCTTAGCTGCGCCTGCTCCCGTTCGCATACCATTACCGTTGCTTCCAAGAACTTCACCGAGCAACTTATCCTTGGTGAAATCGCCGCCCAGCAGCTCGAGCGCAAATTGCACATCCGCGTCGAACGTAAGTTCAACCTCGGCGGCACGCTGCTGACGCACGAAGCCATCCTGCGCGGGGATGTCGATATCTACCCTGAATACACCGGCACGGGCGCGAGCGTGGTTCTCAAACAGTCCGTTCCGGCCGAACCGGCGCAGGCCTATCTGGCCGTCAAACAAGCTTACTTGCGCCGTTTTCACCTGGTCTGGCTTCCGCCGCTCGGCTTCAACGATACCTTCGCCATGGCTATTCGCAGGGAGGACGGTAAACGCCTCCGCGCGCCGGATCTCACCTCTGCAACAGCGCGCGGCTGGCATCTGGGCATCGGCTACGAATTTCTTACCCGTCCCGATGGCCTGCGCCGCCTCAACCAGGTCTACGGGCTCCACTGGCAGGGAACACCGAAGAGCATGGATCTCGGTCTTCTTTATAAAGCGCTCGAGCAGAAGCAGGTGGATATGGCGGCGGGCAACTCGACCGATGCGCAGCTAACCGACCCCGCGATAATGACACTGAGGGATGACAAAAAAGCGTTTCCGCCTTACAACGCCTGCTTCGTTGCCCGCCAGGATCTGCTGGTGCAGAGGCCGGACGTGAAGATAGCCCTGACCATGCTTTCCAATCGCATCGGCGACGACACCATGCGCGCGCTCAACCGCCGCGTTGAATTCGACCGCCAGCCGGTCCAAAAAGTAGCCGCCGACTTTCTTGAGACTCAGCCATGAGGCGAGCAGGATGAGCCCGCGTTTTATCAGCGAGGCGAAGACGCAACGTGATTAACAAGTTAGTTCTGGAAAATCTCCGTCACCGCTGGATCCGCACGCTGCTCTCGGCGCTCGTCATCGGCGTGCAGGTTATGTCGATTCTCACGCTCATCGGGCTCAGCAACGGACTGCTGGAAGAATCCGCCTCCCGCCAGAAAGGCACCGGCGCCGATATCTTTTTAAAACCGGATAATGGCGGCGCAACGATTTCCTTTTCCGCCGGACAGGTTCCTGAGAATTTTGTCCCGTTCGTTGCTAAGCAGCCTCACGTCGAACAGGCGCTACCGGTCTTTTCTACCAGCGTCGCCCTGCTCACCACGATGAGCGGCGTCGATATTGCCGGTCTAAACAGGATGAGTGGCGGCATCCGGCTCGTCGCCGGGCAACTTCCGACGACCGGCAACGAAATTCTGATCGATCAGTATTACTCCAAACAAGACCAAGTCCAGGTCGGTCAGCAGATTACCCTGCTAAACCGTCCCTGGCATGTCTCGGGCATCATGGAAGGCGGCGTTCTGGGCCGCATCATCGCGCCGCTGCGCAGCGTGCAGGCCGCCATGGCGAGTCTCGATCCGCCGCGTGTAACGCAAATACTGGTCAAACTCGATAATCCTCAACTCACCGGTCAGGAAGTCGCAACATTAAATAATCTGCTCAAAGGTAACCTGCGCGCGATCTCCATGCAGGATCTTCTCTCGCAATTCAGCATCAACAATATCCCGCAACTCAAAGTGTTCATCCGAGTCATCACCGGGCTCGCCGTGCTGGTGGGATTCCTGGTCGTTTTCCTTTCGATGTACACAGCGGTTGTGGAGCGCACGCGTGAAATCGGCATTTTAAAAGCGCTGGGTGCCAAGCCGCATACGATCATCGACCTGCTGGTACGCGAAGCTCTGGTCCTTGCGCTTTTGGGCTCGGTCATCGGCATTGTTCTGTCGCTGGCGGCCAAATCCATCATCACCGCGCTCCGCCCGGCCTCGCTGCAGATCGTGAACGTGCCTTCCTGGTGGCCCATTGCGGCTGGCATCGCGATTGCCGGCGCTCTGCTCGGCGCTCTTTATCCGGGCTTGAAAGCAGCTCGCCAGGATGCCATCGAGGCGCTCGCTTATGAATAACGACGGGCCGATCATTCGCGTGCGCGGCCTGCAGAAAACCTACCATTCGGGTGAGGTTCCGGTGCAGGCCTTGCGCGGTGTGGATCTGGACGTTGCGCGCGGCGAGTTTCTCGCCGTCATCGGTCCTTCCGGCTCAGGGAAATCGACGCTCTTCCATATCCTCGGCGGCCTTGCCCCGCCCAGCGACGGCGAAGTCTGGATCGACGGCCAGGAGCTGCGCCGCATGACCGATTCCGAGCGCACCGAAATGCGCCAGAAGAAAGTTGGCTTTGTTTTTCAAAAGTACAACCTGCTGCCGACCCTGACGGCAAAGGACAACATTGCCATCGCACAGGCTTTGGCTGGATTTTCGAACGAACCGCCCGGGTTCGCCGGCATTCTTCAACAGCTCGGGATCGCGCATCGCCTGAGTCACCGGCCACGAGCGCTATCAGGCGGCGAGCAGCAGCGTGTTGCCATCGCCCGCGCGCTGGTGAATCAGCCGGCCATTCTTTTGGCGGACGAACCCACCGGCAACCTGGATACCGCCAATTCCGAAGCCGTGCTCGAAATCCTGCGCAAGCTGAACAAGGATATCGGCCAGACAATTCTCATGATCACCCACAACCCGGAAGCCGCGGCTTTCGCGGATCGTACCGTGGCCATGCGCGACGGACGTCTGTCGCTCGCGTGAATATCCAGA